>CAIVLE010000206.1 GCA_903906635.1 uncultured Burkholderiales bacterium | reverse complement strand
GTCACGCCGCGCTGTGGTGGAAGCTTCGATGGGCGAAGAGCGCGCCAAGCTGATGGAAACCCTCAAAGAAGGCTCCATCGTGCACGGCGTGGTCAAGAACATCACCGAATACGGTGCGTTTGTTGACTTGGGCGGCATTGACGGCTTGTTGCACATCACCGACATGGCATGGCGTCGTGTCCGTCACCCCTCTGAAGTGGTCACGGCAGGTCAAGAAATCACAGCCAAGATCCTCAAGTTCGACACCGAGAAAAACCGCGTGTCTTTGGGCTTGAAGCAAATGGGCGACGATCCTTGGATGGGCGTGAACCGCCGCTACCCACAAAGCACCCGTTTGTTCGGCAAGATCACCAACATCGCCGACTACGGCGCGTTTGTGGAACTCGAACCCGGCATCGAAGGCTTGGTCCACGTGTCTGAAATGGACTGGACCAACAAGAACGTGGCACCTTCCAAGATCGTGTCTTTGGGTGACGAAGTCGAAGTCATGGTCCTCGAGATCGACGAAGACAAGCGTCGCATCAGCCTGGGCATGAAGCAATGCAAAGCCAACCCTTGGCAAGAGTTCGCGCTCAACACCAAGCGTGGCGACCGCGTCAAAGGCCCGATCAAGTCGATCACCGACTTCGGCGTGTTTGTGGGCTTGGCTGCCGGTATCGACGGCTTGGTGCACTTGTCTGACTTGTCTTGGAACGAAACCGGCGAAAACGCTGTGCGTGAATTCAAGAAGGGTCAAGAAGTTGAGGCCTTGGTCTTGGCTGTGGACGTGGACCGCGAGCGCATCAGCTTGGGTATCAAACAACTCGACTCAGACCCCTTCACCACCTTCGTGTCGGTCAACGACAAGGGCCAAACCGTCACTGGCAAGGTCAAGACAGTGGATGCCAAGGGCGCTGAAATCGACCTGGGCGAAGACATCATCGGCTACTTGCGCGTCAGCGAAATCTCGCGCGACCGCGTGGAAGATGCACGCAGCGTGCTCAAAGAAGGCGACGAAGTCACAGCCGTGGTGGTGAACGTGGATCGCAAGACCCGCAACATCCAGTTGTCGATCAAAGCCAAAGACGCTGTGGACCAACAAGAAGCCATGGCTTCCTTGTCGCAACAGTCGGCTCGCGAAAACGCGGGTACCACCAGCTTGGGCGCTTTGTTGCGTGCCAAGCTTGACAACAACAACTGATGACCCGTTCCGACTTGGTCGAAGAACTGGCCGCTCGGTTTGGTCAGCTCACGCACCGCGACGCCGAATTCGCAGTCAAGACTTTGCTTGACGCGATGGGCGACGCGCTGGTGCGCGGGCACCGCATCGAGCTGCGAGGCTTTGGCAGCTTTTCCATCAACCGCCGCCCTCCCCGCATGGGACGCAACCCGCGTTCTGGCGAGAGCGTGGCGATTCCAGAAAAGCGCGTTCCCCACTTCAAGCCGGGCAAAGCCCTGCGTGAAGCAGTGGATGCTCGCACGCAAGAACTGCTGGCCAAGTCAGAACTCAAAAGTTGAACCGAGGCGGGGCTAAAATTCTCCTTGTCACAGAGGAGTCGCCTTGAAAAACCTCATGTGGCTGCTTCAGATCACTCTGAAAGCAGCCATTTTTTTTACCCTGTTCGCTTTTGCACTCAACAACCAGCATGACGCCGTGGTCCATTTCTTTTTTGGCACGACGTGGCAAGCGCCTTTGGTGCTGGTGGTCTTGAGTGCCTTTGTCGTGGGCGTGGCCGTAGGCGTGCTGGGCATGGTGCCCCGGTGGTGGCGTCATCGTCGCTCGGCTAAGCCCAGCGTGACACGCGTCCAGACCCCCTCCACAGACCCCACCCATGGAATTTGATTTCACCTGGATTTTCATTGGGCTGCCCCTGGCCTTTGGTCTGGGCTGGCTCGCTTCCCGCATGGACTTGCGCCAACTGCGCCTCGAAAACCGGCAAACCCCCAAGGCCTATTTCAAGGGTCTCAACCACTTGCTCAACGAACAGCAAGACCAGGCCATCGACGCCTTCATCGAAGCCGTCCAACACGACCCCGACACCTCCGAGCTGCACTTTGCACTGGGCAATTTGTTTCGCCGCCGCGGCGAATACGAGCGCGCCGTGCGCGTGCACCAACACTTGCTGTCTCGCGGTGACCTGAGCCAAAACGACCGTGACCGTGCCCAACACGCACTGGCCCTAGACTACCTCAAGGCGGGTTTATTAGACCGCGCCGAAGACGCGCTACACAAACTCGAAGGCACGGTGCACGCGCCCCAAGCGCACCTGGCGCTGTTGAGTATTTACGAGCGTTCCCGCGATTGGGCCAAGGCCACGCTCATCGCCCAAAAACTCAGCGACAGCGGCCAAGGCAGTTTTCAAGGGCGCTTAGCCCATTACCTTTGCGAACAAGCAGCCAGTCTGGACTTGCACCAGCACGGCGCAGACGTGATGGCGTTGCTAAAGCGCGCCATCGCCGTGGCCCCCCAGTCTGCCCGCGCGCACATGGCCTTGGCCCAGGCTTTGGCCGACAGCCAACGCCCACAAGAGGCGTTTGACACCCTGGCCGCACTGGCCCAGCACGTGCCCTCGGCTTGGCCGTTGTTGGCGCCTAAGCTGGCCGCCTTGGCGCTCACCTTGGGTTGCGGCGACCACGCCTTGGGCCTGCTGGAAGCGAGCTACACCCAAGCCGCCTCGCTGGATGTGCTCAACGCCATCGTGAGCCTGCGCAGCGCCCAGGGCGACACCGACACCAATGCGCGCTACGCCCAGCACCTGCAGCGCGAGCCCTCCTTGGTGGCGGCCACCCAATGGATCGCCCACGAAAGGTTTGAGCACGAACAATTTCACCCACAGGTCCAACGCGCCTTGGAGCGTGCCGCCAAGCCGCTGCAGCGCTACCGCTGTGCCGCCTGTGGCTTTGAAGCCAGCCAACATTTTTGGCAATGCCCAGGCTGCCAAGCCTGGGACAGCTACCCCGCCAGGCGGGTGGAGGAACTATGACCCTTAGCCGTGAACAACTCGCACAAGCCCAGGTGCTGGTGGTGGGCGACGTGATGCTTGACCGCTATTGGTATGGCGCTGTCGATCGCATCAGCCCCGAAGCGCCCGTGCCCGTGGTGCGCGTGACCCGGGAAGAAAACCGCTTGGGCGGCTGCGCCAACGTGGCCTACAACGTGGTCAGTCTGGGTGCGCACGCCAGTTTGTTATCTGTCGTGGGAGACGATGAGGCAAGCCACTTGCTCGAAGACTTGGTGGCCCAAACCGGCATTGCTCCTTATTTGGGGCGCGACGCGCAACTCAAGACCACTGTCAAGCTGCGCGTGATTGGCCGCCAGCAACAGCTGTTGCGCATTGACTTTGAAAACACCCCGCAAACCGAGGTCTTGGCCTCGCAGTCGGCCCAATTTACCCGCTTGCTGCCAGACCATGCCGTGGTGTTGTTTTCCGATTACGGCAAAGGCGGCTTAGCCCATGTCAGCCAGATGATCGGCGCCGCCCGCGCGGCAGGTAAAACCGTCTTGATCGACCCCAAGGGAAGCGACTATTCGCGCTACGCAGGGGCCAGTTGCATCACGCCCAACCGCGCCGAACTGCAACAAGTCATCGGTGAATGGTCCAACGAAGAAGATCTGCGCCACAAAGCCCATGCGCTGCGCGTGCAGTTGCAACTCGACGCCTTGCTGCTGACCCGCAGCGAAGAGGGCATGACTCTGTTTGATGGCCAAGGCGAGCTGCATGTCTCGGCCCAAGCGCGCGAAGTGTTTGACGTCACCGGCGCTGGTGACACCGTCATTGCCACCCTCGCGGCCTTGGTGGCCAGTGGCCTGAGCTTGCGCCAAGCCATGCCCCTGGCCAATCGCGCAGGCGGCATCGTGGTGGGAAAATTTGGCACCGCCACCGTCAGCTTGGAAGAACTGTTGTCTTGAAAGCCGCTAAGGAACTCTTATGAAAATCGTCGTCACCGGAGCCGCAGGCTTTATCGGCAGCAACATCATCCGGGGCTTGAATGCGCGAGGCATTGACCACATCATCGCGGTCGATGACCTGAGCGAGGGGGATAAAGTCCGCAACCTGGCGGACCTGAAGATTGCCGACTACGTCGACAAAGACGTCTTCTACGAGCTGTTTGCGCAAGGTGCGTTTGGCAAGGTCGAAGCCGTGTTTCACGAGGGCGCGTGCAGCGACACCATGGAGAGCGACGGCAAGTACATGATGGACAACAACTACACCTTGTCGTGTGGCTTGTTCAACAGTTGCCAGCAAGCGGGCACACGCCTGCTTTACGCCTCCTCCGCCGCCACCTATGGCGGCAGCGACACCTTTCGCGAAACGCCCGAGTTTGAGCACCCACTCAACGTCTACGGCTACTCCAAGCTGCTGTTTGACCAGCGCATGCGACGTGAGTGCGGGGACAACTTCAAAAAGTTCAAGCGCCAAGTCGTGGGTTTTCGCTACTTCAACGTCTATGGCCCACGCGAACAACACAAGGGCCGCATGGCCAGTGTGGCGTTTCACCAATTCAACCAGTTCAAGGCAGAAGGCCGGGTCAAGTTGTTTGGCGAGTACGGCGGCTACGCCAGCGGTGGGCAACTGCGCGACTTTGTGTTCATTGACGACGTGGTGGCCGTGAACCTGTGGTTCCTGGACAACCCAGACAAGTCGGGCATCTTCAACCTCGGCACGGGTCGTGCACAACCTTTCAACGACGTGGCTTTGTCTGTGGTCAATGCCTTGCGCGCGACCCAGGGCGACAGCGCGCTCGACTTGGCTGGCGCAGCCCAAGCCGGTTTGATCGAGTACGTGCCCTTCCCAGATGCTCTGCGTGGCAAATACCAGTGCTACACCCAAGCCGACTTGACCGCCCTGCGCGCCAGCGGTTGCGACCATGCGTTTGCCGATGTGCAAAGCGGGGTGACTCAGTACATGGCCACGCTGAGCCAAACAGCTTGATGGCTGACGGACATGCGCCTAGGGAATCGCTGAGGGTCACACGTACACAACCCGGCTGGAAGATGCCGATGCTTTTTTGCGTGCCCAGGGTGACAAGCTGGTGATCTTGGATGAGATCCATCGCATGCCCGGCTTGTTTGAAGTCTTGCGCGGCATCATCGACGAGCGCCGTCGCGGCGGTCAACGGTTTGGGCACTTTTTGCTGTTGGGTTCGGCGTCGCTGGAATTGATGCAACAAAGCAGCGAAACCTTGGCGGGACGCGTGGCGTATCTAGAAATCGGCCCGATTCACGCGCTGGAGTGGTCGGCCACCGATCTGGTTACAAGCCATTGGGCTAGTGGGGTTGATGCACATGCTGCGCAGCAGCTGAGGTCGGATGCTGCGGCCCTAAGCGCCTGAGCTCTTAGTCAATCAAGCTCTTTCGCCTCAGCCCCATAGCCCCCACCCCCAGGCGTGTGAATTTCAAACACATCGCCCACCGCCATCTCGGCTTGGGCAATGTGGCCCAAGTCCTCAACGCGTCCATCGGCGCGCACCACGCGGTTGATCCCCAGCGCACCGGCGTGTCCGCCTGCGGCACCAAAAGCAGGGTAGGTGCGACCATTTGACAGCACACTGGCCGTCATCGGCTCCAAGAACGCGATGCGCCGCACCCCGCCGTCCCCCCCACGCCAGCGCCCCGCGCCACCCGATCCGGCTCGAATCGCGTAGCTCAGCAAGCGCACCGGAAAACGGAACTCTAAAATTTCAGGATCGGTCAGACGTGAATTGGTCATGTGGGTTTGCACCAGGCTCGTGCCATCAAAGCCGCCTGTGGTGTGACCCGCTGCATCGGTCAGCGCACCGGCACCACTGCCCCCCGAGATGGTTTCGTAGTATTGGTACTGCGCGTTGCCAAAAGTGAAGTTGTTCATGGTGGGCTGGCTGCCCGCCATCACCCCCAGCGCACCAAACAAGGCATTGGTGATGCAGGTGGACGTCTCCACATTGCCCGCCACCACCGAAGCCGGTGGGTTGGGGTTGAGCATAGAGCCCGCAGGAATGGTCACGCGAAGCGGCTTCAAACAGCCGGCATTGAGCGGGATGTCGTCGTCCACCAAACTGCGAAACACATACAACACGGCGGCCATGCACACGGCCTTGGGTGCGTTGAAGTTGTTGGTCTGCTGGGAGGAGGTACCGGTGAAGTCAATCTCTGCCGTGCGCTCGAGTGCGTTGACGCGTATGGCCACCTGAATTTGCGCGCCGTTATCTAACGCCAGGGTGAACTGCCCATCTCTCAAGCGCGTGATCACACGACGCACCGCCTCTTCGGCGTTGTCTTGCACATGGCCCATGTAGGCTTGCACGACATCCAAGCCAAATTGCACCACCATCTTGCGCAACTCTTGCACGCCTTTTTCATTGGCGGCAATTTGCGCTTTCAGGTCAGCCATGTTTTGCGCCGGGTTGCGGCTGGGGTAGTCCCCGCTTTGCAGCAAGCGCAGCATCTCGGCTTCACGCAGCACCCCGCGCTCGACCAACAACACGTTGTTGATCTGCACACCCTCCTCTTCAATGCGGGTGGAGAAAGGCGGCATGGAGCCCGGCGTGGTGCCCCCAATGTCGGCATGGTGGCCGCGAGAGCCCACATAAAAACTCGGCGTCGCAGCATCGTCCAGATACACCGGGGTGATGACGGTGATGTCGGGCAAGTGCGTGCCACCGTGGTAAGGGTCGTTGAGCACGTACACATGGCCCGGCTGCATGGTGTGGGCGTTCTCACGGATCACGGTTTGAATGCTCTCGCCCATCGAGCCCAAATGCACCGGCATGTGTGGCGCATTGGCAATCAAGTGACCTTGGGCATCGAATAAGGCACACGAAAAATCGAGCCGCTCTTTGATGTTCACCGAGTGCGCGGTGTTTTGCAGCTGCAAACCCATTTGTTCTGCGATGTTCATGAACAGGTTGTTGAACACCTCCAGCAGTACCGGGTCCACCTGGGTGCCTGCGGCATAGCGCACGCTGCGCGCCTCGGCTCGGGTCAAGATCAGGTGGTCCAGCGCGCTCAAGTGCGCTTGCCAGCCGGGCTCCACCACGGTGGTGGCGTTCTTCTCGGCCACGATGGCCGGGCCCCTCACCACATCGCCGGCTTGCAAGTCCTCGCGCACCACCAAGGCGGCGTCGTGCCAAGCACCGTCGGCGTACATGCGCACTGTGTCGCGGCGCGGCACTTCACGCACCGCTCGCACCTCGTGGCGCTGCTCGCTCGGGGCGTCGCCCGCTAGCAGCACTTCCACCGACACAGCTTCAACCACCAAGGCTTTGCCTGTCATCAAGAACGCAAAGCGTTGGCGATATGCGGCCTCAAACGCGGCCACGATCTCAGGCAACTCGCCCATCGGCACACGCAATGCCGAGTCACTGCCTTGGTAGCGCACATGCACGCTGCGGCGCACTGACAGCGCGCCTGGGGCGCTTTGCTGGAGTAACAACTCCGCTTGCGCGGCTTGCTCCAGCGTGGCCAAGGTCTGTGTGAGGCTGGCCATGCTCGCATGCACCAAGGGCAGCTCGATGGCTTGCTCGCGGATCACGTTTTGGTCGGCCAGCCCCATGCCATAGGCCGACAACACGCCCGCCAAGGGATGCACCAACACCCGCGTCATGCCCAAGGCGTCGGCCACCAAACAGGCGTGTTGCCCGCCCGCGCCGCCAAAGCACTGCAAGGTGTAGCGCGTGACGTCATAGCCGCGAGCCACCGATATTTTCTTGATGGCATTGGCCATTTGCTGCACCGCGATCTGCACAAACCCCTCAGCCAAGGCTTCGGACGTGCGCCCAAGGCCTCGCGCCATGGCCTCAAACTGTTGCGCCACCACGGCGTGATCGAGTGGCTCGTTGGCCTGGGGACCAAACACTTTGGGGAAGTGCTTGGCTTGCACCTTGCCCAGCATCACATTGGCATCGGTCACAGTGAGCGGGCCACCGCGTCGATAGCTCGCAGGCCCCGGATTGGCCCCTGCGCTTTGTGGCCCCACACGCAGGCGCGCACCATCAAAACTCAAAATCGATCCGCCGCCTGCGGCTACGGTGTGAATGCTCATCATGGGCGCGCGCATGCGTACCCCCGCCACTTGGGTTTCAAACTCGCGCTCAAACTCACCGGCGTAGTGGGACACATCGGTCGAGGTACCACCCATGTCAAAGCCAATCACCTTCACGCCTTCGCCGGGCGCTTCCTGCGCTTGGGCCAGCTCGGCCGTGCGGGCCATGCCCACAATGCCCCCCGCAGGACCCGACAAGATGGCGTCTTTGCCCTGAAACACATGGGCGTCGGTCAAGCCCCCCGAAGACTGCATGAAAAACAACTTCACCCCCGGCATCTCGGCGGCAACTTGGTCCACATAGCGGCGCAAGATGGGTGACAAATACGCATCCACCACCGTGGTGTCACCGCGGCTGACAAACTTCATCATCGGGCTGGTGCCGTGCGAGGTGCTCACTTGGGTAAAGCCCAGCTCACGCGCCAGTCTTGCCGCCGCTTGTTCGTGAGCGCTGTAGCGGTACCCGTGCATGAAGACCACGGCCACGCTGCGCAGACCCCTCGCAAATGCAGCCTGCAACTGGGCTCGCAAATGGCCAAGGTCCAAAACCTGCACCACCTCGCCGTGTGCGCCCACGCGTTCGTGCGCCTCAATCACCTCTTGGTACAGCAACTCAGGCAAAACGATGTGGCGGTCAAACAAACGCGGCCGGTTTTGATAGGCAATGCGCAAGGCATCTTTGAACCCTTGGGTGGTTACTAACACTGTGGGCTCGCCTTTGCGCTCCAAGAGCGCGTTGGTGGCTACCGTCGTGCCCATCTTCACGCAGGCTACTTGCTCGGGCGAGATGATCTGCCCGGGCTGCAAGCCCAACAAGTGGCGAATGCCCGCCACGGCTGCGTCTTTGTACTGCTCGGGGTTGTCAGACAGCAGCTTGAGGGTCACCAAGCTGGCGTCAGGGCGCTTGGCCACAATGTCGGTGAAGGTGCCGCCACGGTCAATCCAGAATTGCCATTTATCAGGGGTAGGTGTCGCTTGCATCCTAGGATTTTGACATCCGCTGCGCTTTGTCAAGGCGCTCACAGCGTTCGTTATAGTCAAGGCTTATATCTTTCTCACATTGCGCTCAGGAGTTTTCATGCAACGTCCAAGCTTTCCACTCATCACCCTCGCCCTGGCTTTGTTCGCAGGCAGTGCATTCGCCCAAACCAAGTGGGACTTGCCCGCCGCTTATGCCGCGACCAACTTTCACTCTGAGAACTTGATTCAGTTCGCCAAAGACGTGGATACCGCCACCGCAGGCAAACTCAAAATCACAGTGCACGCCAACGCGTCGCTGTTCAAAGCCAACGAAATCAAACGCGCCGTGCAAGGCGGCCAAGCGCAAATTGGCGAAGTGCTGTTGGTGAACTTTGAAAACGAAAACCCCATCTACGGCACCGACGGTATTCCGTTCTTGGCAACCAGCTATGCGGACTCCAAGCGCTTGTACGAGGCGCAAAAACCAGTGCTCGACAAGCTGCTGGGCGCGCAAGGCATGAAGCTGTTGTTTGCGGTGGCTTGGCCATCTCAAGGCATCTACACCAAGAAAGAGGTCAACTCGGTGGCCGACCTGCGTGGCATCAAGTGGCGCGCCTACAGCCCAGCCACCGCCAAAATTGCAGAACTCATTGGCGCCCAACCCGTCACCATCCAAGCCGCCGAGTTGTCGCAAGCCCTGGCCACGGGTGTGGTGGAGAGCTACATGAGCTCGGGCTCGACCGGCTACGACACCAAGACCTATGAGAGCTTGAAGTATTTCTACGACACCCAAGCTTGGTTGCCCAAGAACGCGGTGATCGTGAACAAAAAGGCTTTTGACGCACTCGACCCCGCCACCCAAGCGGCCTTGACCAAAACCGCGGCCGAAGCCGAAGCACGCGGCTGGAGAGTCAGTGCCGAGAAGGACGGCTATTACAAAAAAGCTTTGACTGAAAAAGGCATGAAAGTGGTCACCCCCAGCGACAAGCTGATGAAAGACATGCGTCAAGTCGGCAGCATCATGCTGGCGGACTGGCAAAAAAAGGCGGGTCCAGATGGTGAAGCCATCATCGCAGCCTATGCCAAGTCGGCCCCTGCAGCACCCAAAGCTAGCAAAAAGTGATGCGTCGATTTCTCGACCGACTCTACTTGGCGGCTGGGGCCCTGGGGGCTGTTTTCATTGCTTTGATTTGCGTCTTGATGGTGGCGCAAAGCATCTTGCGTGAGTTCAGTGTGCGCACCGGCGCGGTCAACGATGTGGTGTCTTGGTTTTGTGCCGCTGCGGCATTTTTTGCCATGGCCCACGCCTTCAAGCACGGTGACTTTGTGCGTGTGACCTTGTTGCTCGAAGCCGTGTCTGCGCCCTGGCGCAAGCGCTTGGAGCTTGCAGCCCTGTGTGTGGGTTCGGTGGCGGTAGCGTACCTGGCTTGGTGGGCCTGCAAGTTCACTTATGAGAGCTGGGAGTTCAACGATATCGCCCAAGGCCTCTTACCTATCCCCATGTGGATTCCCCAACTGAGCTTTGCCATGGGCTCGGTGTTGCTGCTCATTGCTGTGCTCGATGAGCTGGTCTTGGTGCTGCGTGGCCAAACACCCACCTATGTGCGAGAGGTCCAAGAGCGGCACGCACGAGGTGACTTTTCTTCCGACGTCTAAGTCCCAAGGTTTTATGGAAATTCTTCTCGTTGGCGGCTTGTTGCTGTTCATCATGTTTTTGCTGCTCTCGGGTGGGGTGTGGATTGCCATGACTTTGGCCATCTGCGGCTGGGTGGGACAGGCGTTCTTCACCGACACGCAACCGGGCAAAAACCTCTTCAGTGCGTTTTGGGAGAGCAACGCGAGCTGGGAGCTGGCCGCGCTGCCGCTGTTCATCTGGATGGGTGAGATTTTGTTTCGCACCAAGTTGAGTGAGGAGATGTTTGAGGGCTTGCGCCCCTGGCTCAACCGGGTGCCTGGTCGCTTGATGCACACCACCATCTTGGGCTGTGGCATTTTTGGCTCGGTCTCGGGCTCATCGGCGGCGACTTGCGCGACCATCAGCAAAGTGGCCCTGCCCGAGTTGATGAAGCGCGGCTACAGCGAAAAACTCGCCCTGGGCTCACTGGCCACGGCAGGTACTTTGGGCATTTTGATTCCGCCCTCCATCACCATGGTGGTGTATGCGGTGGCTGCAGACGCGTCGATCATTCGGATTTTCTTAGCGGGCTTTTTGCCGGGGCTCTTGTTGATGGCACTGTTCAGTGGCTACATCATGTGGTGGAGCTTGCGTCACCCCGATCAAGTCCCCCCAGCTGACGCCCCCACCACCTTCTTGGAGAAAATCAAACTCTCGCGCAGCCTCATTCCGTGCGGTGCGTTGATTGTGTTTGTGTGTTGGGTGCTGATTGCCGGCTACGCCACCGCCACCGAATGCGCCGCCTATGGGGTGGTGGGCTCGCTGGGCTTGGCCGCATGGAGCCGCAGCCTGACTTGGCGCAACTTTTGCGAAGGCCTGATGGGCACAACCCGTTCGAGCTGCATGATCATGTTCATCTTGGCCGGTGCGGCATTTCTCACCAAGACCATGGCCTTCACCGGCATTCCGCGTGAGCTGGCCGAATGGGTCAATGGCATGCACCTCTCCCCACTGGCCTTGATCGCGGTGCTCACGGTGGTGTACTTGATATTGGGCACAGCACTGGACGGCATCAGCATGATCGTGCTCACCAGCGCGGTGGTGTTGCCGATGATTCAAAAAGCAGGCTTTGACTTGGTGTGGTTTGGCATTTTCATTGTGCTGCTGGTTGAAATTGCCGAGGTCACACCGCCCGTGGGCTTTAATCTTTTCGTGTTGCAAAACATGACCGGCAAAGACAGCAACACCATCGCCAAAGCAGCCCTTCCGTTCTTTGGCTGCTTGGTGGTCTGCATTGTGCTGATCACGGTGTTTCCGCAAATCGTCACCATCTTGCCCGACCTGGTCATGGGCGCGGACAAGTAAGCAAGTCGTCGCGCCAAAACTCCGCGGCGTTCAAGTACCCATCCCACACACAGCCGTTGCAGCCTCGCCCACAGCACGTGGTGGGCTCAGGCGGAGGCGGGCGCATCGCCAACTGGTGCTGCGCCACCAACACAAGACCCACGGCAAACATGGCACGGGCCTCGCTCGCGTCACGCAAGGGCATGTATTTCAAACGCTCAAAGGGCATGCCGAAATCTTAACCCCCGCCCCGCTGCATATACAGATCAAAGCGGCGCATGAAGGCGTAGCGCGCAGCGGCGTCGCAAGCGCTGAAGTCAAACTGCACCAGCAAACGTGGAATGCGCGCCAGTGCAATCACCCGCGGCGCTCCCACCGACCAACGCACCTGCAAGTGGGCGGGCTCCGACGCACTGGCCCCCAAGTCAATGCGCACGCTTTGTCCTTCACGCCGCCATGCATGTGCGCCAATGGCGGCTGGCAACCAACCCAGCCATTCGGCTTCGCTGCACCCCATCTCGCGGGCAAATGATGCGTCGTAATGCGATTGCACAGCAGTGAGCGTTCGGGGCGCAGCGCGGGGCGAGACGCGAAACTCAGCCGCCTGCGATGGGTGGCCAAATGGCCAGCACATCGCCCTCGACCAAGGTGGTGCTCAAGCGCTTGTCGGGTTCGATGTAGCGACCATTGACCAGTACCAGGTGCACCAGCTTTGGGGGCATACCAAAGGGCTCGATGATTTGGGCAATGGTGGCCTCAGGGGCCACCTCCAGGTGCATCAGATTGTCACGCCGCACCGCCACAGGCAAGTAATCGGTGAGCGTGGCAAAAAGCTTGAAGGTGATCTGCATGCCGCCAGACTCGACAGGCTCGCCTCAACGGCGGCGGTGATCCGCAGCACCCGACCACTGGCCTTGGCCCTGCGCACACGCCAAGTAGGCGTCCATCAGGCGCGTGGGGTCACGCATGAGTTTGTCTTTCCAGACCCCCAAATGCACCTGCCCCTCCACCAAGCCGCGCATCACGCCCACGTGCTCGGTCCAGCCCACGCTGTTGCAGCCCACCAGCACATCGTCTTTGAACTGCAAGCTCAGGTGGCGAGCGTCGGTGGTGAGTTCGGCGTGTTCGCCACCCGCCTCGCCTTGCCAGTTGCCAAAGCTCGCCGAGATCAGCCCAAGCGTGTCAAGCACGTTGATTTGCGTCACGCCTTTGAGGGCAGCGCGTTGGCCCACCATGTTCAAGGCGGCCACCCGCGCTTGCTCAGCCGCGTTGGGCTGGATGGCGCTCACGATGGTGGTGCCGCTGACTTTGTCAAACGCCTCAGCACAGTCGCCCGCCGCGTAAATGCCAGGCACATTGGTTTGTAAATGCTCGTCGGTCAACACCCCTTGCAAGCAGGTGATGCCACTGGTTTGGAGAAAATCAATGCAGGGCTTCACGCCGGTGGCGCTGATCACCAAGTCGGCTGCGATTTTTTCGCCTGTGGACAAGCGCACTTGCAGGTGCGCATCGGTGGTGTCATGCGCGCCCCCGGTAGGCACAATGGCCTCGACCTTGGCACCTGTGAACACCCGCACGCCTTGGGCCTCGCACCAGTCGCGGATCATGCCCCCAGCCACCGGGCCCATCATGCGCGGCACCATGCGGTCGCCCATCTCCACCACGCTCAAGTCCACCCCGCGTGCGGCCAAGGCCTCCATGATGATGCAGCCAATGAAGCCCGCGCCCATTTGCAACACACGTGCCCCCGGTTGTGCCAAGGCCATGATGGCCCGGGCATCCTCGAGCGTCCAGCACGGGTGCACGCCCGCGCTGTCGATGCCCTCAATGGGTGGGCGAACCGGGCGCGATCCGGTCGCGATCAGCAAGGTGTCAAAGTCTAGGGTGCTGGCGTTGTCGAGCACCACTTGGCGTGCAGCCACATCCACCGATTGCGCACGGGCCTTGACTTGCGTGACGCTCAAGTGCTTGAAATGGTCAGCGGTTTTGCGCAGGTACGTGCCACGCTCGTCGATGTTGCCAATCAGCAGGTACGGAATGGCCATGCGCGAGTACGGCGGCTCGGCCTCATCGCCCACCAGGGTGATGCGGTCGTGGGGCGCGTGCTTGCGAATGGTTTCTGCGGCAATCACGCCCGCTGGGCCGGCACCAAGAATGACGTGATGGGTCATGCGAACCTACCTCACAGACCCAGGCGTTGTTTGGTGGCTTGGGTTGGACGGCCCTGGGCATCCCAGCCGCGCACGTCGTAGTACTTGGGCAGCATCTGCGGCAGCATGCTCACCTTGCCTTTCGCCGGACCAGTTTTGGCCGCCTCGGTCAACAAACGCTTGGGCAGGCTGTCGTCTTTGGAGGTGAAGCCTGCGGCGTTGTTGAACTCGCGCTCCATGTTCCAGATGCGCTCCCCGATTTTCTCCAGCTCTTCGGTGGTGTAGTCCTCGTTGCAGGCAGCTTGCATTTGTGGCGCCAAGTCAGCCAAGCCCCAGGCGAAGGTGGTGAAGATGCACAAACCCGAGGAGTCAAACGCAGCGGTCGCGTCTTGGAAGGCTTTGACCAATTCGGGCTTGCCCTCGTGCTCCAGCGGATCGGTCTTGACGGGAATGCCCAGCACTTCTGAGGCGATGGTGTAGCCACGCAAATGGCAGGCACCCCGGTTGGAAGTGGCATAGGCCAAGCCAATGCCTTGGATGGCGCGCCCGTCGTAGGCGGGGAACTCCTGGCCTTTGACGCTCATGCTCAGATCTGGGTGGCCGTATTTTTCTGTCAAGCGTTTGGAGCCCTGTCCAATCTCTTGCCCAAAGCCTCGGCCATTGACAGTTTCTTCGGCAAAGAAGGCCAGTGCTTGGGCGGAACCAAACTTGGCGTCAATGCCCAGTTGTTCTTTGGTCAGCACGCCCATTTCGTACAACTCCATCACAGCCCCCACGGTGGCGCCAAAGCTGATGGGATCAATGCCTTCTTCGTTGCACAACAGGTTGGCGTACTGCAGTGCTTCTAAGTCTTTCACGCCGTTGGCAGCGCCCAAAGCCCAAGCGGCTTCGTACTCTAGGCCGCCGGACGCGCCCCAGTATTGAGGTTTATTTTGGACGGTGAAGTGGGTCTCGTCCATTTTGCTGATGCGCCCGCACGCGATGGTGCAGCCAAAGCAGGCTTGGTTGGTGACCAGGTGCTTCTTGCCGTCGCTCTCGCGCGGGGTGGCCATGGCCTCGGCAGAGATGTCTTTGGCGCCTTCAAACTGCACATCGCGGTGATTGCGCGTGGGCAAAGCCCCCACTTCGTTGATGACGTTCATCAGCACCTGGGTGCCATAAGCGGGCAGGCCTTGACCCGTGACCGCGTTGTCGGCCAGGATTTTTTTCTTCTCGGCAGTGACTTTCATGAACGCCTTGGGGTCGCGCACATTGCCAACACCCAGGGTGCCTCGCACAGCCAGTGCTTTGAGGTTTTTGCTGCCCATCACAGCGCCCACGCCTGAGCGGCCCGCCGCGCGGTGCAAGTCGTTCACCACAGACGCATACAGCACATGGTTCTCACCGGCTTTGCCAATCGATGAGACACGCACCAACGGGTCTTGCAAGGTCTTTTTGAGGTGCGCTTCGGTTTCCCACACGCTCTTGCCCCACAGGTCGGCGGCATCACGCAACTCGGCCACACCGTCGTTGATGTAGAGGTACACCGGCTTGGGCGACTTGCCTTCGCAAATCACCATGTCCCAACCCGCCATCTTGAGTTCAGCCCCAAAATAGCCGCCCGAGTTCGAGCACGCAATGGCTCCGGTCAAAGGCCCTTTGGTGATGACGGTGTAGCGCCCACCGGTGGAGGCCATGGTGCCCGTCAACGGGCCAGTGGCCCAGATGAGCTTGTTGTCAGGCGACAGCGGGTCCACCTTGGGGTCGATTTCGCTGATCAGGTATTTGGAGCCCAAGCCGCGTGAGCCCACGTAGTCGCGCGCCCATTGCATGGTGAGGGGTTCGCTCTTGACGGTGCCTGCGGTGAGGTTGATGCGCAGTATTTTTCCAGCCCAAGTCATGATGTGTTCTCCTTGTGTTGGCTCAAGCGCCAGACGCTTGGTTGCCCAATTTGTTAGCCCACTGTTTCATTTTGTCCAACCCCGTCCAATTGGCGTCGACAAAGGTGATGGCACCGGTGGGGCAAGCCGAGGCGCAGGCGGGATCGCCACCGCACAGGTCGCACTTTTGCACTTTGCCGGTCTCTTGCACGTAGTTGATGGTGCCAAAAGGACAGGCAATCGTGCAGACCTTGCATCCCACGCACGTGGTCTCATTGACCACCATCGCGCCCGTGGTTTTGTCTTGCGTGATGGCCTCGACCGGACAGGCGTGCAAGCACCACGCCTCGTCGCACTGGGTACAGGTGTAGGGCACTTTTTTGCCGGTCTCATGGAAGTCAAACACCTTGATGCGTGACTTGGCAGTGGCAAAGGTGCCATAGTTCTCAAACGAGCAAGCCATCTCGCACTGCAAGCAGCCGGTGCATTTGTCGGGGTTGATGTGCAAAATTTTTTGCATCTGCGTCTCCTGTGGCGGGGATGAGGTAACACCCCTTATTGATGAAGGGGTATACCTCCCATTTTGGGAACCCTAGGAAGTGTCGATCCTAAGTGTTAACCCTCAAAACAAGCAGCTTCGCCAGTTAAAAAGCCTCTTGCGTCGCCGCAAGAGGCTTCAAAGCAGGGCCCGCACGAGGCCTGCGCTGGGGTGGTTTTAGGCGCTGACTTTGTCGGCCGCGTCTTTGTACTGCGCGATCTGGTCAAAGTTGAGGTACTTGTAGATCTTGCTGCCATCGGCGTTGATCACGCCCATGTCGGCCAAGTACTCGGCTTGGGTGGGGATGCGACCCAACTTGGAGGCAACAGCCGACAACTCGGCCGAGCCCAAATACACCTGGGTGTTTTTGCCCAATCGGTTGGGGAAGTTGCGGGTGCTGGTGGACATCACGGTCGCGCCCTCTTTCACCTGTGCTTGGTTGCCCATGCACAGCGAGCAGCCTGGCATTTCCATGCGCGCACCCGCGTTGCCAAAGATGCCGTAGTGGCCTTCTTCGCTCAGCTGTTGGGCATCCATCTTGGTGGGCGGCGCCATCCACAGTTTGACGGGGATGTCGCGCTTGCCTTCGAGCAGCTTGGAGGCGGCACGGAAGTGGCCGATGTTGGTCATGCAAGAGCCGATGAACACCTCATCGATCTTGGCACCCGCCACGTCGGACAGGGTTTTCGCATCATCGGGGTCGTTGGGGCAGCACACGATGGGCTCGACGATGTCGGCCAAGTCGATCTCAATGACTGCGGCGTATTCGGCACCTGCATCAGGTTGCAACAGTTGGGGGTTGGCCAACCAGGCTTCCATGGCTTGGATGCGGCGCGTGATGGTGCGTGCATCGGCATAGCCTTGGGCGATCATGTTCTTTAACAGCACGATGTTGCTGTTGAGGTACTCGATCACAGGCTCTTTGTTCAGGTGCACGGTGCAACCTGCGGCAGAGCGCTCGGCAGAGGCGTCGGACAACTCAAACGCTTGCTCGACCTTCATATCGGGCAGACCTTCGATTTCCAAAATGCGGCCCGAGAAGATGTTCTTCTTGCCTTTCTTTTCCACCGTCAACAAGCCTTGCTTGATGGCGTACAGCGGAATCGCGTGCACCAAGTCGCGCAGGGTCACGCCAGGTTGCATCTTACCTTTGAAGCGCACCAACACCGACTCGGGCATGTCCAGGGGCATGACGCCCGTGGCAGCGGCAAACGCCACCAAGCCCGAACCTGCGGGGAAGCTGATGCCGATGGGGAAGCGCGTGTGGCTGTCGCCACCGGTACCCACGGTGTCGGGCAACAACATGCGGTTGAGCCAGCTGTGGATGATGCCGTCACCGGGCTTTAAGCTGATACCGCCGCGGTTGCTGATGAACTCGGGCAACTCGTGGTGCATCTTCACGTCCACGGGCTTGGGGTAGGCCGCGGTGTGGCAAAACGACTGCATCACCAAGTCAGAGCTAAATCCCAAGCAAGCCAAGTCTTTCAACTCGTCACGGGTCATGGGGCCGGTGGTGTCTTGTGAGCCCACCGAGGTCATCTTGGGTTCGCAGTACGTACCGGGCAACACGCCCTGGCCTTCGGGCAAACCGCAAGCACGGCCCACCATTTTTTGAGCCAAGGTGAAACCCTTGACCTTGTTGGTCGGCACTTGGGGCAGACGGAACAAGGTGGAGGCAGGCAAGCCCAGTGCTTCACGTGCTTTGGTGGTCAAGCCACGGCCCACGATCAGGGGGATACGGCCACCGGCACGCACTTCGTCAAACAACACATCGCTCTTGACGGTGAAGCTGGCGATCTCTTTGCCGTCTTTGAAGGCCTTGCCTTCGTAGGGGCGCAACTCGATCACGTCGCCCATGTTCATTTGCGACACATCGAGCTCAATCGGCAATGCGCCCGCGTCTTCCATGGTGTTGTAGAAAATCGGTGCAATCTTGTTGCCCAAGCACACACCACCGAAGCGCTTGTTGGGCACAAACGGGATGTCTTCGCCGGTGAACCACAGCACGCTGTTGGTGGCCGACTTGCGGCTTGAACCGGTCCCCACCACGTCGCCCACATAGGCCACCAAGTTGCCCTTGGCACGCAGGTCTTCGATGAACTTGACGGGACCGCGCTTGCCGTCCTCTTCAGGGGTGATGCCATCGCGCTTGTTTTTCAACATCGCCAGAGCGTGCAGCGGAATGTCCGGGCGGCTCCAGGCATCGGGCGCGGGCGACAAGTCATCGGTGTTGGTTTCGCCCGTGACTTTGAGGACCGTCAAAGTGATGCTGTGGGGCACTTCGGGGCGGCTAGTGAACCACTCGGCATCGGCCCAGCTTTGCAGCACGGCTTTGGCGTTGGCGTTGCCCTTGTCGGCTTTTTCTTTGACGTCGTGGAACTGGTCAAACATCAACAAGGTTTTCTTCAAAGCTTGAGTGGCCACAGCCCCCACCACTGCGTCGTCGAGCAAGTTGATCAACGGGGTCAGGTTGTAGCCCCCCAACATGGTGCCCAACAATTCAGTCGCTTTTTCGCGGCTGATCAGCGCACTCTTTTCGCTGCCATGGGCCACAGCGGCCAAGTAGCTGGCTTTGACCTTGGCGGCGTCATCCACACCAGCGGGCACACGGTGGGTGATCAAGTCCACCAACGTGGCCTCCTCGCCCTGGGGGGGATTCTTCAGCAGCTCAATGAGCTCGCCGGTTTGCTTTGCCGTCAAAGGCAGCGGGGGGATGCCCAGCGCTTTGCGCTCGGCCACGTGGTCACGGTAGGCATTCAACATGGTTTTCTCTCCGGTCTATCAAATCAAAAAGGGAAGGGTTATTTCTTGGCCAAATTCGCGCCCGTGTTCAAGCCTTCCAGCAAGCTCACAGGAGGGGACAGTTTCATGGCTTGGGCCACGGCCATTTGTTCGGGGCTTTGGCATTCGTCGGCCATGCGCTGGCCGAGTTTGCTGTTCATGAGCATCGACTTGTTGGACAACTGCAGCCACATCGCACCGGCTTGGGCGTCTTCCAAACGGATGGCGCCAGTGGCCGAGACCACCGGGCGCATGTGAAACAGGTGCTTGTTCATCTGCACATGAAAGTGGTCCGCGTTTTGTGTGTCTGGTGTCACATGCACCGCATTGCCCAACTCACACACCATGCGTCCGGTGTGCACTTGCTCGGCCAGCGCTGTGCGCTGTGGGTCCAAGGGCTGATCGCTGGCAACCATGGGGGCGGGTGCAGGTGCGCTAGGGCGCTTGTAAGCGGCAAGCGGCTTGGGGGCTGGTTTGGCTTTGGCTTGCGCTTTGTCTGTCTGCGGGTGCTGCGCTCTGGCATTGGCATTGGCCTTGACCACAGGTTTGGGCTTGACAGCCTCGTCGCTGGTAGCGCCCAACAAGATGGCCGGCATGAGTGCCAGCGACAGGGCGCCGGCCGTGATCCAGTTACGCATGAGCGTCTCCTTGTGAATCACCGAAGAATAGCCGCACATCGTGCGGCAAGGGACGGCCGGTGGCATGGGCACGCTCGATGAGATGCCAAAAAAAGCGGTAGCTGGCTCGGTCATGCAAATGGCCACGGTAGCTGATGGGGGCCCAGTCGGCGGCCAAAGCGGCCAGCACAATCTCGCAGGCTTGGTCAATCTCAGCCGCGTCGGGGGCCATCGCTTGGAGGATGGGACGAATTTGCGCCGGGTGAATGCTCCACATGCGGGTGAATCCCAGCTGGTGGGCTGCGCGCTCGGCGGCGCTTCGCATGGCCTGCACATCACTGAACTCAGTGACCACACAGTGCGAGGGCACTTTGCCGTGGGCGTGGCAAGCGCTGGCGATCTCCAACTTGGCACGCAGCACCAACGGGTGGCTGAACTGTCCCTGGGAGGTCATGCCCGCGGCAGGAATTGCGCCGCCATGCGCGGACACAAAATCCATCAAACCAAAACTCAGCGACTGCACCCGGGGGTGCGCCGCAATCTCAAACGCTCGGTGCACCGCAGCGGGCGACTCGATCAAGACCTGCAACGGCAAATGTGCGGCGCCTGCCTGCACCAAGGCGCGCTCAGCACGCTCGATGTCGGCCAGCGACTCCACCTTGGGCACCATGATGTGGCGCAAGCGCTGACCCGCTTTGCCTGCGATGTAGGCGATGTCCGCCTCAAAACAGGGATGGTCCACCGGATGCACCCGCACTGCCACGCGTGCTTGGGGCGATGCGGCCAAGGCCAACTCGGTCACCAAGGCTGCGTGTTCGGCTTCTCCACCAACGGGGGCACCGTCCTCGCAGTCCAAGGTGGCATCGAACACGCAGGTGCCAAACTCTTGCGTCATCTCCGCTTGCAGCTGCAAGCTTTTGCGCATGCGCGCCTCAACCCCGCTGTAGTGGTCGCACACGGGCAAGGACACGCCCGAGGCTTGCGCCCCGAGCAACACGTCGCGCGGATGCGCGCCCCCGCCAATCTTTGGGTCGCAGGGGGCTGCAAGGCTCATGCGCAGGGCTTTCAGTCGGGGCTATTGCGTTGTGGAACTCAGCCTGGCTTACTTGACCAGGTGGGCCACGCCGGCTTGCTCGTCGGTCAGCTCTTTGAGCGTCTTGTCGATGCAGCTTTGGCTGAAAGCGTCAATGGCCAAGCCCTCGACCACTTTGTATTCGCCGTTTTCGCAGGTCACGGGGAAACCGAACATGACGTCCTTAGGAATGCCATACCAGCCCTGTGAAGGAATGCCCATGGTCACCCACTTGCCGTGCGTGCCCAAGGCCCAATCGCGCATGTGGTCGATGGCGGCGTTGGCGGCCGATGCGGCCGAGGACAAGCCACGCGCCTCGATGATGGCGGCACCGCGCTTGCCCACGGTGGGCAAGAACACGTTGGCGTTCCACTCTTGGTCGTTGATCATGTCTTTGACCGACTCGCCCTTGATGGTGGCAAAACGGTAATCGGCGTACATCGTGGGCGAGTGGTTGCCCCACACACACAATTTTTCAATGTCAGCCACGGCTTTGCCGGTCTTGGCCGCAATTTGGCTGGCTGCGCGGTTGTGGTCCAAACGCAGCATGGCGGTGAAGTTGCCTGGCTTCAAGTCAGGGGCCGCCTTCATGGCGATGTAGGCGTTGGTGTTGGCGGGGTTACCCACCACCAGCACTTTGACGTCACGCGAGGCCACGGCATTCAAGGCCTTGCCTTGGGTCGTGAAGATGGCGCCGTTGATGGCCAACAACTCAGCGCGCTCCATGCCGGGGCCGCGTGGGCGTGAACCCACCAACAAGGCGTAATCGGTGTCTTTGAAGGCGGTCATCGGGTCTGCATGAGCTTCCATGCCCACCAAGAGTGGGAACGCGCAGTCTTCGAGCTCCATCATCACGCCCTTGAGCGCTTTTTGGGCTTTCTCATCGGGAATTTCCAACAGTTGCAAGATCACGGGTTGGTCTTTGCCCAGCATTTCGCCCGAAGCGATGCGAAACAACAAGGCGTAACCGATTTGGCCAGCTGCGCCAGTGACGGCAACGCGAACAGGCTTTTTGCTCATGATGAAAACTCCAGTTAAGTGAGGGATAAAAAAAGATGTCGACAAGTTTACCCTCGAAAACCCTCAAGGCACCTGTCTTATGTCTTATAGAAGATATGATGCGAGGTTGACAAAGACCTGACACCTTTCTTTTTGCACCCACCCATGGCCACCCTTGCCCCCACTGCTTACGCCCCCTCGGTCAGCGCGGACGCCCAGGGCTTGGCCGCCTTGCAAGCCGGGCTCACCCCGGCCTTCAGCCCGCTGTACCAGCAAATCAAAGGGCTGATCTTGCAAAGTTTGCAATCTGGCGAGTGGAAGCCCGGCGAAGCCATCCCCAGCGAGATGGACTTGGCTGCGCGCTTTCGGGTGAGCCAAGGCACGGTCCGCAAAGCCATCGATGAGCTGGCGGCAGAAAACTTGGTGGTGCGCCGCCAAGGCAAAGGCACTTTTGTGGCCACCCATGCCGAACACCAGGTGCAGTACCGCTTTTTGAAACTGCAACCCGACAACGGCGACGCCCACAGCGAAGGCCCCGCAGCGCGCACCATCATCGACTGCAAGCGCCTGCGCGCCAGTGCCGAGGTGGCGCGCGCCTTGAATTTGCGCACCGGTGACTCGGTGCTGCAAGTGCGCCGCGTGCTCTCTTTTGCCGCGGTACCCACCATCTTGGAGGACCTGTGGTTGCCTGGCACCCCTTTCAAGGGCTTGACGGCCGAGCGTCTGAGCAGTCACCAAGGCGCCATGTACGCGATGTTTGAAACCGAGTTTGGCGTGCGCATGGTGCGTGCCGATGAAAGCATCCGTGCCGTCAACCCCGACGCAGAGCAGGCCGCCTTGTTGGCCGTCAACCTGCACACCCCCTTGCTCAGCGTCGAACGAGTGGCTTACACCTACAACGACACGGCCATGGAATTGCGCCGTGGCTTATACCGCACAGACACTCATCATTACCGTAATGTTCTGAGCTGATGCATGAAACCCTCACGTCAGTTAGTTGCGGTGCAATAGAATGAAAAGTTGTTTTCATATGCAGACAAACCCGAAGAAAGACCCCTACCCATGACCGAGCTTGCCAAAAAGCGGCCTGAGTTCCGCAACATCAACGCCTTGACGGACTTGCCTACCTACCGCCTCCCGGCGGCGGGCATTGTGTCCATCTTGCACCGCATCAGCGGCGCCATCATGTTTTTGCTGTTGCCTTTCATCATTTGGATGTTCGACACCTCGGTGTCTTCCGAGATTTCGTTTGCCAAGTTCAGCGCAGCCTTCAACATCGGCCTGGGGTTTGTACCGGGCTGGTTCATCAAACTGGTGGCCTTGGCCATCATCTGGTCTTACTTGCACCACATCATTGCCGGCATTCGCCACCTCTACATGGACATGTGCCATGCGGTGACCAAAGAATTTGGCAAGTCATCTGCAGTCCTCACCTTGGCCTTGAGCCTGGGGCTGACCGCTGTTTTGGGTGCCAAGTTGTTTGGCCTTTACTGATTTCCTAGGAGCAACACAATGTCCGTGAATTACGGTTCCAAGCGCGTCGTCGTGGGCGCGCACTATGGCTTGCGCGATTGGCTGGCCCAACGCGTGACTGCAGCGCTGATGGTGATCTTCACCGCTGTGGTGTTGGCCCAAGTGCTGCTGACGACTGGCAGCATCGGTTACGACAAATGGGCTGGCATCTTCAGCACCCAATGGATGAAGGCCCTGACCTTCACGATCTTCATTGCCTTGGCTTACCACGTGTGGGTGGGCATGCGCGACATTTGGATGGACTACGTCAAGCCCGTGGGCGTGCGTTTGGTTCTGCAAGTTTTCACTTTGGTTTGGCTGCTGTCGTGTCTCGGCTGGGCCATTCAGGTTCTCTGGAGGCTCTGATTCATGACTGTTAAAAGCTCTATCCCACGTCGCAAATTTGACGTGGTCATCGTCGGTGCCGGTGGTTCTGGCATGCGCGCCTCACTGCAACTGGCACGCGCTGGTTTGAACGTGGCCGTGTTGTCCAAAGTCTTCCCCACCCGCTCGCACACCGTGGCAGCGCAAGGCGGCATTGGTGCCTCCTTGGGCAACATGAACGAAGACAACTGGCACTACCACTTCTACGACACCGTCAAAGGCTCGGACTGGCTCGGAGACCAAGACGCCATCGAATACATGTGCCGCGAAGCACCCAAGGTGGTGTACGAGTTAGAGCACATGGGCATGCCGTTTGACCGCAACCCCGACGGCACCATTTACCAACGCCCCTTTGGCGGTCACACAGCCAACTACGGCGAAAAAGCCGTGGAGCGCGCCTGCGCAGCTGCTGACCGCACGGGTCACGCCATGCTGCACACGCTGTACCAACAAAACGTGGCGGCCAAAACCACCTTCTTTGTCGAGTGGATGGCGCTGGACCTGATCCGAGACGACGCGGGTGACGTGGTCGGGGTGACTGCGCTGGAGATGGAAACCGGCGAGCTCTACATTCTTGAAGCCAAGACCACCATGCTCGCAACCGGCGGTGCTGGCCGCATCTTTGCCGCATCGACCAACGCCTTCATCAACACCGGCGACGGTCTGGGCATGGCCGCTCGCGCAGGCATTCCGCTGGAAGACATGGAGTTCTGGCAATTCCACCCCACTGGCGTGGCCGGTGCGGGCGTGTTGTTGACCGAAGGCTGCCGGGGCGAAGGCGCGATTTTGCGCAACAGCAATGGCGAGCGCTTCATGGAGCGTTATGCCCCCGCCTACAAAGACTTGGCGCCACGCGACTACGTGTCACGCTGCATGGACCAAGAGATCAAGGAAGGCCGAGGATGTGGTCCCAACAAGGACTACATCAACCTTGACATGACCCACTTGGGCGTCGAGACCATCATGAAGCGTTTGCCTTCGGTGTTTGAAATTGGCCACAACTTTGCCAACGTCGACATCACCAAAGAGCCCATCCCTGTGGTGCCCACCATCCACTACCAAATGGGCGGCATCCCCACCAACATCCACGGCCAAGTCGTCACCCAAGACGCCAACAACCAAAGCGTGGTGGTCAATGGCTTGTACGCTGTGGGCGAATGCTCTTGCGTGAGCGTGCACGGGGCCAACCGCCTGGGCACCAACTCGCTGCTGGACTTGTTGGTGTTTGGCCGCGCTGCGGGCAACCACATCGTGGAATACAACCAGAAAAACAAGCACCACAAGCACCTGCCCGAGAACGCGGCCGACATCTCGTTGGCACGTTTGGCTCGCTTGGATAGCAACACCACGGGCGAATATGCCCAAGACGTGGCCAACGACATCCGCAACGCCATGCAGTCGCATGCCAGTGTGTTTCGCACCCAGGCTTTGATGGACGAAGGGGTGACCAAGATCGCTGAGTTGCGCGAACGTGTGCAAAACATCGCCCTCAAAGACAAATCCAAGGTGTTCAACACCGCGCGCATCGAAGCGCTCGAAGTGGAAAACCTGATCGAAGCCGCGCAAGCCACCATCGTGTCTGCTGCAGCCCGTCATGAGAGCCGTGGCGCTCACACCGTGGACGACTACGGTGACACGCCAGAGCACCCCAACGGCCGCAACGACACCGATTGGCACAAGCACACCCTGTGGCACAAAGAAGGCAACCAGCTGACCTACAAGCCGGTTCAAATGAAACCGCTCACTGTTGAGAGCATTGAGCTCAAGACCCGTACTTTCTGATCAGGCACGCACCATGACAAAACGCACGTTTCAAATCTACCGCTACGACCCAGACACCGACGCCAAGCCCTACATGCAAACCATCGAGGTTGAATTGGACGGCACCGAGCGCATGCTGCTGGACGCCTTGATGAAGCTCAAGGCCGTGGACCCCACCATCTCGTTTCGTCGCTCATGCCGCGAAGGCGTGTGTGGCTCGGACGCGATGAACATCAACGGCAAAAACGGCTTGGCATGTTTGACCAACATGAACACCTTGCCCGGCACCATCGTCTTGAAGCCTCTGCCGGGCCTGCCCGTCATTCGCGACATGATCGTGGACATGACCCAGTTCTTCAAGCAGTACCACTCCATCAAGCCTTACTTGGTCAACGACACCCAGCCGCCTGAAAAAGAGCGCCTGCAGTCGCCCGAGGAGCGTGACGAATTGAACGGCCTGTACGAGTGCATCTTGTGCGCGAGCTGCTCCACCAGCTGCCCCTCGTTTTGGTGGAACCCCGACAAGTTTGTCGGCCCTGCTGGCTTGTTGCAGGCCTACCGCTTCATTGCCGACAGCCGCGACCAAGACACCGCAGGCCGTTTGGACAACCTCGAAGACCCCTACCGCCTGTTTCGCTGCCACACCATCATGAACTGCGTCGATGTGTGCCCCAAGGGTTTGAACCCCACCAAGGCCATCGGCAAGATCAAAGAGTTGATGGTGCGTCGCGCCGTCTAAGGCGCTGGACCCCAGGCAAAGGAGCACCAACATGGATGTCGATGCACCATTTCGCGACACCTCAGTGGGTGACCCTTTGTTGGACGGTCTGAACGGACAAGACACACTCAACGATCGCGCACTCAGTAAACTGCGCTGGCGCTGCCGCCGTGGGCTGCTGGAGAACGACTTGTTCATCCAACGGTTTTTTGAGCGGCACGAAACTCGCTTAACCGTGAGCCATGCCCGTGGCTTGTATGCGCTGATGGATTTGTCTGACAACGACTTGCTCGACTTGTTGTTGCACCGCAAAGACTTGCCCCACGACCACACACCACAAGAAGCACAGCAAGTGCTGACGATGCTGAGACATTGACGACAAAAGATTTATAGGAAATAAAGCCATGAAACTCTCTGACAACAAAGCCACCCTGTCGTTCAGCAACGGCAGCCCTAGCATCGACATGCCTGTCTACAACGGCAGCATCGGCCCCGATGTGATCGACATCCGCAAGCTCTACGGTCAAACAGGTATGTTCACCTATGACCCAGGCTTTTTGTCCACCGCCTCATGCCAGTCGGGCATCACCTACATCGACGGCGACAAAGGCGAATTGCTCTACCGCGGCTACCCGATCGAGCAACTCGCGACCAACTGCGACTACCTCGAGACCTGCTACCTCTTGCTCAAGGGCGAGTTGCCCAATGCGGCACAAAAACAAGAGTTCGTCAAAACCGTGACCAACCACACCATGGTCAACGAGCAAATGCAGTTCTTCTTGCGCGGTTTTCGCCGTGACGCGCACCCCATGGCCGTGATGACCGGTTTGGTGGGTGCTTTGTCGGCCTTCTACCACGACAGCACCGACATCAACAACCCAGAGCACCGCG
>CAIVLE010000205.1 GCA_903906635.1 uncultured Burkholderiales bacterium | reverse complement strand
CGTTTTCTGAGGAGATGACCTCGTACTTGGGTTCTTCAGTAGCCATCGTGGCTTGCATCCATAAAAGTCCCACTAAAAAAAGCAAAGCAGAGCGTTTTGATGAAATCATTGTGATGTTGTGTTTGATCAGTTGGAGGCATGACCGATCAGTCTCTGAGAGCCGAACAGACACCCGAAAGTGGATAAAAAGCACCCAAACCCAATGATGCCTCATACACCGCCACCTATGGCTGGCGTTACGCGACAGATTACTTCGGCTCAAATCGCTTGAGGTCTGAACGCCATCTCATCTGTTGGGCTCATGGACTGCGTGCGTTGGCGAACAGACCCGCACATCGGTTGCGTGTACCTTGGTCAAAGCGTTAGCCCTTGATGCAATTGGGTACGCCGCGTGCGTGAAAAACTGTGCAACCACAGGCCTTTTCAGGCCGCAATTTGAAAGTTGGTTTGACTATTTCTCACAATCAGTTGCTGCTTAAACTTTCCGTCTCAAGCCAAGCGTTGATCGCCAAAGAGTTCGAGTGGGTCCAACTCCAGGAAGGGGATGTGATCGGCAGTCCGACCAGTACACGCTGCGATGTATTTTTTTTGCTGGATGCTTGTGTCGCTATGTTTGTGCACCCTCTTGGCGGGGGAAAAGGCTTGGCGGTTGGCTTGATAGGTGGTGAAGGCGCAGCAGGACTTCAGCATGCGCTGGGCTTGGGAGCAGGCAACATCACCTTGCGCGTTCAAGCCCAGGGAGGCGCTTTGCGAGCAGAGGGCGCAGCTATTGAGCGGATCTTAAAAAGTAAGCCCGAAATCTTGATGGTATTTTCTCGATATATTTGGGCTTTATGTCAGGAGGTGGCTTTTCTAGCAGCGCACCTTCAAGTAAAAGACATCCAATCGCGTCTGGCTGGATGGATTCAGTTGAGTGCGGACCGAAACGCCTCCCTTGAGCTCAAACTCACGCAAACTTATCTCTCCGATGTATTGGGCGTGACGCGCAGCAGTGTGACACTGGCCGCGCAAGAGCTCAAGCAACAAGGCCTGATCAGTTACTCCAGAGGCTACTTACAAATCCTTAACCTGAAAGGTTTGCAAGCTGCTGCAGATTTGCATTTTTGAGAATTAAGAAACGCGTGGCTTCTTGGAGGATCAAATGGCGATCAGATCGGGTAACAAACGGTCATATTCCTTTTTGACCACTCCATAGCACTCACAGGTGCGTGCCTCAAGTCCAGAACGTTCCAGTACTTCAATTTTTCCACGGGCATACCGGATCAGTCCGGCTTTTTGAAGCTGTCCCGCCGCCTCGGTCACTCCTTCGCGCCTGACGCCCAGCATGTTGGCGATCAACTCTTGTGTCATCTCCAAATGGTTGCCTGCAAGACGGTCCAAGCTCAGCAAGAGCCAGCGGCAGAGTTGTTGGTCAAGCGAATGGTGACGATTGCAAACTGCGGTTTGAGTCATCTGGGTAATGAGCGCTTGGGTGTAGCGTAGCAACAAATGCAATACAGGCATCGAGCTGTTGAATTCCTTCATGAGTTTGGTGGCGCTGAGTCGAACGCATGTGCCAGCACTTTGCACCACCGCGCGGCTGGGCGTAGTTTGCCCGCCCATGAACAAGGAAACGCCCACGACCCCCTCGTTGCCGACCATGGCAATTTCAGCTGAAGAGCCATTCTCCAGCACGTACAGCAACGAGACGATGGCAGTCACAGGGAAGTAGACATGTGTCATTTTTCCACCGGACTCTAACAATACTTGCCCTAGCTTTAAGTTGACCCATTCAAGCTTGGGTTGCCAACGCGCCCATGCCTCTTGGGGCAAAGCAGCCAAAAGATGGTTGCTGGATTGACTGACGGCAATTGGCATATTTACCTTATTGAACAATGTAAATGTAGTGCTTCAAAACGGGGGTGTATGTGCGCCATCGCACATAAAAAGCGAAGGAACAAAGTATTTTTCGTACCCTAGGGCACCTATCCCCGTCATGCCAAGATGTGTCGCGCAACATGAGAGCCCTCAAAGCCCGGGTGCACTCATGCTGTGTGAGGCTCCAAGGATCAGTGTTCAAAATGAGCTTGCAAACCATGTCAAGGGCGGTCGTGCAACGGCCTTAAAGCCCAGCCCCTTGGGCTGGGACTTTTGTCGGCTCCAGCCCCAAGTTCCTTGCTGGCTGAGCAAGGTATGCTCAGCGCAGTGGTTGAGTTTCTGGCTGCACGGTGGCGTTGAAGGAGTGAGGATGGAGGAGGTCAAGCGTCCCCTGGCATGGCAGGTGGGGGCGGCAGTTGCGAAATGGTTGTTGCTGTCATGCGGCGTAGCCGTCTTGGCGGGCAGCGCCTCGGCCTTCTTTTTGTGGGCGCTGGACTGGGCCACTGCCACCCGTGAGGCCCATCGGTGGCTGATGGCGGCTCTGCCCTTGGCAGGTTTTGTGGTGGCTTGGTGTTACCTCACGTGGGGCCAGTCGGTGGATGCCGGCAACAACTTGTTGATTGACGAAATTCACGACCCGAAAAAAACTGTACCGCTGCGTATGGTGCCTTTGGTGCTGGGCGGCACTCTGGTGTCTCATTTGTTTGGCGCCTCGGTGGGGCGCGAAGGCACGGCCGTGCAAATGGGGGGAGCCTTGGCCGATCAATGGGCGCGCGTGTGGCGGCTCACGCATGCCGACCGCCGCTTGCTGTTGATGGCGGGCATCAGTGCTGGTTTTGCGTCGGTCTTTGGCACGCCACTGGCCGGGGCGGTGTTCGGTTTGGAAGTGTTGGCCATTGGACGTTTGCGCTACGACGCGTTGCTGCCGTGTGTGGTGGCGGCTGTGGTGGCCGACCAAGTGGGCTTGTGGTGGGGTGTGCACCACACCGTCTATGCCTTGACATCGGTTCCCGCGATCACTGCCTGGGGCTTGCTGGCCATGGTGTTGGCAGGGGCTGTGTTTGGAGGGGCCGGTCAAGGCTTTGCACGCAGCACCCATGCGCTTGGGCACTTTATGAAGCAGCGGGTGGCCTATGCGCCGCTGCGCGCCATGCTCGGTGGGGCGGTGGTCGCGGCGGCGGTGTTACTGGGGGACTTTGACCGTTACATTGGCTTAGGTATTCCTGTGATCGTGCAAGCTTTTGAACAACCCTTGGCGCCTTGGGACTGGTTGGGCAAAATGGTTTTGACCATCGCGTCCTTGGGAACGGGTTTCAAAGGCGGCGAAGTCACCCCCTTGTTTTACATCGGTGCCACCTTGGGCAATGCCTTGGCGCCCTTGCTCCATTTGCCATTTGATTTGCTGGCCGCAGTGGGCTTTGTGGCTGTTTTTGCGGGGGCGTCCAATACACCGATTGCCTCCACCCTCATGGCCATGGAGTTGTTTGGTGCAGAGGTCGGTGTTTTTGCAGCCATCGCCTGTGTCACCAGCTATTTGTTTTCTGGCCATCAAGGCATTTACCGCGCGCAGCGCAGGGACCACAAGAAGCATTTATGAACTGGACATCACTTTTTAGTCTTGGCTTTCGTTGGTGGATGGCGCTGAGTCTTGGCGTCATGGCTTGGCAAAGTGCCAACGCACAGACTTTCAAAATGCCCTGCCAGGTCGAGGGTGTGATTCCAGCGCTAGAGGACCGCAAGATTGCGCCCGAGAAAATCGAGGTGGAAATTCAGTCCATGGGAAAAAACATTTTTCTCAAAGTCAACGGCTCTAAGTTGTACCAAGTGCAGGCCAGCAGCTTGACCACGGATGACTTTGCGGGCAAAAACCTAACCTCGTCCAAGCAGTTGGGTGCGATGCGCAAACACCAACTCACGGGGTTTGTGTCGGAGATTCGCATCGAACGCGAAACCGTCACCTTGTATGCGTACCACGACATCGTTTACCGTGGCAAAAACGTGCGGCTGCAATTTGAAGGCCCTTGCACCCTGCCTGCTCAGTGAAGGGGTCCGGTGTGCGATCATTCCCTTTGTTTTTAAGACTTCGTCAACTCACCGTGCTGTTCATTGCCAGAACGTGGGCCCCGCCCCACTCACAGACCACACCAAAAGCCCGTGCAGTGGCCGGTCGTGGCTTGTATCAGCAGATCGATCACCGCACCCAAGACCAGCAATGGCAGACCCACATAGAACAGTGCCCACCAGACGACCAGCAGGGTGGGGCGCGGCTCTTCCAAGCGATGGCCCATCACGGTTTGTTGTTTGCGTCGCTCGCTCAGAAACTTCAGCATAGGGGTTGGGGTGTCAATTTTTCTGGAATTCTAGGCGCATGAAAGTTGACTGGGATCAGGTCGACCTGGCTTTTTGGGATGCGCAGCACGCGGGGGCCGCGGCACCTTTGCAACAAGACTGGGCTTATGGCTCGACCATGAAGGCCTTGGGCGTGCATGTGCTGCGCGCTTGTGTCAGCCAAGATGGCACGCCGGTGGCCCTGGCGCAATTCATGGTGCGTCATTTGATGGGCCGAAGCCTGAACTTTGTCTTGTGCTCTCGCGGCCCGGTGTGGTTGCAAGCGCTGTCGGGTGATGACAAAGCACGGGCGTACCAAGCTTTGCGCCGTACCTTGCCCCTGGGGCGTTTGCGCTGGGTGGCCATCACCCCAGAAGAGCCTGATGGAGCTGAGTTGGGCCTGTCCAAATGGCGGCGTGTGATGACTGGGCACAGCACGGTGCTGCTGGACTTGACCGCGTCGCTGGAGACCCTTCGTGCGCAACTCGACAAACGCTGGCGCCACCGTCTGGGTGGCGCTGAAGCCTCGGCCTTGACGGTGCACCGCGTGGGCACCAATCCGGGTCAGTACCGTTGGTTGTTGGACGCAGAAATGCAGCAGCGCGAGCAGCGTGGCTTGCATGGTTTGCCATTGCAGTTTTTTGATGTGTACGCGCAGTCGCGCCAGCAGCCCAGCCAAAACATGTTGACTCTGCGCGCCGATGTGGGACGCGACCGGGTGGCAGGCATGATGTTTTTGATCCACGGGGAAGCCGCGACCTACCACGTGGGCTGGAACAGCGACGCGGGGCGAGACTTGCACGCCCATAACCTGATTTTGTGGCGCGGCATCCAAGCTTTGCGTGAGCGCGGCGTGCGGGTGCTGGACTTGGGTGGCGTCAACACCATCCGCAGCGCGGGCATTGCGCGTTTCAAAATGAGCACCGGTGGGCGCGTGGTCACCTATGCTGGCACCTTCATCTGAGCGCGCGCACATGTTGACGCTGTCCCAAATTTCTTGCACCCGCGGCTATAAGCCTTTGTTTGCCGAGGTGAACTTGGAACTGCACGCCGGCCAAGCCCTGCATTTGGAGGGAGACAACGGGGTGGGCAAAACCAGTTTGCTGCGCATCGTCTGCGGTTTGTCGCAGGCCGATTCCGGCGAGGTGCGCTGGATGGGGCAGCCGACGCAAGACGACCCTGCTGCCTTTCGTGCGGCCTTGTTTTATTTGGGTCATGGTCTCTCGCTCAAAGAAGAGCTCAGCGCCTTGGAAAACCTGTTATCGGATGCGGCGGTGGCTGGGCGTGCCCTGACCCAGCACCAAGCGCTGGCCGCTTTGGCCCGCATGGGCTTGCGTGGGCGCGAGCACTTGCCATTGCGCGTCATGTCGCAGGGCCAAAAGCGGCGCACCGCCTTGGCGCGACTGTGGGCCAGCCAATCGCCCCTGTGGGTGCTGGATGAACCCTTCGTGGCCTTGGACGTCAAGGCCGTTGATGCCTTGCGCGTCTTGATGGCCGATCACGTGCTGCAGGGGGGCATGGTGTTGTTCACAAGTCACCAAGCCGTGAGCTTGGCCCGCGCCGATGGCACTCCTGTGGCAGTGCAGCGCTACCGCTTGGAGGCCGCCCCATGAACTCTCCCACCATCGCGGCTTTTGGGGCGGTGCTGCGGCGTGACCTGCTGCTGGCCATGCGCCGCAAAAGCGAGGTGCTCACGGCGGTGTTTTTTTTCGTCGTGGTGGCTGCTTTGTTTCCGCTGGGCATTGGCCCCGAGCTCAATACCTTGCGTTTGGTGGCGCCCGGTGTGCTGTGGGTAGGCGCTTTGTTGTCCAGCATGCTGGCCTTGCAGCGTTTGTTTGAAGCCGACTACCGCGATGGCTCTTTAGAGCAATTGGCCTTGTCGCCTGCACCCTTGCCGGTGCTGGTTGGTGCCAAGATGTTGGCGCATTGGTTGGTCTCGGGTCTGCCCTTGGTGCTGTTGGCTCCGGTGCTTGGGTTGCAATTTGATTTGTCCAGCGACGCCTTGCTCACACTCAGCTTGGCTTTGTTGATGGGCACGCCCATCTTGTCCTTGGTGGGTGGCATCGGCGCGGCCTTGACGTTGGGTGTGCGTGGGGGCGGCGTGTTGCTGTCTTTGCTGGTGCTGCCCTTGTTTATTCCGGTGTTGGTGTTTGGTGCCGGTGCTGTAGAAGCCCAGGCCAGCGGTTTGGGTAGCCAAGCCCATTTCTCGATCCTTCTGGCCATGTTGTGGCCAGCCCTGTTTTTCAGCCCTTGGGCCTGCGCTGCTGCGTTGCGGATTGCACTCGAATAAGGTGCCGACCCCATGCTTGGGGTTAAATTTTTGTCTTTAACCCTCATACGTTTGATACATCACAAACTTTGTGCAGGGCGGCTTGGGTAGCCTGTGGCCAGACCGTTGGCAAGGACACCCACTGATGAAGCGCGAACCCTCGAATATGACATCGTCGCAGGCCATCAGCCTTGACGTGCTGAAAGAAAAATACCTCAAAGCGGACGAGGCCGATGCGCAAGCGGTTTTTTTGCGCGTAGCCAAGGCTTTGGCATCGGTGGAGCCAGAGAACCAGCGCAGCCACTACGAAGAGTTGTTTTTGGCTAACCTAGAGGCGGGCGCCATTGGCGCGGGCCGCATCATGAGTGCCGCGGGCACCTCGATCCAAGCCACCCTTATCAACTGCTTTGTACAGCCCGTGGGCGATTGCATTCAAGGTGTGGACGCGCAAGGCTACCCTGGCATTTACGAGGCCTTGCGAGAAGCGGCCGAGACCATGCGCCGAGGTGGCGGTGTGGGCTACGATTTTTCACGCATTCGCCCGCGTGGCGCCTATGTGCATGGCACAGCCTCAGTGGCGTCGGGACCGTGCAGTTACATCAATGTGTTTGACCAATCGTGCGCTACGGTCGAGAGCGCCGGGGCGCGACGCGGCGCTCAAATGGGGGTGTTGCGCATCGACCATCCCGATGTGCTGGAGTTCATACAAGCCAAACGAACGCCGGGACGATGGAACAACTTCAATGTCTCAGTCGGCGTACCGGATGCGTTTATGCTGGCCTTGGCCGAGCACCGCGACTGGGACTTGGTGCACCGCGCCAAGCCCGCCGATGCCAGTCTGGCGGCGGGGGCACGCCAGCGCGACGATGGCTGGTGGACCTACCAAACCTTGCCTGCCCAAGCGGTGTGGGACCAGGTGATGCTGTCGGCCTATGACTTTGCCGAGCCGGGCATTTTGTTTTTGGACCACATCAACCAAGACAACAATTTGCGCGCTTGCGAGTCGATTGACGCCACCAACCCGTGTGGTGAGCAGCCTTTGCCGCCCTACGGGTGCTGTGACTTGGGGCCTGTGATATTGCCGCGTTTTGTTCGCCATCCGTTTGGCCTGCAAGGGGCCGCAAGCTTTGACTTTGAGGCTTTTGCGCGTGTCGTGGCTGTGCAGGTGCGTGCCTTGGACAACGTGCTCGACCTGACGTTTTGGCCGCTGCCCCAGCAACGGCAAGAGGCTATGGACAAACGCCGCATCGGCGTGGGCTTCACCGGCTTGGGCGACACCTTGGTCATGCTAGGACTGCATTACAACCAAGCTGAAGGCCGCGACATGGCGACTCAGATAGCGCGCACCATGCGCGACGCGGCCTACGGTGCCTCGGTGGCGTTGGCGCAAGAAAAAGGCGCTTTTGCGAAGTTCGATGCGCAGGCCTATTTGTCGCCGGGCACGTTTGCCAGCCGCTTGCCTGAGGCCTTGAAAGCGCAAATTCGCCAGCACGGCTTGCGCAACAGCCACTTGCTGTCGATCGCGCCCACAGGCACGGTGAGCCTGGCCTTTGCCGACAATGCATCGAACGGCATTGAGCCTGCTTTTTCTTGGGTTTACCAACGCAAGAAACGCGAATCCGATGGCAGCACCAGCGCGTACGAGGTGCAAGACCACGCTTGGCGCCTGTACCGAGAACTCGGTGGTGACGTCGATCACTTGCCCAGCTACTTTGTGTCGGCCTTGGAGATGGCGGCGTCTGACCACCTTGCCATGATGCAAGCGGTCCAGCCTTTTGTGGATACAGCGATTTCAAAAACTGTCAACGTGCCAGCGGACTACCCCTACGCAGACTTCAAAGACTTGTACCAACAAGCCTGGCAAGCCAAGCTCAAAGGCTTGGCCACCTATCGGCCCAACAGCATCCTGGGTTCGGTGTTGGATGTTCCGGCCTTGGCAGAGCTGGGCACATCGGTTCCGGTACAAGCGGCCACCGATCCAATGCGCACCGTGATTGAAAGCCGCCCAAAGGGGGCCTTGCCCGCAGTGGCTGAAAAGGTGGACTACTGGACCTACGAAGGCCAAAAAACCTTGTACCTGTTGGTCTCGTTCTTGCAAATTCCGAGCACGGATGGCAGCGCAAGCTTGGAGCGTGCCATTGAATTCTTCATGCCGGTTGGCCAAAGCGGTGAGTCGCAGCAATGGGTGACCTCAAGCATGCGCCTGTTGTCCTTGGCGGCGCGCGGCGGATTTTTGGAACGTGCACTGAGTGACATGCGCAAAGTGGCCTGGGACCGAGGCCCCGTGCGCTTGGGGACCTATGCCAAATCCGACGGCACCCAAGTGCCTTTGTGGCACGACTCCGAAGTGGCTGCGGTGGCCTATGCGGTGCAAAACATCATTGAGACGCGGTGCAAGTTTTCATCTCCTGGGGCTGATACAGAGGAGCAGGCCAGTTTGAATGTGCCCAGCCCGATAGTTATGGCTGGCAAAAAATGCACCGAATGCGGCGCCCATGCCGTGATCCGCAAAGACGGTTGCGAGTTTTGCACCCAGTGCGGCCATGTGGGGGCTTGTGGTTAACTCATGAAGGTCGATCTACGTCGCTTCAAGCTGCAAGCCAAGCCCTCGCAGGCGATGGGGTTTTTTGTACTCATCACCTTGCTGGCAATTGCGATGTCGGCCGCTGCTTTGCTGTGGGATTTGCGCAAACGTGAGTTGGAACATTCGCGGGTCGAAACCATCAGCATTGCGCGCATGTTCATGGAGCAAACCGAACAAAGCTTCAGTGGCCTAGACACCTTGTTGGTTGGCGTGCAAGAACGCATGCAAAACAACTATGGCAGCCAATTCCCGCTGGACAGTTTGCCGATTCATTTGTTGCTCAACACCCGAGCTTCTGGGGTGCGGCAGGTCAAGTCTTTGTTTGTGGTGGATGCGAAGGGTCAGGTCATCAACTCGTCGAGAGAAATTGCTGCACCGTCCATGTCGGTCCGTGACCGTGCGTATTTCAAAGCGTTTGCTGAAAATCACCAGCAAGGCCTTTTTATTGGCAATCCGCTGCGTAACCGAATCGACAACAGTTGGACGTTGTACATGGCCCGAAGCATTTCGGGTTCAAACGGTGTGTTCAAAGGCGTGTTGGTGGCAGCGGTGGATATTCCTCGCTTTGAGCAGCTCTACAACTTCATGAAGCTTGATTATTTGCGACCTATCTCGATCTATTTGAGCGACGGCACCTTGGTGGCGAGTTTGCCCCATCGAGAGAACATGATGGGCGAAAAAACACCCGAGCTCAGTGAGGCTGACATTCAGAGCGTGGGTGCCGACGTGACCATGGTTCAGCACCGCAGCGGCGACGGCGCGGTGTACGACTTTGCCGTGGGACGGGTGCAGAAATTTCCCTTGCTGGTGAGTGTCAGTAACGACGAGGAGCAATCTTTAGCGTCGTGGCGTGAAACCGCCGTGCCCATCGGTTTGGGGGCCTTATTCGTGTGTGTCTTCATTGGTATCGTCGCTGCAGTTTTGGTGCATGAATTGAAACGAGAAGCGGTGTTGAGCGACAAGTTGCGCGATGCCACTGACCGCTACCACCACACGATTGACTCGGTCATGGACGCGGTGGTCGCGGTGGACGAGACACTCACCATACGTTTGTTCAATCCAGCCGCTGAGTTGATGTTTGGGTTCGCTGCCCCAGACATTCTGGGGCAGCAGCTCTCGGTGCTGATCCCAGAGCGTTCGCGCGCTCAGCACGATGTGCATGTGTCTCGGTTCATGCATTCGCAGGTGTCCTCGCGCACCATGAGTTTGGCTCCCCAATTGGAGATCACAGGACTGCGCCGCGATGGCAGCGAGTTTCCGATTGAGTCGACGATTTCACAAACCTGGATCGGTCACCACAAGCAACTCACGGCGGTGCTGCGTGACGTGACACAGCGGCGACGCACCGAGGCCGATTTGCACCAAACCAACCAGCAATTGCGCGAGCTGTCGGCCAAACTTGAGGATGTGCGTGAACAAGAGCGCGCACGCATTGCCCGAGAATTGCACGACGAATTGGGTCAGCAGTTGACCGGTCTGAAATTGGACCTGTCGTGGCTGGCCAATCGCCTCAAAGACGGCCGAGAAGCCAGCCCAGACAAGGTGCTGGAGATGCGCCAGTCTTTGGACGTAGCCATCACGGCGGTGCGCCGCATCTCGACCGAACTGCGCCCCTTGATCTTGGATGACTTGGGCTTTGGCGAGGCCGTGACGTGGCAAGCCGCAGAAATTGAAAAACGCAGCGGCTTGAAGGTGCAGCTCGACCTGCCTGCCGCCACTTGGGTGAAAGACGATACCCTTGCGACCGCCTTGTTTCGGATTGTTCAAGAGTCCTTGACCAATGTGATCCGCCATGCCCATGCCAGTTGTGTGCTGGTTCGATTGGTCCATGCCGAGGCGGACTTGGTACTGACTGTCACGGACAACGGCGTGGGCTTGCCCACGCCCCCCAAGGGCGGCGGCATTGGCTTGGTCAGCATGCGTGAACGCGTGGTGGCTCTTGGCGGTGTTTTTTCGATTGCCAACAACAACGAGCACGGCTTGACGGTGAAGGTGGTGGTGCCTTGGCCGGTGCTTGATGCATTGGGAGACACGGCATGACTCTGGAAATTTTGGTGGCCGATGACCACGCCATCATTCGCGATGGCTTGAAAAAAATCTTAGCCGACACCACCGATCTGTGCGTGGGGGGTGAGGCGTCCAACGGCAACTTGGCCTTGGAGATGGTGCGCAGCCGAGATTGGGATGCGGTTGTGTTGGATCTCTCTATGCCTGGGCGCCACGGCTTGGAGTTGCTTAAACTCATCAAGACTGACAAGCCCAAACTGCCAGTGTTGATCTTCAGCATGCACCAAGAGGAGCAATACGCAGTGCGGGCGATCCGTGCTGGCGCCTCAGGTTATTTGTCCAAAGAAGGCGACAGCGACCTGATCGTGCCCGCCATTCGCAAGGTGGCCCAGGGCGGGCGGTTCATCAGCCCCAAAGTGGCCGAGTTGCTGGCCGAAGACACTTTGCTGCATACCAGCAACCCATCGCACACCTTGTTGACTGACCGCGAGTTTGAGGTGTTCAGCCGCTTGGTGCGCGGTGTGACTCTGACTGAGATGGCTCATGAACTGTCTTTGAGTGTGAAGACCGTCAGCACCCATAAGTCACACATCTTGCTCAAGATGAACATGCACCACCAAGTCGAGTTGGTGCGCTATGCCATCGACCACAAACTGTTCGATCCCGTGCGCGAGTAATACCAAACAACTCCTAGGTCTAGGAATTGTCTGATGCCCAACTTCATCCCCTGCCTATAGCCGCCTGAGGGCTGAGAAACCAAAATTTCATCTAAGCACACAGACTTTGCAATTCAAAGCCTGTGTGGGTTTTTCAACCTTTTGATGAGGTGACCACATGGCACACACAACATATTCCGCTATCGCTGCCAGCTTAGTTGGCGCAGCTTGCTTGTTTCTGTCCCCCGCTGCACTGGCATTGGATATCGAGGCCGCCAAGGCCTTGGCCAAGCAAAACAACTGCTTGAAATGCCACGCGATTGACAAAGAAAAAGACGGTCCGGCGTACCACAAGGTGGCCGAGAAATACAAAGGCAAGGCCAATGCCGAGGCTCGTTTGATCGAGCACATCACCTCTGGCGAAAAAGCCAAGTTCGCTGATGGCCACGAAGAAGAACACAAGATTGTGAAAACCTCGCCCCCGAAAGACATGGAGCAGATCAAGAACTTGGTGCAGTGGATCTTGGCTCAGTAAGCACATAAGGGGACAGAGATGACAACACTTAGAAAACTCTTGACGACTTGCATTCTGATAGCAGGCATGGGGGCTGGGGGCTTGTCATGGGCCGCAGACAGCAACTTGCCCAACTTAGGTCAAGAAAACAACAAAGCCGCCATAGCCAAAGCGGCGTTGACAAAAGATGCGGTGTGTACCGGATGCCATGACGAAAGCGAAACAGCGCCGGTGTTGTCTCTTTACCAAACCAAGCACGGCGTGCGCGGCGACATACGCACACCCACTTGCCAGTCTTGCCATGGTGCCAGTGATAAGCACGTCAAAGGTGACCCCAACGTCAAGGGACGTGCAGCGCCTGATGTGGTGTTTAAAAAAGGTGCGTTTGCCCAGTCTGGTGACAAAGAGCGCTCCGAGCAGTGCTTGACCTGCCACAAAGGCTCCAAGCGCAGCAACTGGGACGGTGCGCAACACCAAAACAATGGCGTGGCTTGCAACAGCTGTCACCAAGTTCACAAGCCCACAGACAAGGTACTGAACAAAAAAACACAAACCGAGGTGTGCTTCACCTGCCACAAAGAGCAACGGGCTGACAGCAAAAAAATCTCGCATCACCCCATTGAAGAGGGCAAAGTGGTGTGCTCAGACTGCCACAACCCACATGGTTCAACAGGCCCCAAGTTGTTGAAGAAAAACACGGTGACCGAAACCTGCTACCAGTGCCATGCTGAAAAACGCGGTCCGTTTTTATTCGAACACCAGCCTGTGTCAGAAGACTGTGCCAATTGCCACAGCCCCCACGGTTCGAATATTGCGCCCTTGCTGAAATCGCGCCCACCGTTCATGTGCCAAGAGTGCCATGACGGAACACACGCCAGTGGCACTCCCGTTGGCCCCAATGCGGCAAGCTACCAAGGCGGCTTGACCAAAAACAACGCCAGCGGTGTGGCGCAGTACCCCAATAAAAACATTGTGGGGCGTGCCTGTATGAATTGCCACAGCCAAGTGCACGGATCGAACAGTCCTGCTGGTGGCTACCTCCAGCGCTGATGTACGAAATTGGAGATCATGATGAGCTCGCATAAAACCAATCTGAACCTCAGTGTCATGGCCTTGGCTGTGCTCACGGCCCTGACCGCCATGTCTGCTCGCGCCGACGACGACGAAGCTGCAGCCTTGAAGAAACCCGAGAACACGATTGAATGGGGTGTGCTGGGTGTCTCCCAAAGTTCGGCCAAGTTCGGCGAATACTCTGGGCTGAACAAAAGCGGCGCATACGGCATCGGTAACCTCGATGTGCGCGGAGGCAGTGCGTACGATGAGAACGAAACCGGTGCCACCCAGCGCTGGTCCATCCGGGGCAGCAACTTGGGGCTGAGTTCGCGTGATGCGCAGGCCACTATCAGCGACCAAGGCTCTTGGAATCTGAACCTGCAATACGATGCGCTGCAGCACAGCCTCACCGACAGCTACCAAACTCCCTACTCAGGTGGCAACGGGGGCAATGTTTTCTCTTTGCCAGGGTTTGGCCTGATAGCCAACACCAACAATCCCACGCTCACCGGGGGTATCTCGGCCGCTCAGCTGGCCGCATTCAGAACGATGGACGTTGGCACCACGCGTAAAAACACCACCCTGAGTGGCGGCGTGGTGATCGATTCGCATCTCAATTACACCTTTGACTACAACCACCTCGACCAGTCAGGTGCGAAGTTGATGGCCTTTGGCATTGCCGGGGTCGCAGGCGCCACAGGACAAGCGGTGTCGATCTTGCCCATGCCTACCAATTATCAAACCGACAACTACAACGTAGCCATGAACTGGCGTCAGGACGACGCCTACGCCACCATGTCGATCGTGGGTTCTGTATTCAGGGATGGCTACGACAGCGTGCAGTTTCAAAGTTGGGCTGGCGCCAGTACCACCCAGCTGATGCCTACGGCGCCGAACAACTCGTTCAACCAAGTCAATTTGTCGGGTGGCTACAAGCTCGCACCGCAGACCAAGCTGGCAGCCAATTTTTCTTATGGCGGTGGCTCGCAAAACGTCCCCTTTATCTCGACCAATGGTTTGTTATTGAACAACAATATTCCCAGCTCATTGAATGGTTCGATCATCAACACGCATGCCGATGCGAAATTGACGCATCAAGCCAGTCGTGAGTTGCTGATGTCGGTGGCCTACAAATATGACCAGCGCAACAACCTGACCACCTCGAACTTGTACAACTTCAATGCGATCGACGGGGGTAACACGGCCAACTACCCCAATACCCCATTGAGCACCCGCAAAGAACAGCTCGAAGTCGCTGGGGATTACCGTTTGCAACAAGACCAGCATCTGCGCATGTCGGTCAGCCACGAAAATCTTGACCGCTGGTGCAACCAATTGGCGTCGGGTGGTGGTACGGCTTACACCGCCGGTGTCAACTGTGTGGTGGCTAAATCAAGCACTGACGACAAATTGGATGCCACTTACCGCATCAAAACTGCCGAAGACACACAGTTCAAAGTGGGCATGGGCTTCAGCGATCGCAAAACCATTTCTGATCCCTATGCGTTGGCCAGCTTCATCAGTCAAAACGGTGCAGTGCCCGGTCCTGTGCCATCGCCCAACACCACAACCAAAGGACAAAACGCGGGTGACTATTACGGCTTTTATCCTGTGTTTTCTGCTTCTCGTCAGCAGCAATATGTCAAGGCCAGTGTCAATTGGCAGGCCAACGAGTTGTTGGAGTTGAGCGTCAGTGGCCGCTACAGCGATGACAAATACCCAGACAGCACCTATGGTGTACAAAACGGCAAGAGCTGGAGCTTGAACCTGGATGCCACCTACAACTACGCAGACAACGGTTCATTGAATGCCTTTGTCACCCAGCAGTCGCGTCAACGGGACATGACCAATTTGCAGCGCTACACCACCACAGCCAGTGCGGCCAGTGCCACTGCCCTCAACATTCCTGCCGTGGCCACTTGGACCAATAAGTTGACAGACGAAGACTTGACGGTGGGTTTCGGATTCAAGCAAGGAGGATTGATGGCCGGTAAGTTTGAGTTGGCCGGGGACATGAGTTATTCCTTGGGCAACGCAGGCTACAACACACAGCTGAACTACCCCGGTGCGACTTTGGGCGTTCCCACAGGCAGCAATATCTTGACCTGTAGTAGCGCGCAAATTTTGTCATGCGGTCAGTTGCCAGATATTCGCTCAAACACCACACGTTTCAAACTCACGGGAACCTACCAAGTCGACAAATCTTCCAAAGTAGTGCTGATGTATTTGCAGCAACGCTTGACCAGCAGCGACTACTACTACAACGGCTACCAAGGGCCGGCCAATGCCACGACCCAAGGTTCCAACCCCAACACCTTGTTGCCCACGTACCAGACCTCCGGTAGTTACTCTGTCAATGCGTTTGGGGCCAGTTTCATTCACAGCTTTTGACCCACACATGTCAACCCTTTGGGTGTGATGAGCTTTGAGGGGTGCTTTGAACTCCTCGCTTTTTTAATTGAACTGACCGGAGTACAACCTCATGGACAACGAACAACCCGGGTTTTTCAAACGCGTGTGGCGCATCTTGAAGAAACCAAGTGCCAAATATTCGCTGATCGGGATCGCTAGCACATCGTTTGTTGCGGGCATTATTTTTTGGGGTGGGTTCAACACCGCCATGGAGATGACCAACACCTTAGAGTTTTGCACCACCTGTCACGAAATGCGTGACACGGTGTACCAAGAGTACAAAGAGACCATCCACTACAGCAACCGCACAGGTGTGCGTGCCATCTGTTCTGATTGCCATGTGCCCAAAGATTGGGTACACAAAATGATCCGCAAGTCCAAGGCCAGTTTTGAGGTCTGGGGCAAGATCACCGGCAGCATCGATACCAAAGAAAAATTCGAAGCCAAGCGCATGGAGTTGGCAGGTCACGAGTGGCAACGCATGAAAGAAAGCAATTCACGCGAATGCCGCAATTGCCACAACTTTGATGCGATGAGTTCCGAACTGCAAAAACAAACGCCTTACAGAAAGCACATGAAAGCCAAAGAAGAAGGCAAAACATGCATCGACTGTCACAAAGGCATTGCCCATCAATTGCCCAAAGAATACGAAGACCCTGACGAATGATGCTTCCTGAGATTGGGCATTTAGCCCTGGTGGTGGCGCTGTGTTTGGCTTTCATTCAAGGCACGCTGCCCTTGGTCGGTGCGCAGCAGGCTCGAGCTGGCTGGGTGGCTTTGGCGCGCCCAGCCGCCCAAGCCCTGTTTGTCGCCATGTCGGTGGCATTTGGTGTGTTGGTATGGTCTTTTTACTGCAATGATTTTTCGGTCCAGTATGTGGCAGAGCATTCCAATGCCCAGTTACCGGTAATCTACCGCATTGGTGCTGTCTGGGGTGGCCACGAAGGCTCTCTGTTGCTGTGGGTCTACATGCTGGCGTGTTGGACCTTGGCGGTGGCGCAGTTGTCTCGTCACTTGGACGATGTGACTGTGGCGCGCGTGTTGAGTGTGCTTGGTTTGGTGACCATGGGCTTATTGTTGTTTGTGCTCTTGACCTCCAACCCTTTTGAGCGTTTGTTGCCAGCACCGCCCAATGGCCGAGATCTCAACCCCTTGTTGCAAGACCCTGGTTTGGTGTTTCACCCGCCCATGCTCTACATGGGCTATGTGGGCTTTTCGGTGGCCTTTGCTTTTGCCATCGCCGCCTTGTTGTCGGGACAGTTGGACGCGGCCTGGGCCCGGTGGTCACGCCCTTGGACCACCGTAGCCTGGTCTTTTTTGACTGCGGGCATTGCCCTGGGATCTTGGTGGGCGTATGACGAGTTAGGCTGGGGTGGCTGGTGGTTTTGGGATCCGGTCGAAAACGCCTCCTTCATGCCATGGTTGGTGGGAACGGCCTTGCTGCATTCGTTGGCTGTGACAGACAAGCGCGGCAGTTTCAAAAACTGGACGGTTTTGCTGGCCATCAGCGCGTTTTCTTTGTCGCTGTTGGGGACATTCTTGGTGCGCTCTGGTGTGCTGACCTCGGTGCATGCCTTCGCCTCTGACCCGCGCCGTGGGGTGTTCATTTTGATTTTGCTGGCCTTGGTGGTCGGCGCATCGCTCACCTTGTTTGCCGCGCGGGCGCACCAGCACAGCCGTGGGGGATCGTTTGCACTGTTGTCGCGCGAAGCGCTGTTGCTGGTGGGCAATGTGTTTTTTGTTGTGGCCGCTTGCGCTGTATTGCTGGGTACGGTGTATCCCTTGGTGATGGACGCGCTCAACTTGGGCAAGTTATCGGTCGGCCCGCCTTACTTCAACACCGTCTTTGTGCCCATCATGTTGCCGGTTCTGGTCTTGATGGGGGTCGGACCGTTGGCCCCCTGGAAGAATGCCTCGGCGCTTGTTTTGCTTAAGCACCTGCGCGTGGCGGTTGTCGCGGCTGTGATCGCCCCCCTGTGGGTGAGGTTGTCCCTCGGTGAGGCCACGGTGATGACCTATGTGGGTATCACCGTGGCTGCTTGGGTGGCCAGTTCGGTGCTCACGCAAGTGGTGCAGCGTGTGCGTGTGGGCATGCCACCCGTGGCGTATTGGGGCATGCAGTTGGCGCATTCGGGTATGGCCGTGTTTGTGGTGGGCGTCACATTGGTGGGGGGCTACCAGCAAGAAAAAGATGTGCGGATGGAGCCGGGCGACACTGCCACCTTGGGGGCTTACCAATTCAAACTGCTGGGCGTTGAGCCAGTCGATGGCCCCAATTACCAGGCCTCGCGTGCGACCTTTGAGGTCAGCCACAACGCAGAAGTGCGCTTGACCTTGTTCCCTGAAAAACGGCGTTACTTTTCATCGGCCATGCCCATGACCGAGGCCGCGATTGATACCGCTGTGACGCGCGACCTGTATGTCTCGCTGGGCGAGTTGCTGGATGGATCGGCCTGGTCGGTGCGTGTGTTTATAAAACCCTTTGTCGATTGGATTTGGGGCGGCTGCTTGCTGATGGCCTTGGGGGGGGTGTTGGCGACCCTGGACCGCCGCTACCGTCGCCACACAGCCCGCGTGACGCATGAGGTGTGAGATGCACATGAAGACCCTGGTGGTGGTGGTGTGGTGTCTTGGCACCATGGCCTCGGCTTGGGCCAAAGAGGCCGTGCTATTGGCCGAAGACCCGTTGGTGGAGCAGCGTTTGGTCGTGATCTCTGAAGAGATGCGCTGTTTGGTGTGTCAAAACGAGTCTTTGGCTGGCTCTCGCGCCGAGTTGGCGCAAGACCTCAGGCGTGAGCTGCGCGCGTTGATCCAGCAAGGCAAAAGTGATGCGGACATCAAAGCATTCATGGTGGCGCGGTATGGCGACTTTGTCTTGTACCGCCCGCCTGTGAGCCAACGAACTTGGCTGCTTTGGCTGGGACCCTTTGCGTTGCTGCTGTGGGCCTTGGTGATGTTGTTGCGCCACCTGCGCACGCTCAAGCCCCTTGAATCGCCTCGCGAGTTGTCGGCCCAAGAGCAGCAGCGGGTGCAGGAATTGATGCAGAAAGATGCGCCATGATTGTTTTTCTTCTTGCCGCGTTGGCCTTGTTCGCTGTGGTGCTGCTGCTGTTGTGTCGGCCTTTCATGGGCAAGCGCAAGTCGTTGGCCGTGAGCCATGAACACGTCAATGCGCTGGCATACCAAGAACACAGGCGTCGCCTGGACATGGATTTGGCAGAGGGTTCGTTGTCGCCACACGACCATGCGCAGGCCCAGCGCGAGTTGGCCCAGCGCGTGCTCGACGAATCGCAAGGTGACACCTCGGCTGCTCAGGCCTCTTACCCCACGCCAACACGAACGCTGGTGGCTTTGGGCTTGTGGCTGCCTGTGACGGCCGTGTGTTTGTACCTTTGGCTAGGAACGCCCGAGGCCATCGAGGGGCTTGTCGCAACCAATTCTGCAGCGGCCAAGGAGGTGGAGCAGATGGTGGCTGGCTTGGAGCAAAAGCTCAAGCTTGACCCCAACAACCCCAAAGGATGGGCCATGTTGGCGCGCTCCTACAAAGTGATGGGTCGCCCGCTAGATGCTGAAAAAGCCTATGCACGTGCAGCGCAGGTGATGCCCTTGGATGCCCAGATGTTGGCGGACTATGCTGATGTGGTGGCAACCAATGCCAATGGCAATTTCGCAGGTAAGCCCGCTGCCTTGATTCAGCAGGCGTTGGCGGCTGACCCCAACCATCCAATGGCACTGTGGCTGGCTGGCACGGCGGCCTTTCGTGCTGAGCGTTACACCGAGGCGATTCAAACCTGGAACCGCTTGCAGGCGTTGTTACCGCCAGATTCGGACGACGCACAAACATTGGTTGACGCGATCCAAGAGGCGCGTGACAGCGGCGGCACCTTGACAGCGCCCGTCTCAGCGCTCGCGGCCAAACCCGCCGTCAAGATCGAGGGTGTGGTGGAGTTGGGCCGAGGGCTGCAGGTCAAGGTGCTGCCCACGGATGTGTTGATGGTCATTGCCCGTCGACCTGGAGAGCGCATGCCGCTGGCGGTGTTTCGCTCCAAGGTGGGTGACTTTCCGCAAGCCTTTGTAATCGATGACAGCCTGCGCATGGGAGATGGCGTGAGCTTGTCGGCTCATCCGAAGATCGAATTGGAGGCGCGTGTCTCCAAGTCAGGGCAAGCCAAACCCGAACCGGGGGATTTGTATTCAGCCACCAAACCGACGGTCACGTCGGCCAACTCCAAGTTGAACTTGCGCCTGGATGCGGTTCGTCCATGAAATGTCAGCGCCCCTCGCGCTGAGTGGATATGTTCAGATGTGGGCTGCCAGATAGCTGGGGCGGTGCATCATGTGCAAGGACAAATCTAGGGCCTCCATGTGGTGAGGGTTGCGACTCAGGATGCGATGCGCCAAGGGTAAAAACTCTCGTTCTTCAAAACGGGCGTGGTGATGGTACTGCTGCACCAACTGGGTCAAGCAATCTGTGTTGAGTTGATGGTCGCTGCCTTTGGCTATTTTTTTCAACTCAGGTTCTATCGTGTGCCAAAGCGATTCGAGCCTGCGGTGTTGGCGCACCAACTCTTCCACCAGGTCTTCCACGCGAGCCCGCTCTGAGCCGGGCGTTGCGCTTTGGCTGACGGCAGGAAACAAAGCGCGCTCCTCATCGCTGTGGTGGACTTGCACCGAGTTTTTGAAAAAGGCCAAGGCGTTGAGGGCTGTTTTTTTGGCCAATTCGGCAGGGGCCAACAGTGCTGGCAACTCGGCCAAGCGGTCGAGCTGAATCACGATGTCGAAATGCGAATGGGTGAAGCCTTCCAGTGGATAGCTGGATGCTTGGGTGTCTGTGTTCATGGTTTGCCCCTTGTGTGTCAATGGCGCCCCAGTCCGATGGGTTCGGGTGCATTCATGGTGATGCGTGTGAACAATCGGTCGTACAAGGGCTCATGGGGGTATTTGCCGGTGAGCGGGTCGGCGTTGGTTTCAAACGCAGCATCCAAGGCCGCCCAGTCTTCGTCGGTCAAGACCTTTAGGGCTTCCGGAATCACCACGGTTTCTTCCATTTGCATGTGCTGCACATAGAAGTCTAAAAATGTGTTTGTGGCGTGTTCGAAGGCTGGGCGTCTGGATTCACCCAGTAATTCCCAAGCCAGCAACAGGTGCTGGAGTTCTCGCACATTGGACTCACCCTTGGCATGGTCTTTTTCCAGTTGCTGGATCACCACCTGGCAGTGGGGTGATCGTTTGGCGACAGGAGGAAACAAGAGCGCAGACTCTTTGGTGTGGTGCAAGCGCTCTGGAAACTCGTCGACGTAGAACAGCATGGCGCGCAGCACATCGAAAAACATTTCAGGCTGGTCTTTGGGGCCTCGCTTGAGCATCATGCGCAAAGACTGCAGCATGGCAGACAAGGCAGCATGCTCTTCGCGGATGATTCGAATACTGGGGTGGTTCATGAGTGTGTCTCCTAGTGTCTTTTTGGAAGTGATTTCAGAATCGCACGGACTGAAGCATTACGAGTTGATCCAAGTCAACAGATGTCTTGGCAGGGTCATCCCTTTGTCTCGTGCTCGACTGGTAGCAAGTGCGTAAAATCTCCTCACTGACACAGCGTTCACAGCGCACAAAGACACATCGGTGATACATCCCACGCGAACCGGCATCCACTGGTTTTATTACGCAGCTCCGCAGACTTTTTACGGCTTGGCGGCCCGCCTTTGGCCGTGGTGTGCCATGTTGGCCAGCGTCTTGTTGGCTGCAGGGCTCTGGCTGGGCTTCATGGTGGCGCCTACCGATTTTCAGCAAGGCGAGGGCTACCGCATCATTTTTGTCCATGTTCCCGCATCTTGGATGTCCATGGTGATTTACTTGGCCATGGCCTTTTGGAGCGTTCTGGGGCTGACCTTTAACACGCGCCTGTCGGGCATGATGACCCGTGCCTTGGCGCCGACTGGGGCCTTGTTTGCTTTTCTGTCGTTGTGGACCGGTGCGCTATGGGGCAAGCCCATGTGGGGCGCTTGGTGGGTGTGGGATGCACGCTTGACCTCAGAGCTGATTCTTTTCTTTTTGTATTTGGGCTACATCGCCTTGACTTCAGCGATCGACGACACCCGTCGCAGCGACCGAGCCGGTGCGCTGGTGGCCATCGTGGGGGCGATCAATGTGCCGATCATTTATTTTTCAGTGAAGTGGTGGAATACCTTGCACCAAGGCGCATCGGTGTCCCTGACCAAATCGCCCACCATGGCGGCGGTCATGCTGTGGGCCATGTTGCTCATGGCGTTGGCTTTTTGGTTGTACACCCTGGCTTTGGTGTTCTACCGTGTGCGCACCTTGATCTTGCAGCGCGAACGCCATGCCAGTTGGGTGCAAGACTTGGCGGAGGTGAAACCATGACCTGGAACAGTTGGGCCGATTTTTGGGCCATGGGCGGCTATGCAGTGTATGTCTGGGGGAGCATGGGCATGACCTTTGGTTTATTGGCCCTAGAAGTGTTGCAAGCGCGTTGGGCACGTACCCAAGTTCTGGCGCAGTTGCGCACCGAACGTGTCTTGGCCGAATTACCTGCAGAGGATGCGCATTGATGAAACCCAGAACCAAGCGCTTTGCGTTGATTGCCGCAGGCATCGTGGTGTTGGCTGCAGCAGCTGCCTTTGTGTTGAATGCTTTTCAAAGTAACTTGGTGTTCTTTTTCACGCCGACCCAAGTCAGCCAAGGTGAAGCACCCAAGGGCCGCACGTTTCGCGCCGGTGGCATGGTCAAAGAAGGCAGTTTGCAACGCGAGGGCAACAGCGTGCGGTTTGTCATCACCGACACCGCTCAAGACATGACGGTCACCTTTGTGGGCTTGCTGCCAGACTTGTTCAAAGAGGGCCGCGGTGTGGTGGCTCAGGGCAAGCTGGGTGACGACGGCGTCTTTGTGGCCAGCGAGGTGCTGGCCAAGCATGACGAAAACTACATGCCGCCCGAAGCCAAGCACGCCTTGGACCAAGCGGCTGCGGCGAAGGCTGCGCAATCGGTGAAAGAAACCCCATGAACGCTGAGTTTGGACATTTCGCCTTGATTTTGGCGGCAGTGGTGGCCCTGCTGCAAGGTGTGCTGCCTTTGCTGGGCACGTATGTGCGCAGCACGCAGATGCAAATGACCTTGCAAAGTTTGGCGCGTCCCACGGCAGCCCTGCAGTTTGTGTTGGTATCTGTGGCCTTTGTGTCTTTGGCGGCGTGTTTTTTGAACAACGATTTTTCGGTGCAGTACGTGGCACAACACTCCAACTCTTTGCTGCCCAAGCCCTATCAGTTCGCTGCAGTTTGGGGTGGCCATGAAGGCTCGCTCTTGTTGTGGGTGTTGCTGCTGGCCTTGTGGTCGTTGGCGGTGGCGCTGTTTTCGCGCAGTTTGCCCCTGGACATGGTGGCTCGGGTGCTGAGCGTGTTGGGTTTGATTTCGGTGGGATTTCTACTCTTTATCCTCACCACCTCCAACCCGTTTGAGCGCTTGTTGCCTGCGGCCTTGGATGGTCGTGACCTCAACCCCTTGCTGCAAGATCCCGGTTTGGTGATCCACCCCCCTATGCTGTACATGGGGTACGTGGGCATGTCGGTGGCATTTGCCTTTGCCGTGGCGGCCTTGCTCAGCGGGCGACTCGACGCTGCATGGGCGCGTTGGTCGCGCCCTTGGACCGTGATTGCCTGGACTTTTCTGACCTTTGGCATCGGCCTGGGTTCGTGGTGGGCGTATTACGAACTGGGCTGGGGCGGGTGGTGGTTTTGGGACCCGGTCGAAAACGCCTCGCTCATGCCCTGGCTGGTGGCCACTGCCTTGATCCATTCGCTGATGGTGACCGAGAAGCGTGGCAGCTTCAAAGCCTGGACGGTGTTGCTGGCGATTGCCGCGTTTTCGCTCTCGCTGCTGGGTACGTTTTTGGTTCGCTCTGGCGTGCTGACTTCGGTGCACGCCTTTGCGTCAGACCCCAAGCGCGGTATCTTTGTGCTGATCTTTTTGGCGGTGGTGGTCGGATCTTCGTTGACCTTATTTGCCTGGCGCGCACCACGCGTGACCCTGGGTGGCACCATGAACTTGGTGTCGCGCGAATCGTTCTTGTTGGCCAACAGTGTGTTGTTGGTGGTGGCCACAGCCGCGGTGCTGTTGGGCACGCTGTATCCCTTGATCATTGACGCCTTGAACTTGGGCAAGTTGTCGGTGGGCCCACCGTATTTCAATGCCGTGTTTGCGCCGCTGTTGGTGCCGGTGGTCTTCTTGATGATTCCGGGTTCGATCTCACGTTGGCGCGAAGCGCATGTGGCCGAGCTGGCGCATCAACTGCGCTTCACCGCTGCCGGTGCCTTGGCGGTGGCCTTGGTCTGGCCTTACTTTTTGGGCGGCTGGTCGGTGGGCACGGTGTTGGGATTTTTCTTGGGCGCGTGGGTGGCCTTAGGGACCGCGCAGCAAGTGATCGAACGCGTGCGCAAACCTGGGCGTATCGGACTGTCCTTTTGGGGCCAGCAAGTGGCCCACTTTGGCATGGCGGTGTTGGTGATGGGTGTCACCGGCGTCAAGTCCTACGAGGTGGAGCGCGATGTGCGCATGCACGTGGGCGATGTGGTGACGATTGCGCCTTACACCTTCCGATTGGCCCAACTCAATGAGGTGCTCGGGCCCAACTACAAGGCTGTGCGCGCCGATGTGCAAGTGCTGCGCGATGGCCAGGTGGTGGATGTGATGCAGCCCGAGAAGCGTCGCTATTTCTCCTCGGCCATGCCCATGACCGAGGCGGCCATCGATTCGGGTTTCATGCGTGATTTGTATGTGTCATTGGGGGACGCGCTCGACGATGCGCGCACCGAGTGGAGCATGCGCGTGTACTACAAACCCTTTGTGCCGTGGCTGTGGGGCGGGGTGTTGCTGATGGTCTTGGGCGGCGTGTTGGCCGCCTTGGACCGCAGATACCGCAAGGTTCAAGCATGAAAAAATTTCTGATTCCTTTGGTGCTTTTTCTCGGCTTGGTGGTGTTTTTGGCCATCGGTTTGAACCGAGATCCACGCGAAATCCCATCGCCTTTGATCAACAAGCCAGCGCCCGAATTCAGCTTACCCACCTTGAACGGTGACACGCCGTTTTCTCCTGTCGACATGCGCGGCAAGGTGTGGATGTTCAACGTCTGGGCGACATGGTGTGTGGCGTGTCGCGAAGAGCACCCTGTGTTGGTGGCGTTTGCCCAAAAGTACAGCGTGCCCATCGTGGGTTTGAGCTACAAAGAAATTCAACCGCAAGACGAGGCGGCCAAACAAAGCGAGGACACAAAACTGCGCGTGGCGCGAGAACGCAGCCAAGTCTGGCTGCAGCGCCATGGCAACCCCTACGTCAACTCGGTGATGGACTTGGATGGCCGTGTGGGCATTCACTATGGGGTCTATGGCGTGCCAGAGACCTACCTCATCGACAAAGAAGGTGTGATTCGCTTCAAGCATGTGGGTGCGGTGACCCCGGCCTTGCTGGTTGAAAAAATCATGCCGCTGATCGAAAAGCTGAATCAATCATGAGCTTGGTGCAACGTTATTGGCTTTGTTTGGCCTGTTGTGTGGCCTCTTTGAGTGGGTTCGCGCAAACAGGGCCTGAGGCCGCGCCGCTGGCTCAAGACCCGGTGGTGGAAGCACGCTTGGTCGCTCTGTCGCAAGAGCTGCGGTGTTTGGTGTGTCAAAACGAATCCTTGGCCTCGTCGCAGGCCGAGTTGGCCGATGACTTGCGCCGCGAAGTGCGCGATCTGATTCGACAAGGCAAGAGCGACCCAGAGGTGAAAGACTTTTTGGTCGCCCGCTACGGCGACTTTGTGCTCTACCGACCAGAAGTCAAACCGTTGACGTGGGTGCTGTGGTTTGGCCCATTTGTGTTGCTGCTGGTGGCGCTGGTTCTGCTGGCGCGCTATGTCCAAGAGCGCCGAGTGCAGATCAGACCCAAGGCTTTGAGCGATGAAGAACGCTCGCGTGCTGAACAATTGTTGAAAGGCTGATGTGACGCCAGCTCTTGTTTTCATCTTAGCTGCCAGCGGCTTGACTTTGCTGGTTGTGGCGGTATTGTGCGTGGCGCTTTGGCGCGGTGCTTTGGCGGGCGCTCGCGCCAGCTCAAAGGGGGAGACACCTGCGAACAAGCAAGACCTGCCGACGCAGGCCAACGCCGCGGTCTACCGTGACCAGTTGTTGGATTTACAGCGCGAGCACGCCCTGGGCCGTCTGAGCGATGAGGAGCTGCAAATTGGCCAAGATGAGCTGGCGCAGCGTTTGTTGGAAGACGTGGGCCCCGTGACGGCGATGCACGCCGACAACGGGGGCGATGAGAGGGCACATGCCGTCAGCCCCCCTCACGAGACCAGCTTACGCAAGCCGTGGTGGCTGATGCTGGCTGTGATCTTTTGGGTGCCGCTCTTGTCGATGGGCTTGTACAGCGTGCTGGGTGAGCCCCAGGCGCTCGATCCCTTGGCGGCTCAGCAAGGCATGGGCAACGAGGGTGAAGTCACTCCGGAGAAGTTGGTGGCCATGGCCACTGCTTTGACGCGACGTTTGCAAGATGAGCCCAACCAAGTCGATGGCTGGGTCATGTTGGGGCGGGTCCAGCGTGCCTTGGGTCGCTACGCTGAAGCCGATGAGGCTTTGCGCCGTGCGCTGGCTCTGAGCCAAGACGACAACGTGTCGATCGAGCGTGCCGAGGTATTGGCGCAAAAAAATGGTGGCAACTTCGCCGGTGAGCCCTGGGCCATCATCCAGCGCGTTTTGACTGCTGACCCACACCAACTCAACGCCTTGTTGTTGGCCGGCAGTGCCTCGTATGCCGAAGACAACTTCCGCTCTGCGTTGCGGTTTTGGGAGCGTGCCCGTGAAGAGGTCTCGCCCGATTCACCCGATGCGCCTGAGCTCGATCGTGCCATTGCCGAGGCGCGCAGCAAGCTGGGATTGCCCCCGGCGCTGCCGCGTGCCGACAGCGTGAGTGAGCGAGATGCGGCCATTCAGGCTTCCAGCATCAGTGGCCGGGTGAGTTTGGTGAGTGAGTTGGCAGGCAAAGTGGCCCCCACCGATACCGTGTTTGTGTATGCCACACCTGTGACGGGTTCGCGCATGCCGCTGGCCATTGTGCGCACCACGGCGGCCAAGCTGCCTTTTGACTTTGTGCTCGACGACAGCACGGCGATGAACCCAGCAGCCAAGCTCTCCGATGCGCAAGAGGTGACGGTTCGGGTGCGCATCTCCAAGAGCGGCCAAGCCACCCAGCAAGCGGGAGATTTGGGCGTCAGTGTGAGCCCCGTCAAGCCCGGCAGCACGGGGCTGAATTTGATGGTGCGCGACGCATTGCGCTGAGGGCGAGAGGTGAGGTAATCAAAACAAAAACCGCTCACTTTGGAGCGGTTTTTGTATTTGGGAGAGGGTTCGGGCTTACAGCAAACCGTTCATGCGTGCAAAGTGCAGCGTCTGGGTGCGACTCTTGACGTTCAAGCGACGGAACAAACGCCAGAGGTGAACTTTGACGGTGTGTTCGCTGATATCGAGTTCGGTGGCAATGTCTCGGTTGCTCAAGCCCCGGTCGAGCATGATGATCAATTGTTTTTGACGCTTGGACAACTTGGTGTCGCCCGCCACCACAATGTCTTCGTCGGGCGTGCCGTCCGCTGCAGCAAACAGACCTTGGATGGCTGCAGAGATGTCGTTTGCAGCGGTGGATTTTTCAATGTAGAGATCGGCGCCTGCCTCGATGCAGGTTTCTTCGGCTTCACCGGCGGGCATGGAGGAGATCACCACCAAGGGGACGTCGCCGTACATGCCTTTGACTTCGCTCACGGCGGTGGTGCCTTTGACACCAGGCAGCAGCAAATCCAACACAAACAACTCGGGTGCACCGTTTTTGATGATGGCCGCTTGCAGCTCGCTGAATTTTTCCAACTCGACCACTTTGGCGGCTGGCTTCATGCGCCGCAGCAGCATGGCGATGGCTTGGCGCACCAGGGGATGGTCATCGATGATGTACAAACTCATTTTTTTCTCTCTCCTGCTTTCAGTAGTTCAGCCCAATGGCTTCGCGCACGTCGCGCATGGTTTCTCTGGCGGTGATACGTGCTTTTTCAGTACCTGCGTCTACGATATCACGAACTATTTTAGGGTTAGTCACGTAAGGCTCTGCGCGTTCCAACATAGGTTGCTGTTCTCGCAAGATGGCGTCGATGATGGGTTGCTTGCATTCCAAGCAGCCAATGCCCGCGCTGGTGCAGCCTTTGGAGACCCATTCGCGTTGCCCTTGGTCGCTGTAAACCAAGTGAAATTGCCACACCGGGCATTTCTCAGGGTCGCCCACGTCAGAGCGTTTCATGCGCGCTGGGTCAGTGGGCATGCGTTTGACTTTGTGCTCGATGGTGGCCCGGTCTTCGCGAATGGCAATGGCGTTGTTGTAGCTTTTGCTCATCTTGGCGCCATCTAAGCCCGGCAGTTTGCTGGCTTGGGTGAGCAAAATTTGAGGCTCAGGCAGCACGACCTTGCCCGTCCCCTTGAAGTAGCCCTCCAGCCGCTCGCGGTCTTCGCTCAACAACTCGGGCGCGCTGGCCAGGTAGCCCAAGGCCCCTTCCATGGCTTTGGCGTCGCCGCTTTCTTGGTAGGCCTTACGTGACTTTTCCAAGCGCTTGACGCTGTCTTTGGGGAGTTTGGCCAGACTGGCTTGGACCTTGGCTTCGGCGTTGATTTCGCGGCCGTATAAATGGTTGAATCGCCGAGCTGCTTCGCGGGTCAACTCCACGTGGCTGGCTTGGTCTTCGCCAACCGGCACGTACTTGGCTTTGTAGATCAAGATGTCCGCTGCTTGCAGCAAGGGGTAGCCCAAGAAGCCGTAGGTGGTCAGGTCTTTGTCCTTGAGCTTTTCTTGCTGGTCTTTGTAGGTGGGCACACGCTCCAGCCAGCCCAGCGGCGTGCCCATGGCCAAGAGGGTGAATAACTCGGCGTGTTCGGGGATGCGACTTTGCAAAAACAAGGTGCACTGGTCGGGCTGCAGGCCGCTGGCCAACCAATCGATCACCATTTCGTAGACGTTTTTCTCGATCACCTCGCGGCTGGCGTAGTGCGTGGTCAAGGCGTGCCAATCGGCAACGAAAAAATAACAATCCATCTGCGACTGCAGACGGACCCAGTTTTTTAAGGCGCCGTGGTAATGGCCCAAATGCAAAGCACCCGTGGGGCGCATGCCGGAGAGAACGCGTTCTTTCATGAGATCAAGGCTTCAGTAAAAATTCAAGAGGACTCAGCAGCAGCGACAAGGCCCAGAGGGTCCATTTCATCAAGGGCCCCATCCAGTAATCGTTGAGTGTGTGAAAAGCCACCAAGGCCAGCACGATGTACATGCCGTAAGGCTCCACTTTGGAGAGCCACACGGCCTGGCGCCATGGCAGCAAGCCCACCAGCACCCGACCGCCATCCAAAGGGGGCAAGGGGAAGAGGTTGAAGACAAACATGGAGACATTGACCACCACGCCAGCCAAGGCCATTTTGAGGAAATAGGCTTCGGTAACGCCCAAGATATTGAGCAAGTAAAACGCCAACAGCCAAACGAGGGCTTGGATGAAGTTGATGGCGGGGCCAGCGAAAGAGACCCAAATCATGTCGCGCTTGGGGTGGTGGAGGCGGCCAAAATTCACCGGCACAGGACGGGCATAGCCAAACAAAAAAGTGCCCCCCGTGACCACGTACAGCATCGCTGGAATCACGATCGTGCCCATGGGGTCGATGTGCGGCATGGGGTTCAAAGTGACCCGTCCCATCATCCAAGCGGTGTTGTCGCCCAAGCGGTGGGCCACATAGCCATGGGCTGCTTCATGCAAGGTGATGGCAAATATCACCGGCAAGGCGTAGATCAGAACGGTTTGAATCAGGTCAGAGAAGTTCACACAATCATTGTCGCATCGAATACTTGCGTGTTAACCCATGCCCAAGGCATTCAAGGGCCCACGTCCCTGGCGTATCAGGGCAGGGTCGCCGCCGCCATCCATCGGGGTGAGGTCCACCACGGTGGTGGGCTCTAAGGGGCACGCGCCGGCGTCGATCACGGCAGCCAATTCGTGTTCAAAACGCGCGCGAATGGCCTGTGCATCGTTCATCGGGTCGCTGTCACCCGGCGCGATCAAGGTGGTGGCCAACAGGGGGGCGCCGTGGAGCTCAAGCAAGTCCAGAAGGCAGCGGTTTTGCGGCACCCGCAAGCCAATGGTTTTGCGTTGCGGATGGCTGACCCGACGAGGCACTTCTTTGGTGGCTTCCAAGATGAAGGTGTAGGCCCCCGGCGTAGCCGCTTTGAGCAAACGGTACTGGCGGTTGTCGACCCGTGCATAGTTGGCCAGCTCGGACAGGTCACGGCACATCAGGGTCAGGTGGTGTTTGTCGTCGACTTGGCGCATGCGTCGCATGTGTTCGACCGCGGCTTTGTCGTCGAGGTGGCAGACCAAGGCGTAGCTCGAGTCGGTGGGTACAGCAACCACACCGCCTCGGGTGAGCAAGGCGACGGCTTGTTTGAGCAAGCGCTGTTGCGGGTTCTCGGGGTGCACTTGTAGGAACTGTGCCATCTCAAGGCCTGCGGTGTTCGTGGTGGCTGAGCACGGCAGCGCCAATACCGCACAGCGCAATCAGCAGCATACCCATGCGCGCCCACAGGTCTGGCACATGGGCAAAGACCAGCCAGCCTGCGAAGGTGGCAAAGGCGATGCCGCTGTACAGAAATGGGCTCACGCTGGCAGCGGGCGCACGCGAAAAAGCCAAGATCAAAAGGTAATGGCCAAAGGTGCCTGCACAACCCACCAGCACCATCAGTTCCCATTCGAAGTGGGTGAGATCGGTGGTCCACGCCCCCCACAGCACCAAGACCGAGGCGATGATGGCGCCAACCCACCCGGTGTACAGGTGCATCGTCACAGGGCTCTCGGTTTTGGCCATGTGGCTGGTCAAAATTTGGAACAGTGCATTCGAGACCACCAAACTCAGCGGCAACCAAGCGTGGCTGGTGTCCATGCTTCCCCCCGGTCGCACGATCAACAAGGCGCCCACCAAGCCACCACTCACAAACAGCCAGCGCAGCCCTGACACCTGTTCTTTCATGACAAAACGCGCCAAGGCGGTCACCACCAAAGGCGTGAGCATGACAAAGGCGGTGAACTCAGCCACTGGCATGTAGCGCAAACTGGTAAAACCCAGCACGCTGCACATCAGCAGCAACAAGCCGCGCAGCATTTGGAGCCGAATGTTGTGGGTTTGAAACATGGTCATGCCGCTGCGGGGCCACATCACGGCTGTGCTGGCCACGGCTTGGAAGGCATAGCGAAACCACAGCACCATCAGCAAGGGCACGCTGGCGATCAAAAACTTGTTGGTGGTGTCAAGCACAGCAAAGCAGGCCATGGCCAAGACGGCATATGCAATACCCGCGAGTGGCAGCGGTGGCCGTGTGGTCGAATTCATTGAATTCGATGGGCCAACAACTCCCACACAGGGGTGAGTTGGCCAGGCAACCAGGGCAAGGTGCCTAGATCGATGCGGCTTTCCTCGGGGCTGTGAAAGTCACTGCCTCGCGAGGCCACCAAATTGAACTCGCGTGCCATGTCAGCGTATTTCACGTACTCGGGCGGTGTATGGCTGCCAGTGACGACTTCAACACCTTGTCCGCCATGGGTTTTGAACTCGCTGAACAACGCAAACTCTTCGTTGGCCGTGAAGTTGTAGCGCCCCGGGTGGGCGATCACGGCCACGCCTTGGCCTTGGGTGATCCATTGCACTGCGTCTTTCAGGCTGGCCCAGCGGTGCGGCACAAAACCCGGTTTGCCCTCGGTCAAGTAACGGCGAAACACCTCGGAGGTGTCTTGGCAAACACCCGACTCCACCAAGTAGCGGGCAAAGTGTGTGCGTGAAATCAGCTCAGGGTTGCCCACGTACTTGAGTGCGCCTTCGTAGGCGCCGTGGATGCCCACCTGGGCCAAGCCTTGCGACATTTCTTGCGCACGTTCGCTGCGCCCACCTCGGGTGCGGCGCAGGCCCTCGACGATGCGTGGGTCTTGGGCATCAAATCCCAGCCCCACAATGTGCACGGTTTGACCTGCAAAGGTGACGGAAATCTCTGTGCCCGTGAGGTACTTCATGCCGTGCGCTTTGGCAGCTGCTGCTGCACGCACTTGACCCCCGACCTCGTCGTGATCGGTCAAGGCCCACAACTCGACGCCATTGGCATGAGCCCTTGCGGCCAGGGCTTCGGGTGTGAGTGTGCCGTCCGACACCACGGAGTGGCAGTGCAAATCGGCGTTCAAAATAGAGGTGCTCACAGGTTCAATTGTAGGCGGGGCAGGGCTGCCACGGCATTGTCTCGCGAGGCTTGGGCCAACTCCGCCAAGGAGATGCCACGCAAGTCGGCCAGCACCTGCGCGATGCGCGGCAACTCGCCCGGGCTGTTGCGGCCTTGTGCTTGGCCGGCGCTGCGCTGCTTGGCCGTGGCATACAGCCATTGGGGCGCAATGTCGGGTGCATCGGTTTCAAGCACGATGGCCGACAGCGGCAACTCAGTCGCCAAACGGCGCAGTTGCAAAGCACGCTCAAAGGTGAGTGCTCCGCCAAAGCCCAATTTGAAACCCAGTGCGAGGAACGCTTGCGCTTGTTGCAAACTGCCATTGAAGGCGTGCGCAATGCCGCCTTGCACCCGAATGTCTCGCAGGCCTTTGAGCAGCCTGTCCGCCGATCGGCGCACATGCAAGATGACCGGCAATTGGTGCTTTTGCGCTAGCCTGAGTTGTGCCCGATAAAAGTGTTCTTGTGTGGCCCATGCCGACGCCGTGTTGAGTGTGGGCACAAAACCATCCAAGCCCACCTCACCCACTGCGACCAAGCGCGTGTCCGCGTGGTGCGCTTGCAAGGCGAGGTCGAGGTGTTCCACATCTTTCAGCGCAGCGTGGGGGGTGTACAGCGGGTGGATGCCCAAAGCATAGGCATCGTGATGGGCATGTGCCAGCTCGCGCACGGCATCAAAGTTGGCCACTTGCACCGCCGGAATGACACAACAGCCCACCCCTTGGGCCCGCGCTTGGTTACGCACAGGCGTGCGGTCTGCGTCAAATTCAGCTGCGTCAAGGTGGCAGTGGGTGTCGATCCAGTGCATGGTGCTTGAATTATCAAGCCCACCCATGGCGGGCCAAGGCCGCCTCTGGGGGGGACCCACGGGCTGGCTCAGGGGTAGGCGTGCAAGCGACCTCGCCGGTCGTAGGTGGTCAACACGCCGGGGTAGGCAGCGGGTCTGTGCGAGGTGCTGTGCGGCACATCCGTGCTCAGGCGGGGGACTGGGGCCGGGCGCTGGCGCAACCACTGGTCATAGGCATAGCGCCTGTGAGGGCAAGACAAGACGGCATAAGCCGCATTGAGTTGGGCCATGTGCTCGCCCGTGCCAGGGTGTGTGGCGCGGGCGTGGTCCGGGTGGTAACGCTTGGCCAAAGCGCGGTAGGCGGCGCGGATGACTTCGGGCTGCGCCATGGGGGCCACGCCTAGCAATGCGTAATAGTCTTTGAATCCGTCCATAGGAAGGATTCTATATAAAACAACTAAAAAGTACTAAAAATATTAAAATTAAGTTATTTAATAGTTACTTATTGACTTAGATGTGCCTCTTTTTCACCTTCTATCGACTTCTAGTTGGCCTTGTTGGAGGCTCAGTTGGCGATCGCACCGTGCGGCCAGGGAGGTGTCGTGGGTCACCACAACAAAGGCCGTGCCTTGCTCGCGGGCCAATTGGAGCATGAGCGCAAACACTTGGTCGGCGCTGCCTCGGTCGAGGTTGCCCGTGGGTTCGTCGGCCAGCACGCAGGCCGGGCGCGTCACTAGCGCACGGGCAATGGCCACGCGCTGGCGCTCCCCGCCCGAGAGTTCGCCAGGGCGGTGGTGTATGCGCTGGCCCAAGCCCACGGCATGCAAGATGGTTTGTGCCTGAGCGCAGGCTGCCACGCGGTCCATGCGTCGAATCCAAAGGGGCATGGCCACGTTGTCGAGGGCGCTGAATTCGGGCAGCAGGTGGTGGAACTGGTAGACAAAGCCCAAGTGTTGGTTGCGCAGCGCACCCAACTGACTCACACTCAGATCCTTCAAGGGCTGGCCCAGCCAAGACACCTCACCGCTGGTGGGGGCATCCAAGCCACCGAGCACATGCAACAAGGTGCTTTTGCCAGAACCTGAGGCACCCACGATGGCCACTGTCTCTGCGCTATAAACCTCTAAGTTCACGCCTTGCAGCACGTTGACGTCCAAGGGGCCCTCTCGAAAGCGTCGGCCCAGCTCACGCGCCTTCAGCACGGGGGGCTTATGGGGGATGTGGCTGTGCTCACTCATAACGCAGCGCTTGGGCGGGGTTGATGCGGCTGGCACGCCAACTCGGGTACAGCGTGGCCACCAAGGCCATGGCCAAGGACAACAACACAATGGGCCAAATGTCGCCCGATTGGGGGTCGCTGGGCATGCGGCTGATGAGGTAGATGTCGCGCGGCAAAAAGCTCGCACCCAGGGCGTTTTCGATGGCGGGCACGATGACGTCAATGTTCAACGCCACGCCCAAGCCCAACAGCAAGCCAGCCAAGGTGCCCAGCACGCCCACCGTAGCGCCTTGAACCACAAAAATGGCCATGATGCTTTGAGGACTAGCTCCCAAGGTGCGCAAGATGGCGATGTCCGCGCGTTTGTCTGTCACCGTCATCACCAAGGTGGTGACCAGGTTGAATGCGGCGACCGCCACGATCAGGGTGAGGATGATGAACATCATGCGCTTTTCAACCTGCACGGCGGCAAACCAGTTGCGGTTTTGCCGGGTCCAGTCACGCACGATCACGTCGGGCCCCAATTGGGCCGCCAAGTCAGACGCCACGCTGCGTGCTTGTTGACTGTCTTTGAGTTTCAGGCGCACGCCGCTGGGCGAGGTCAATCGAAAGATGCGCTGTGCGTCCTCGATGTGCAGCAGCACCAAGGTGGCGTCGTATTCGTAGTGGCCTGAGTCAAACAGCCCGGCCACGGTGAGTTGTTTCAAGCGTGGCAGCACGCCTGCAGGCGTGACTTGCCCGCCGGGTGCCACGAGCGTCACGCGGTCGCCCACTTGCACGCCCAGTGCGCGGGCCAGCTCGCCGCCCAGCACCACGTTGAAGCTGTCGGCTTGCAGTGCAGCACGCGCAGCGGGTGGCAATTGCAAGGTGAAGTCGCTGACCTGGGTTTCGAGCTCAGGTGCAATGCCGCGCACCATGGCGCCGCGCATCTCGTCGCCACGCCCCATCAAGGCTTGTTGCGCCACAAAAGGTGCGGCTGCCACCACTGAGGGGTGTTGGCGCGCCTGGGCCATCAACCCCGCCACATCGGCCAAGCCCTCTCCCCCCGGCGCCAACAGTTCAATGTGGGCCACCACGGCCAACATGCGATCGCGCACTTCTTTTTGGAAGCCGTTCATCACACTCAACACAATGATCAAGGCTGCCACGCCCAAGGCAATGCCAAGCATGGACACGCCCGAGATGAACGAGATGAAACCATTGCGCGCGCTGGATCGGCCCGCGCGGGTGTAGCGCCAACCGATCAGCAGTTCGTAGGGAATTCTCAGGTGAGACGTCATGACAGGCGCGATTGTGTCACCACATCACAGACAATCGCGTCCATGCCTTTTGTCTTGCCTGCGTCAAACCCCGCCCTCACGGTCTTGCCCTATGCCTTGTGGACTGCGCCACAACCCAAGCCCGTTGCCTTGACGCAAGTTCTCAACGACGCCGCCCTGCCAAATTTGTGCGCTTGGGTCGCACACTCCCAACGCCATGTCGTGGCGCAAGAGGCGCCCACGGGTTGGGCGCCCGCAGCCTTGTCGCTGCCCCACGAGTGCCTTCAGGCCCAAGCCCTGGGCTGGCCTGTTCTGGATGGCTGCCTGCCCTGGGCTGCGCAGCGTGCTGCTGAAATCGGCTTGGAGGCGGCCTCGTTTGAAGCGGGTGCACCTGCTGCTTGGGGCTTCATCAGCTTGTGCAACTGGCACGTGAGCAATGGCCAAGTCACCATGGGCCACCCTTCAGCGCTGGCGCTGGACGACGCCACAGACCTGGCCTTGTTCAACGCCATGGCACCGTTTTTTGCCGAGGACGGCTTCACACTCCGGCGCGATCTGCCCGGGCGTTGGCTGGTGCACTCGCCTGTGTTGGCGAACGTACCGACCGCCTCGCTTGAGCGCGTGATCGGTCGCAACATCGACCCATGGTTGGTGGGGGGGGACGCGCCCAGTGGCAGCGCTAAATTGTTACGGCGTTTGCAAAACGAGATGCAAATGCTGCTCTACACCCATGCGGTCAACGCGCACCGCGCACTCAGCATCAACTCATTTTGGCTGCACGGCACGGGCGCTTTGCCTGCCTGCCCGGCGCATGACCCTGTGCCTGTGAATGTGGTGAGCCATCTGCGCGACAGCGCGCTGCAACAAGACCTGATGGCCTGGCTCGCTGCTTGGAAGGCGGTGGACTCAGAAGTGATGGCGCCTGTGCTGGCTGCGGCGGCCCAGGGCCAGCCTCAGCGCGTGGTGCTGTGCGGCGAGCACGAGCACCATGTGTATGACAGTGCCAAGCCAGGGTTTTGGCGGCGCTTGCGGGGGCACTTCAAGCCTCCCACCTTAGACACTCTGTTGGCGGTAACCGCCCCGAAAGAATGACCCCATGCAATTGATTCCGCGCGATATGCCGCCTCGCAGTGTCTGGGCCTTGGAGCAAGCTGGGCTGCACCCTTTGCTGGCGCGTTTGTATGCTGCGCGTGGTGTGAGCGATCCGCTCAGCATGGACGTGTCGCTGGCGCATTTGCTGGCGCCAGACGGGCTCAAAGGAATTGGCGCGGCAGCGCAGCTGCTGGCCGATGCCATGGCGGCAGACCAACGTCTGTGCATCGTGGCTGACTACGACTGCGATGGCGCCACCGCCTGTGCGGTGGCTTTGCGTGGGCTGCGCATGTTGGGTGCGCGTCACGTCTCCTACATCGTGCCCGATCGCGTGGTGGACGGCTATGGCCTCACGCCACCGATTGCCCAGCGCGTCAAGGCCAGTGGCGCGGATGTCTTGATCACGGTGGACAACGGCATTGCCAGCGTGCAGGGTGTGGCCACCGCCAAAGCCTTAGGCCTTCAAGTGGTGGTCACCGACCACCACTTGCCTGGGGCAGAGTTGCCGCAAGCCGACGCCATCGTCAACCCCAACCAACCGGGCTGTACCTTTGCCAGCAAAGCCTTGGCCGGTGTGGGCGTGATGTTTTATGTGCTGCTGGCACTGCGCGCCGAGTTGCGCGCGCGCGGCAGCTTCACGCCAGACACGGCGGGCGCGCCTCTTGCACAACCCAAGCTCGACAGCCTGCTGACCTTGGTGGCATTGGGCACTGTGGCCGATGTGGTCAAGCTCGACGCCAACAACCGGCGTTTGGTGGCACAAGGCTTAGCGCGAATTCGCAAAGGCCACATGCCCCAAGGCATGGCGGCTTTGTTGGTGGCAGCGGGCCGGCACAGCGCGCAATGCACCTCGCAAGACTTTGGTTTTGCCCTGGGGCCGCGCATCAACGCGGCGGGCCGTTTGTCTGACATGACCTTGGGCATCGAGTGCTTGACCACCGATGACGCGGCACGCGCGAGCGAACTCGCCAGCCAGCTCGATCGCATCAACCGCGAGCGCCGTGACATCGAAGGCGACATGCGTGAACAAGCGCTGGCTTTGGCTCAAGACATGTTCGATCCCGAGGAAGAGCCACCGTCGGCTTTGTGCGTGTTCGACCCCGACTTTCACGAAGGCGTGGTGGGCATCGTGGCCTCCAAACTCAAAGAGCTGCACCACCGCCCCACCTTTGTTTTTGCCCCCAGCCAAGCCCATGGAAAAAGCCATGAGCTCAAGGGCTCGGGCCGCTCGATTCCAGGTTTTCATTTGCGCGATGCGCTGGATTTGGTGGCCAAGCGTCACCCCGGCGTGTTGCTGCGTTTCGGGGGCCACGCCATGGCGGCAGGCTGCACGCTGGAGGAGGAGCATCTGGGGACCTTCGAGGAAGCCTTGCAGCAGGTGGCCCAGGAGTGGCTCGATGCCGCCACGTTGCAGCGCCGACTAGACACCGATGGTCCCTTGTTGCCCGAGTACTGCCGCCATGACGTGGCCGACACCCTGGCACGCGAGGTCTGGGGTCAGGGCTTTGCGGCGCCCACTTTCAGTGAGGAAGTCGAGGTCTTGGGTCAGCGGCTGGTGGGCGAGAAGCACTTGGCCTTGAAGTTGCGCCACCAGGGTCAACTGGTCGACGGCATATGGTTTGGCCGCGTTGACCCCTTGCCCTCTCTTGCCCATTTGGCTTTTCGCCTCGAAGCCGATGAGTGGCAAGGCAAACAACGCGTGCGCTTTGTCGTTGAAGCCATGGCCGATTAAGCACACAACACCGAGACCCCTATGGCCACGCGCAAAAAAACAAGCCTTCCCGATGTGAATTTCTCCGAGTACGGCCCGGTGCGCTTTTTGCATTTGGGCACTGAATGGATTCAGGGCTCGATGCTGATTGACAAGCCCTTTGACATCGAGCTCGAGTACGTGCAACGCATGATGGCCTGGTTGTTGTTTGTTGAGCCCGAGCGGGTGGCCAAACTGCATGCCATGCAATTGGGCTTGGGCTCGGGCGCACTCACCAAGTTTTGTCACAAGCATTTGCGCATGAAGACCACCGCCATCGAGCTCAACCCTCAGGTCATTGCGGCTTGCCGCTTGTGGTTCAAACTGCCCGCAGACACGGACAAGCTCAATGTCGTCTTGGGAGACGCAGCCGAGGTGGCTCAGCATGCGCACTGGCAAGGTCAGATTGATGCGTTGCAGGTGGATTTGTATGACCATGAAGCCGCCTCGCCGGTGCTCGACAGCGCAGAGTTTTATGCCGACTGTCGTCGCTTGCTCACTGAGGAGGGCTGCATGACGGTGAATTTGTTTGGTCGCAGTTCCAGCTATGCGCAAAGCGTGGAAAAAATGGCCCAAGCTTTTGGCGTGGATGCCCTGTGGGCCTTTAAACCCACCCGCGAGGGCAACACCATTGTGTTGGCCCAGCGCACGCCCAAGGCCGTCAAACGGACAGATTTGATGGCCCGAGCTGAAGCCATTCAAGCCCGCTGGCCCCTGCCAGCCACCAAGTGGTTACGGGTCTTCAAGCCCTTGAGCCCCTGAGTGCCAACCCGCGTCAAATCAGGGTTTACCCGGTTTCCGAAGGCGACAACACATAGGTGTAACCCACATCTGTTGTGGACAACCCGACCCTCACAATTCGCGCCATGTTCGCTGTTCTTTGAGGAGAAGAAATGATCAAAAGTCAAAAAGACTTTTTCTCCGGCCTGATGTTCACATTGGTCGGTGGTGGTTTTGCTGTAGGTTCCATGAATTACTCCGTGGGTACCGGTGCTCGTATGGGTCCCGGATACTTCCCGTTGTTGTTGGGCATCGTGCTGGCCGTATTGGGTGCTTTCATCATCTTTTATTCGCTGGTGGAGCACGCCGAAGACGGTGACAAGGTGGGCAAGTTCGCCTGGCGTCCCGTCTTTTACATCTTGGGAGCCAACTTGGCGTTTGGTGTTTTGCTGGGCGGACTGCCAAGCATCGGCCTTCCTGCCATGGGCTTGATCATGGCCATCTACGCTTTGGTGCTCATTGCCAGCAAAGCGGGCGAAGAATTTGTCCTCAAAGATGTGTTGCTGCTGGCCACGATTTTGTCGGTTGGTAGTTACTTGGCGTTCATCGTTCTGCTCAAGTTGCAGATGCCGGTGTGGCCTACTTTCATCACTGGTTGAGTCGGAGAATAAACAATGGATTTGATTTCAAACCTTGCTTTGGGTTTTGGCGTAGCCTTCACGCCCATCAACCTGCTTTACGCCTTGATTGGTTGTATTTTGGGTACCTTGATCGGTGTGTTGCCTGGCATCGGCCCAGTCGCCACCATCGCCATGTTGTTGCCCGCCACCTATGCGTTGCCCCCTGTGTCGGCGCTGATCATGTTGGCCGGTATTTACTACGGTGCGCAATACGGCGGATCGACCACTGCGATTTTGGTCAACCTGCCCGGTGAGTCTTCTTCGGTGGTGACCACCATTGACGGTTACCAAATGGCCCGCAAAGGTCGTGCTGGACCCGCTCTGGCAGCCGCCGGTTTGGGTTCGTTCTTTGCAGGTTCTGTGGGAACTTTGATCTTGGCCGCTTTTGCGCCGCCTTTGACCGAATTGGCCTTCAAGTTCGGTCCTGCCGAGTACTACTCGCTCATGATCTTGGGTCTGGTGGGTGCGGTGGTGCTGGCCTCGGGTTCCTTGCTCAAAGCCATTGCCATGATCGTGCTGGGTTTGTTGATGGGCTTGATTGGCACTGACGTGAACTCTGGGGTGGCACGCTTTAGCTTTGACATTCCTGAGCTGACCGACGGCGTGGGTTTTGTGGCAGTGGCCATGGGTGTGTTTGGCTACGGCGAGATCATCTCCAACCTGTCACAACCCGAAGACGAGCGTGAGGTGTTCACTGCCAAGGTGGAAGGCCTGTTCCCCACCAAGGAAGACTTCAAGAACATGATTCCTGCGGTGCTGCGTGGCACGGCCTTGGGTTCTATTTTGGGTGTGTTGCCAGGTGGCGGTGCATTGTTGGCAGCGTTTGCGGCTTACACCATCGAGAAGAAAACCAAGCTGCGTCCTGGTGAAGTTCCTTTCGGTCAAGGCAACATCCGCGGTGTGGCTGCTCCTGAGTCGGCCAACAACGCCGGTGCACAAACTTCCTTCATTCCTTTGCTGACCTTGGGTATTCCACCCAACGCGGTGATGGCTTTGATGGTGGGCGCCATGACGATCCACAACATCCAGCCTGGTCCCCAGGTGATGACCAGCAACCCTGAGTTGTTCTGGGGTTTGATCGCCTCGATGTGGATTGGTAACTTGATGTTGGTGATCTTGAACCTGCCTCTGATTGGCATGTGGATCAAACTTCTGTCTGTGCCTTATCGCTTCTTGTTCCCCGCGATTGTGCTGTTTTGCGCCATCGGTGTGTACTCGACCAACAACAACACCTTTGACATTTGGTTGGTGGCAGCGTTTGGCTTCATCGGCTACTTGTTTGTCAAGTTGGGTTGCGAGCCTGCTCCCCTGTTGTTGGGCTTCATCTTGGGCCCGATGATGGAAGAGAACTTGCGCCGTGCCTTGTTGCTCTCGCGTGGTGACTGGTCGGTGTTTGTGACCCGTCCTTTGTCGGGCGGTTTGTTGGGCGCAGCGCTGTTGCTGCTCATCATTGTGCTGTTGCCATCGATCCGCTCCAAGCGCGAAGAAGCCTTCGTTGAAGAGTGATCACAGGTGATTGACACCTAGTTGAGAAACGGCACCTTCGGGTGCCGTTTTGCATAGAAACAAACCCATGAACTTCAATTACAACAACCCCTACACCTCCACCCGATTGCCGGTTTTTGCCCGCAACGTGGTGTCTACCTCTCACCCACTGGCCGCACAGGCGGGCTTGCGCATGCTGTGGCAAGGTGGCAATGCGGTCGATGCGGCCATTGCCGCAGCGGCCGCCATCACCTTGACTGAACCGGTGAGCAATGGCTTGGGTTCAGACGCGTTTTGCATTTTGTGGGACGGCAAAGAACTGCATGGTTTGAACGCCTCCGGTCGTGCCCCACAAACTTGGACGCCTGAGTACTTCCAGCGCAAATATGGCGCGGGCGCCCAAACGCCGCCCAAACGCGGCTTTGACTCGGTCACGGTGCCCGGTGCCGTGGCCAGTTGGGTGGCGATGAGTGAGCGCTTTGGCAAACTTCCATTTGAAGATTTGCTCCAGCCTGCCATTGAGATTGCCGAACGTGGTTACTTGCTGCCGGTGGTGGTGCAACAAAAGTGGGCGGCTGCCACACCCGAGTTACAAGGCTTGCCTGGCTTTGCCCAAAACTTTTTGCCTTGGGGCCGTGCGCCAAATGTGGGCGAGTTGTTCAAGTTCCCTGCTGCTGCCAAAGGTTTGCGTGCCATTGCGCAAACCAAGGGTGCTGCTTTTTATGGTGGCGAGATCGCGCAGGCGATTGAAAAATTCGCCGCAGCAAACGGTGGCAGCATCACCGCGCGTGATTTTGCCGATTACAAAGCCGAATGGGTCACCCCCATCGCGCAAAACTACCGGGGCTACACCTTGCATGAAATCCCTCCCAACGGACAAGGCATTGCCGCCTTGATCGCGCTGGGCATTCTGGAGCACTTTGACGTGGCCAGTTTGGCATTGGACGGTGTGGACTCGCAGCATTTGCAAATCGAAGCCATCAAGCTCGCGTTTGCCGATGTGTACCGCTACGTGGCCGAGCCCAGTCAGATGGAGGTCACACCGGCACAAATGCTGGACCCGGCGTATTTGAAGAGCCGCGCGCGCTTGATCGACATGAAAAAAGCGCAAGACTTTGGCGCAGGCAACCCGGTCAAAGGCGGCACCATTTACCTCAGCACGGCCGACGAGAACGGCATGATGGTCAGCTTCATTCAGAGCAACTACATGGGCTTTGGCTCCGGCTGTGTCGAGCCCAACTTTGGCATCAGCTTGCAAAACCGGGGCCACGGTTTCAGCTTGAATGCACAAGGCCTCAATCCCGCCAACTTGGTAGCACCCGGCAAGCGGCCTTTTCACACCATCATCCCCGCCTTCTTAAGCAAAGACGGTCAACACGTGATGAGCTCTGGTGTGATGGGGGCCAACATGCAACCGCAAGGCCACATGCAAACCTTGGTGCGCATGCTGGACTACGGACAAAACCCACAAGCGGCCTGTGATGCACCGCGCTGGCGCTACAACGCTGGGTTGGAGATCAACGTCGAGTCCAACCTCAACCACGACACGGTGTCAGGGCTGCAGTCACGCGGTCACCGCGTGGATGTGATCAACGACAGCTACCAAGACTTTGGTGCTGGTCAGTTCATTTGGCGCGCCGGTGACCCCAAGGTTGAAGGCTATGTGGTGGCCAGCGATGCCCGTCGCGACGGGCTGGCCGCTGGTTTTTAATCCGGGCCGCCCATGATCCGTCGTCACCTGGGAGTCTGGATCGGGGGGTGGCTGTGGGCGGCGAGCGCGCTGGGGCAAGCGCTGGAGTGGGTAGGCACATCCCCCGTGCAACCCGAAATGGCCACGGGGTGGCGCTCCCAAAGCGAGGTGGTGAGTCCGCATTGGGCCGTGGTTGCGGCCCATCCTCTGGCCACCCAAGCGGGCTACGACATCTTGCAAGCGGGTGGCTCGGCGCTGGACGCTGCTGTGGCTGTGCAAATGGTGCTCACCTTGGTTGAACCCCAGTCCAGTGGCTTGGGCGGGGGGGCGTTGTTGCTGCACAGCCAGGGCTCACACGTACAAGCCTTTGATGGCCGCGAGACTGCACCTGCTGCTGTAGGGGAGAACTTGTTTGTCACCGCACAAGGTGAGCCTTTTCCCTTTTATCAAGCGGTGGTGGGGGGACGTGCGGTGGGCACACCTGGTGTGCTGCGCATGCTCGCCTTGGCGCACCAACAACACGGCAAATTACCTTGGGCCCGCTTGTTTGAGCCGGCCATACGCTTGGCCACTCAGGGCTTTGCCATCACTCCTAGGCTGTATGCGCAGCTCAAGGCCGATCGCTACTTGAGACTGGACCCCACGGCACGGGCTTATTTTTACCAAGCCGATGGCCTGCCGCATCCTGTGGGCCACAACTTGCGCAACCCGCCTTTGGCCAAGTTGCTCACTCGGATTGCGCAAGAGGGTGTCTCGGCGTTTTACAGCGGTGAGGTGGCACAAGCCATGGTGGACAAGGTGCAGCAACACCCCACCAACCCGGGCCACTTGAGTTTGGATGACTTGGCGCGCTACCAGCCGCTGGTGCGTGAGCCTTTGTGCTTTGTGCAGCAGTTGGCACAGCGTCACTATCGCATCTGTGGGTTCCCACCTCCGAGTTCTGGCACGTTGGCGATTGGCCAACTGTTGGGGCTGTTGCAGCACAGCGCTTGGGTCCCAGAGCCCTTGCGCGATGGCGTGCCCACGCCGGAGTGGTTGCACGCCTACAGCGAAGCATCGCGCTTGGTCTATGCCGACCGTGCGCAGTACGTAGGCGACCCTGCTTTTGTGCCGGCGCCCGGGGGCGATTGGCAGTGCTTACTCAAACCAGATTACTTGCGCGAGCGATCGCGCCTGATCGGCCCCACGCGCAGGCCTCAGGTGACGCACGGCACGCCAGTGCGTGGTGAGCTCAGTCAGTTCGCCCCCAGCCTGCCTCAGGCGGAGTTCGGCACCTCGCACCTGAGCATCGTCGATGGCCAAGGCCACGCAGTGGCCATGACCACCACCATCGAGAGTGCTTTTGGGGCGCGCCAGATGGTGCATGGTTTTTTGCTCAACAACGAGCTCAGCGACTTCAGCTTTGTGCCACGCAACGCCCAAGGTCAAGCCGTGGCCAATCGGGTGGAGCCGGGCAAACGTCCGCGCTCATCCATGTCGCCCTTGCTGGTCTTTGACCCAGACAGCGGTGAATTGATGATGAGCCTGGGAAGCCCGGGGGGCGAGATGATCATTCATTTCACAGCCAAGGTTTTGCTGGGCGTCTTGCAGTGGGGGCTCACGCCCCAGCAGGCCTTGAACTTGCCTAACTTTGGCAATGTGGGGGGCGCCATGATGTTGGAGACCCAACGCTTCAGCGCAGCAAGCTTGGGTGCATTGCGCGCGCGTGGTGGTGAGGTGCAAACACGCGAGCTCACCAGTGGCGCGGGCGTCTTGGTGCGCCAGGTGCGAGACGCCCGCGCGGTGTGGGTGGGGGCCAGTGACCCGCGCCGAGAAGGCCTTGTGATGGGTCAGTGAGGTCAGTGAAGGTCAGTCAAGGGCAGTCAAGGGCAGTGAAGGGCAGTGAAGGGATCAGGGCTGTGGCGCGGCCACTACTTTGCGCTGGCCTTCGCGCCGCGCAATCCATACCGTGGACAGCAAGATCACCGAAGCGCCAATCCAAGTGGTTTCGCTGGGCACTTCGGTGAAGACCCACCAACCCATGAGCGAGGACCACAGCAAATCCAAGAACCGCATCGATTGGGTGGCTGAGATGTCCGCCACATGCAGGGCACGTGTCATGCAATAGTGGGCCATGGTGCCCAAGACGCCAGCGGCCAAAAAGTGGACCCATTGCCAAGCGCTTGGGTATTTCCAATGCAGCACAGCCATGGGCAAACTGAAAATGGCCACCGTGATGGCTTGCCAAAGCACGATCACGCCGGGGCTTTCGTAGCGGGTCAAGGCCTTGGTGATCAAGAACGAGGCTGCAAACACGGGCGCCGATGACAGCATGATGAGGTGGTAGACCCCGCCGTCACTGGAGAGATGGGGCAGCAGCACCACCACCACGCCTGCAAAGCCAAACAAGGCCGCCACCCAACGGTCACGGCGCATGCGCTCGCCCAAGAACCAAGCGGCACCGATCATGATGAAGATGGGTCCGGTGAAGCTGATGGCCGTCATGTCGGCCATGGGAATGTGGGGCAAGGCGATGAACCACAGCATCAGGCCTGCTGTGTGAACTGCGCCTCGCCAAAACTGGCCCTTGATGTCACGGGGCCAAAACGTCGCTGCTCCCGCGCGCAAGACGACAGGCAACAAAACGAAGAGCCCACACAGATAGCGCAAAAACTGCGTTTCAAACGCATCGAGCTCGAGCGTCATCTTGCGGGAGATGACGTTGAGCATCGAAAACATTATGCCCCCCAGCACCATCCAGAGCATGCCTTGCAAGGCCACGGGCAGCTTGCCAGCCGCACGGTGGGTGCGGCGGTGGGCCATTTGAAGGCGCCGTGTCAAAAATTGAATCATGAAAAAAATTCGTTAAAGAGGGGGGGAGGCTTGCAGGCGACGCCCGGTTGTGAGTCAAGGTGGCGAGTCGTCTTGTGCAGTGGGCTTTTCACGCATCAAAGCGTAGCGGCTCATTCGCTGCGCTTGCACCAAACGGAACACCCGCTTGAGCGGTGTGCCAATCAGTGCCAAGGTTTGGCTGGCCAACATCAGACTGCCTTCGATCACTTCGGGCACCACTTCGCTTGCGCCCGCTGCGCGCAGTTGTTCTAAATCTTTGTCGTCGTGGGTGCGCACCACCACGGGCACTTGGGGCGCGTGTTCTTTCACCCAAGCCAGCACCTTGAGGGCCGAGGCCGTGTCGGGGTAGGTCACCACCACCGCAGCGGCACGCGCCAAACCCGCTGACATCAAACTGGTCAAACGGGTCGCGTCTCCAAACTCCACAGAGTGTCCGTGCTCGCGCCCGCTTTGCACTTTGTCAGGGTCGCTGTCCAAGGCCACATAAGCAACGCCTTCTAGGCGCAGCAAGTCCACCAAGTTGTGGCCGCTGCGGCCATACCCACAGACGATGACGTGGTGTTCGGTTTTCAAGGTGCGCTGGGCCATGCCCGTGAGGGCCAGTGATTGCTCCAACCAATCAGTGCTGACCCAGCGGGCGACGATGCGCTCGGCGTTCATGATCAACAACGGTGTGGCAATCATGGACAGCACCATCGACGCCAAGATGGGGCTGACCCAGCCCTCAGGCACCAACCCATGGGTTTGCCCCAGAGACAGCAGCACAAAACCAAACTCACCGGCTTGGGCCAAATAGATGGCCGTGCGCAGGCTCACTCCTGCCGTCCCTCCGTGCATGCGCGCCAGCACAAACACCAGCGCGGCCTTGAACAGCACGGGCAGCACGCTGAGTGCTAACACCCAGGCCCAGTTCTGGACCACCACCTCCCAGTCAAGCTTCATGCCGATGGTGATGAAAAACAAACCCAAGAGCACGTCGTGAAAGGGACGTATGTCGGCTTCCACCTTGTGTTTGAAATCGGTCTCAGCAATCAGCATGCCCGCCAAAAAAGCGCCCATGGCCAGCGACAAACCTGCCCACTCGGTCAACCACGCCAGGCCCAGTGTGATCAACAACAAATTGAGCATGAACAGCTCGTCGCTTTTGCGCCGCGCCACCAAATACAGCCATTGGCGCATCACCCGTGGCCCGCCCCATAGCAGCGCACCCACCAGCACGCTGGCTTTGAGCATGGCCACCGACAGCGCCGTCCAAAGGTTGTGCTCGCCCATGTCGGCCAGAGCTGGAATCAGCACCAGCAAGGGCACCACCGCCAAGTCTTGGAACAGCAACACGCCCATCACCCGCTGGCCATGGGGCGACTCCAGCTCCACGCGGTCTGCCATGAGCTTGACCACGATGGCCGTGCTCGACATGGCCAAGGCGCTGCCCATGGCCAGTGCAGTTTGCCAGCCAACCTGCCAGGGCAAGGCGAGCTGGGCCATGCCCCAAGAGATGCCTTGGTTTAACAGCCAAGTGCCTAGCAAGGTGAGCACGACTTGGCCCAGACCCAAACCGAACACCACCTGACGCATCTGCGTGAGCTTGGGCGGGTTGAACTCCAAGCCAATCACGAACATCAAAAACACCACGCCAAACTCGGCTAAATGGGCCACCGAGCTGGAGTCTTTGGCCAAAGCCAAAGCGTTGGGGCCAATCAACAAGCCCGCCAACAGATACCCCAACATCGCCGGCAAATGCATCAAACGACAGCCCACCACGCTCACGACTGCCGCGCAGAGGTAGAGCAAGGTGAGATCGAGGGAGGACATCGGTCAATGGTAGCAACCAAGCATAGTAACCACGCTGAGTTCGCAGGTGACAGCCCAAACCCAGTTCCACAAATTAAAATCAGAGCCATGCCACATTCCCTCAAACCGAGCTTGCCGGGGCTCTTGCTGGCATCTGCCGGTGCCATCGCGTTCAGCGGCAAAGCCATCATCGTCAAACTGTCTTACCGCTATGGGGTGGATGCAGCCACGCTGATCATGTACCGCATGCTGTTTGCATTGCCTTTTTTCTTGTTGCTGGGGTGGTGGTCAGAGCGCCAAGCGCATGCAAAGGCCAACCCACTGACACGCACAGATGCAGGGCGCATTGCGGCTTTGGGATTTGTGGGCTACTACCTGTCGAGTTACTTGGACTTTCTGGGGCTGCAATACGTCACGGCCAGCTTGGAGCGTTTGATCTTGTACCTCAACCCCACCTTGGTGATGTTGATCAGTTGGGTGCTCTACAAAAAACCCATTCAACCCATACGCATGCTGGCCATGGCGGTGAGCTACAGCGGTGTGCTGCTGGTGTTTGTGCACGAGGTGTCCTTTGCTGGCCCGGACGTCTTGTTGGGCGCTTTGTTGGTGTTTGCCAGCGCGCTCACTTATGCCATGTATTTGATTTACAGCGGTCAGTGGGTGCAGCGCATTGGCGCCATGCGTTTGGTGGGTTGGGCCACCAGCGTGGCGTGTGTGTGTTGCCTCTTGCAGTTTGTGGTGTTGCGTCCGTGGTCTGCCGCCGATGTGCCGCTGGACGTGATGTGGTTGGCCGCTTTGAACGCCTGTGTGTGCACGGTGGCCCCGGTGTTGATGGTGATGATGGCCATTGAGCGCATTGGCCCCGCACTCACGGCACAAACTGGCATGATTGGCCCCATGGCTACCGTTGCCTTGGGCGTGATGGTGTTGGATGAACCACTCAACCTGTGGATTGGTCTCGGTACCTTGTTGGTGTTGAGTGGTGTGTTTATCGTTTCTAAATATGGAGCAAAGTGATGGATTTAGGTCTCAAAGGGAAGTGGGCTTTGGTGGGTGGCGCGAGCAAGGGCTTGGGGCTGGGCTGCGCCCAATCACTCGCGCGTGAAGGCGTCAACGTGGTGATCGTGGCGCGCGGCGGCGAGGCGCTGCAAGCCGCGGCACTTGAGTTGCGCAAATGGGGCACCACCATCTTGACCGTGGCGGTGGATATCACCACTGCGCAAGGGCGCGAAGCCATTTGGTCGGTGCCTGGCGGCCCGGGCAAAAACTTTGACATTGTGGTGACCAACGCGGGCGGCCCACCCCCAGGGGACTTTCGCAACTGGGAACGTGACGATTGGCTCAAAGCCTTGGATGCCAACATGTTGACCCCGATTGAGCTGATCAAAGCCACCGTGGACGGCATGGCTGAGCGTGGCTTTGGCCGCATTGTCAACATCACCTCGGGTGCGGTCAAGGCGCCCATTGACGTACTGGGCTTGTCCAATGGCGCACGTTCGGGTCTGACCGGATTTGTGGCCGGCGTGGCACGTCAATCCAAATTGGCCTCGCGCAACGTCACTCTCAACAACTTGTTGCCTGGAGCCTACGACACCGACCGCATCCGCACCACCTTGAAGGGGGCGGCTGAGAAAACCGGCAAGTCGATCGAGGAAGTGGCCGATGCCCGCAAAAAAACCATTCCCAGTGGACGCTTTGGACACCCCTCTGAGTTTGGCGACACCTGTGCGTTTTTATGCTCGGCGCAGGCGAGCTACATCACGGGCCAAAACATCTTGACCGATGGCGGGGCCTACTCGGGCACCTTCTGATCACAACGATGTGCCGTTGACACAGCGCGTCTTGGCTGACAAGACGCGCTTTTTTTATCGGCGTGAGGACACCCAAATGCCCGCCACGATCAAGCCAAAGGCGGCCATGTGGTACCACGCGGGCAGCTCACCCAGCGCCAGCACAGACAGCAAGGCGGCAAACAAGGGCGTGAGGTTGGCAAAAAAGCCCGCAATGTTGGGGCCGGCTTGTTGCACCCCCAGCCCCCAACAGCGGTAGGCCAAGATGGCGGGCCCAACGGCCACAAACACCAACGCAGCGGCCAGTGGCCAGCCCCAAGTGATGTGGGGGTCTGTGAGGGCCCATTCACTGGCCGTGAACAGGCCCGACCACACCAGTCCCAAGGCGATTTGGGCCATCAAAAAATTGGCCCAGTCGTGGCGCACTTCACTCGGTTCGGTGGTTTGAGACAACAACCAGCTGTAGCCGGCCCACGAGGCGGTGGCCATCAGCACAAACACATCGCCCACCACCCATTGCACCTGCAGCAACGCTTGCAAGTCGCCCCGTGAGAGCACCAGCAAGACCCCGCAGATCGAGAGCATGGCGCCCAACATTTGCCGCTTGCGGATGCTTTGTTTGAAGAAGATGGCGCCAACCCCCAGCATGAACACGGGGTTGCTGGACGCCACCAGGGTCACGTTGATGGGGGTGGAGGTTTGCAGCGCTAAATACTGCAAACTGTTGTAAAAACCCACCCCCAACAAGGACAGCAAGGCATAGCGCTTCCAGTGCGACCACAAGGGGCTGCGAGGGCGCAATATTGAATAGGTGAATGGCAGCAGCAGCAAACCCGCCAAGATCCAGCGCACCAAATTGAGCGTCATGGGGGGAATCATCTCGTGAATCATGCGACCCACAATGGCGTTGCTGGCCCACATCAGGGGGGGGACCAAAAGCAGTGCCGCAGCGCGCGGCGTGAGGGTATGGGCAGTCAAAGGCATGGCAGGCACTCTAACTCAGCCTGAATAACCGAGGTGACACTGGCGTTGAGCCGTTTCATGGCAGGATGCTTCAGTTTGCCAAATTATTTGTCCCCCCTCAGGAGAACTTTCCATGACCCAAGCAGTCATCATTGAAAAAAACGGCGGTCCCGAAGAAATGAAATTGGTCGATGTGACCGTGGGCGAACCCGGCCCGGGCGAAATTCGAATCCGCCACAAGGCCATTGGCTTGAACTTCATCGACGTGTATCAGCGCATTGGCCTGTACCCCGCTCCGATGCCTGTGCGTCTGGGCATGGAGGCTTCGGGCATTGTGCAAGCCGTGGGCGAGGGCGTGACCCATTTGAAGGTGGGTGACCGCGCAGCTTATGCCAGCCATCCCTCGGGCAGCTACTGCGAAGAGCGTGTCATGCCTGCCAAATGCGTGTGTAAATTGCCCGACGCGATTTCGTTTGAGACCGGTGCGGCCATGATGCTCAAGGGCTTGACGGCCCAGTACTTGCTCAAGCGCACCTTGCCTCAAGGTGGCTTGAAAGCCGGTGACTTCGTCTTGTTCCATGCTGCTGCGGGCGGTGTGGGCTTGATCGCTTGCCAATGGGCACGTGCCCTGGGCTACCAGCTGATTGGCACGGCAGGCAGCGACGCCAAATGCCAACTCGCCAAAGACAACGGCGCCGCCTTTGTGATCAACTATTCCAGTGAAGACTTCTTGACCCGCGTGAAAGAAATCACCGGTGGCAAAGGTGTCAAAGTGGTCTACGACTCGGTGGGTAAGGACACCTGGGAGAAATCACTCGACTGCATCGCGCCGTTTGGCCTGATGGCCAGTTTCGGCAATGCATCAGGCCCCGTGCCGCCTTTTGCGCCTGGCATCTTGGGTGGCAAGGGCTCGATCTACGTGACCCGCCAAACTTTGTTCAGCCACATCGTGACCCGGGAGAGCACGCAAGAAATGGCCGACGATTTGTTTGAGGCTGTCACCAGCGGCAAGGTCAAGATCCATATCGATCAAACCTACAAACTGGCTGATATCGCACAAGCGCACCGCGACCTGGAAGCGCGCAAGACCACCGGTTGCACCATCATCACTTTGTGATTGGATTCCCTGGCTCAGGCCATAAGCAAAAAGCCCTGCTGGAGACAGCAGGGCTTTTTGACGTATGGGGCGGGGTGATGTGCGTCAGCGCGCACGCCGCACGCGCAACACCTCGTCGAGTACCAAACAAGCTGCGCCAAAAGTGATGGCGCTATCGGCCAAGTTGAAGGCCGGAAAGTGCACGCCTGTGTGGTGAAAGTCCAGAAAGTCGACCACGTAGCCGTAGAGCACGCGGTCGATCACATTGCCAATGGCTCCGCCCAAGATGCACGACAGTGCCAAGCCAAACAGTGTTTGACCGGGGTGCTTTTTGAGCAGCCACACCATCACCCCCGCCGCCGCCACGCCCAAGGCCGTGAAGAACCAACGCTGCCATCCGCCTGCACTGGCCAAAAATGAAAACGCAGCGCCTTCGTTGTGAACCCGCACGATGTTGAAAAAATCGGTCACGGCAAATCCCTCGCCCAAGGCGTAGCGGCCCACGATCAACACTTTGGTGAACTGGTCTGCCAGCACCAGCAGAGCGGCGATGCACAACCACACCCAATGGGAGGTGCTGCTGCGCATGAGTGTGTGACGTGCCATGTGTTTTTTTAGGTTGGGGCGTTAGGCGAAATGGCGCACTTCGCCCGCGCCATACAGGTTGCTGGTGCATCGACCACACAAAGTGGGGTGGGCGGCGTCCAGGCCGACATCGTCGCGGTAGTGCCAGCAGCGCTCGCATTTGGCATCGGGGCTCACACGCACTTGGGTGGCCAAGGCCTCACCTTGCGTGAGGGCCATGGCCGAGGTGATGAAGACAAACTTCAAGTCCTCGCCCAGACTGCTCAAAAGGGCGTAATCCTCGGCGTTGGCTTGCAAGGTGATGTTGGCTTGCAGCGACGAGCCCAATTTGCCCTCGGCACGAACGGTCTCGATGTCTTTGTTGACCGCGTTGCGAATCTCGCCTATGCGTGCCCACTTGGCCAGCAAAGTGGTGTCGGCTTGGCCTAAATCGACAAAGCTTTCCAAGAAGATGGACTCGGAGTGACCAAATAGGCTCCACGCCTCTTCGGCGGTAAAGCTCAGAAACGGCGCCATCCAGCGCAGCATGGCGTGCGTGATCTGGTGCAAGGCGGTTTGTGCACTGCGCCGTGCAAGAGACTTAGGAGCTGAGGTGTACAGGCGGTCTTTGAGTACGTCCAAATAAAACGCGCCCAAATCTTCCGAGCAGTAGACCTGCAATTTGGACACCACGGGGTGGAACTCGTACGCATCAAAGTGCGCTCGGATGTCAGCTTGCAACTGTGCAGCGCGCGACAGCGCGTATTGGTCAATCTCCAGCAAATCGTCAAAGGCCACGGTGTCTGTGGCTGGGTCAAAGTCGCTCACGTTGGCCAATAAAAACCGCAAGGTGTTGCGGATGCGCCGGTAGGCGTCGACCACGCGGGCTAAGATTTTGTCGTCGATGTTGAGGTCGCCCGAGTAATCGGTAGAGGCCACCCACAACCGCACAATCTCTGCGCCCATCTTGTCTGTGACTTCTTGCGGCGCGACGGTGTTGCCCAGGCTTTTGCTCATTTTGCGGCCTTGGCCATCGGTGGCAAAGCCGTGGGTCAACAAGCCTTTGTAGGGTGCGCGGTCATACAGCGCACAGCCCAACAGCAGCGAGCTGTGGAACCAGCCCCGGTGTTGGTCGTGACCTTCTAAGTACAGGTCGGCTTCCGGGCCTTGGGCGTGAAAAGGCGCACGGTCGTAGGCGTCTTTGTGGCTGCCGCGCAGCACGTGCTGGAAGGTTGAGCCCGAGTCGAACCACACCTCCAAGATGTCGGTGCTCTTGGTGTAGTGGGCCGGGTTGTCACCGGCTTGGTTCAAAATCTCTTCCACCGTCACGCGGCTCCAGGCTTCGATGCCGCCTTGTTCCACGATGTCGGCGGCTTGGTCCAAGATCGCCATGGTGCGGGGGTGCAACTCACCACTGTCTTTGTGCAAGAAGAAGGGCACCGGCACACCCCAGCTGCGTTGGCGCGAGATGCACCAGTCGGGCCGGTTGGCAATCATGTCCCGCAAACGCGCTTTGCCGTTTTCGGGGTAGAAGTGGGTGTGCTCGATCGCATCCAGTGCGAGTTGGCGAAGCGTCTTGGGGGCCTTGTCGGATGTGAAGACACCCGGACCCTCGTCCATGCGTACGAACCACTGGGCCGCCGCACGGTAAATGACCGGCGTTTTGTGGCGCCAGCAATGCGGGTAGCTGTGGGTGATGGTGTGCGTGGCCAGCAAACGTCCGGCGTTTTGCAAGGTTTCCAAAATGACGGGCACTGCTTTCCAGATGTGCAGGCCACCGAACAAGGGAAAGTCAGCGGCATACGTGCCATTGCCTTGCACCGGGTTCAAGATATCGGTGTACTTCATGCCGTGCGCGATGCAGGAGTTGAAGTCATCCACGCCGTAAGCCGGGGCGCTGTGGACGATGCCGGTACCGTCTTCGGCGGTGGCGTAGTCGGCCAGGTACACCGGGGCCGTGCGTTGGTAGCCGTCGTGCACCTGCGACAGCGGGTGGTGAAACGTGATGAGGTCCAGCGTTTTGCCTAATGTGGTGGCGACCACGCTGCCACTGAGCTGCCAGCGCTCCAGGCATTTTTGGACCAGCGACTCGGCGCACATCAACAAGCCGCGCTCGGTGTCGACCAAGGCATAGGTCAATTCAGGGTTGAGGTTCAAGGCCTGGTTGGCAGGAATGGTCCATGCGGTGGTGGTCCAGATCACGGCAAACGCGTCTTTGTCGAGCTTGGGCAAGCCAAAGGCTGTTGCCAGTTTCTCGGGCTGGGCGCATTGGAAGGCCACGTCGAGGGTTTCACTTTTCTTGTCGGCGTATTCAATTTCAAACTCGGCCAAGGACGAGCCGCAGTCAAAGCACCAGTACACGGGCTTCAAGCCTCGGTAGACAAAGCCCCGTTCGATCACGCGTTTGAAAGCGCGCAGCTGACCCGCTTCGTTGGCCGGATCCATGGTGCGGTAGGGGCGCTCCCAGTCGCCCAGCACGCCCAGGCGTTTGAAGTCTTCGCGCTGCTGGTCAATTTGTTCGCCGGCAAAGGCGCGGCTTTTGGCTTGCATGTCGTCGCGGCTGAGCTTGCGACCGTGCAGTTTTTCAATCGCGTTTTCAATCGGCAGGCCATGGCAGTCCCAGCCTGGGATGTACTGCGCATCAAATCCAGCGAGTTGCTTGGACTTGACGATCATGTCTTTGAGCACTTTGTTGAGCGCGTGACCAATGTGCAGTTTGCCGTTGGCGTAGGGCGGGCCGTCGTGCAACACAAACAAGGGCGCACCACGGCGCGCCACACGTAGCTTTTTGTACAAACCTTGTTCGTTCCACTGTTTGACCCAAGCCGGTTCGCGCTTGGGCAAATCGCCCCGCATGGGAAACGGCGTGTCCATCATGTTGATGCGGGTGTCGGGGGAGGCGGTTTTGTCGGTCATGTCTGTTTCAAGGGCAAGGCAGGTTGGGCGAGGGCTCGGCTAGGGGCGCGGGCTAAAGGCGTAAAGGACAGACGCGGGGCAAGGTGCGTCGGGCGTGCCCCGTCAAATTCGCGCGCTGGCAGCCCAGGCACGTGCGTCTTCGCAGTCTTGGCGTATGCCTTGCTGCAAGGCTTGCAGACCATCGTATTTGCGCTCGTCGTGCAATTTATGTAGCAGTTCCACACGGATAATTTTACCGTAGCCCCCCTCGGCCCCTAAGTGGGCAGGCCAGTCCAAGCAGTGGGTCTCTAGCAGCACGCGCCCGCCGTTGACATCGTTGGCGTCAAGCGAGGGTCTCACCCCTAAGTTGGCCACTCCGCTCAAGGCGGTGTCGCCCAAGCCATGCACTCGGACCACAAAGATGCCGCTGGCAGCAGGTTTCCCATGAGAAAAGCGCAAATTCAAGGTGGGGCAGTCGAGCTCACGTCCGAGTTTGCGTCCATGCACCACGTGGCCTGAGATGGCGTAGGGGCGCCCCAAAAGCTGCGTGGCTGCGTGCATATCCCCCCGCTGCAAGGCCTCCCGTACGGCAGAGCTAGACACGCGCAGGCCGTGCACTTCGTAGCTGTTCATGCGCGCCACGTCAAAGCCCAGTTTCGCTCCTGCGGCGTCAAGCATCGCGTAGTCACCCGCACGTTTGGCGCCAAAACAAAAGTCATCGCCCACCAGCACATATCTCACGCCCAGGCCCTGGCACAGCACGTCCTCAATAAAGGCGTGTGGTTCTTGTGAGGCAAACGCATGGTCAAAAGGCAGTACCACGCATTGGTTGACGCCACAAGCGCGCAGCTCGTTGAGCTTATCGCGCAGCGTGGCAATGCGCGCGGGAGCCAATTCGGGCTTTTGAAAGCGCTTGGCAAAAAAGTCTCGGGGATGGGGCTCAAACGTCATCACACAGCTGGGCACGCCACGGTGGCGGGCTTCGTTGTGCAGCAAGGCCAGCATGGCTTGGTGGCCGCGGTGCACACCGTCAAAGTTGCCGATGGTCAGGGCGCAGGCTGGAGCGAGCGCGGGGTGGTGAAAACCTCTGAAAACTTGCATGGTGCTGAATGGTTGGTGCGTGACAAGGACATGACACGCAATCGCTGTATATTGTCCTTGATAGACGTGTGCATTCCGAATCGGTGTTTTCAACTCGAATGATGGAGGTGTGGTGTGAAGGTCTTGAAACTCTCAGCCCAAGGGCTGCCCCAATCTTGGATCTCGCTAGAAGAAGCGGTCATCCACTACGCCGCGGGTGATGTGCGCTGGGAGTCGGGAGCCGAGGTGGCAGTGTTTCATGGCGGAACCAACGCCATCACGGGAGATCTCTCGGTGATCACGGTCAATAGCATCATTGGCACGCGCGGCGTGCCCAACATCAACCCGTTTGATTTGAAGCCCAGCCTGACCAATGCCAAGCTGTTTGCCAGAGATCGCAACATTTGTGCTTACTGTGGCGACCATTTCCATGAAACTGAATTGACGCGCGAACACATTCGGCCTTTTGGTCAACAAGGCATGGACCACTGGATGAATGTGGTCACCTCTTGCAAGTCATGCAACCACCGCAAGGGCAACCGCACGCCCGAGCAAGCCCACATGCCCTTGCTCTACACCCCCTATGTGCCCAGTCTGTGGGAAGACTTCATCTTGCGCAACCGCCGCATTTTGTCGGACCAAATGGAGTTTTTGATGGCGCATGTGCCCAAGAGCTCTCGGCTTTTGGCTTGAGTTGGCGTCTTGGCGCTGGAGCGCCGTCTTAGCTTCTTAGATTGTTTGGCGCAGCAGTTGAGCCACTACCCTCGGATACATCACATGTTCTTGCGCCAACACCCGCTCGGCCAAGGAGTCGGCGGTGTCGCTGGCCAATACCGGCACCACGGCTTGCGCCAAGATCTCGCCATGGTCTAGCACCTGTGTCACGCGGTGCACGGTGGCACCTGCGAACTTGCAGCCAGCTTCAAGCGCACGTTCATGCGTGCGCAGCCCTGTGAAAGCGGGCAGCAAAGAGGGGTGAATGTTGATCAAGCGCCCGTTGTAATGCGCCACAAAGCCAGGGGTCAAGATACGCATGAAGCCCGCAAGGACCACCAAGTGGGGTTGGTGGCGGTCGATGGTGGCCATCAAAGCGGCATCGAAGGCTTCACGTGGTTGTGGTTCGGCGGCAAACGCGGCATGGTCCACTACTGAGGTTGCTATGCCCAGGGACTGCGCCAATGCCAGGCCCGCAGCGTCAGGGCGGTTGCTGATGACAGCGCAGATGTGGGCCCCTAGACGCTTGGCCCACTGCTCTGCTTTTGCGGTTTGCACGATGGCCGCCATGTTGGAGCCGCTGCCAGAAATCAAGATCACGATATTTTTCATCTGATCCGAATTATCGAGGGGCCCAAAAACCGCACGGTCGTGCTAAAAACGAGGGATTGTGT
>CAIVLE010000204.1 GCA_903906635.1 uncultured Burkholderiales bacterium | reverse complement strand
TGTTTGGCGACATGCATGCCTACGGCGAAGAGGGTGTGCGTTTCTACACCAAGCAAAAGAGCGTGATGCAGCGCTGGCCTGACAGCATTGGCAAGGGTGCTGAGTTCGCCATGCCAACCTCTAAGTGATGCTTTTTGGGCGATGCTGCAACGTGGGCAGCCTGCCACGGCACCTCGCCTTCGCATGGCCTTAACTCCGGTTTGCCCCCATGAGCGACACCCAGTTTGACTACATCATCGTTGGCGCTGGAACCGCCGGCTGCTTGCTGGCCAATCGCCTGAGCGCCAACGCCAGCAAGCGCGTGCTGTTGATCGAGGCGGGTCGCCGTGACGATTACCACTGGGTACACATCCCAGTGGGTTACCTCTACTGCATTGGCAACCCGCGCACCGACTGGCTCTACAACACCGCGCCACAAACCGGCCTGAACGGGCGCAGTTTGCGCTACCCGCGTGGCAAGGTGCTGGGCGGCTGCTCGAGCATCAACGGCATGATTTACATGCGCGGGCAAGCGCGTGACTACAACCACTGGGCCGATTTGACGGGTGACGAACGCTGGCGTTGGGACCACTGCTTGCCGTATTTCAAGTTGCATGAAGACCACCACGGCGGATCAGATGCCATGCATGGCGCCAAGGGCGCACGCAGCGAGGTGTTGCTCAACGACCGCACGGTGTACGGTGAGACCTTGCGCCACCACGTCGCAGGGGGTGAGTGGCGCGTGGAGCGCCAGCGCTTGCGCTGGGACGTGCTTGACGCTTTTGCAAAAGCCGCCATTCAAGCCGGCATCCCAGCCAGCGACGACTTCAACCGCGGCGACAACGAGGGGGTGGGCTATTTCGAAGTCAACCAAAAAAATGGCTGGCGCTGGAACACGCCCAAGGCCTTTGTACGCCCCACCTGTTACGCACGGCCCAACTTTGAACTCTGGACGTCAGCCCAGGTTGTGAAATTGCTCATGACCACCGATGCCGATGGACACGCGCACTGCACGGGCGCACAGGTGTGGACAGGCCAGGGCCTAGTCAGCGTGAGCGCCAAACAAGCCGTGGTCTTGAGTGCCGGCAGCATCGGCACACCTCAGATCTTGCAACTCTCGGGCCTGGGACCTGCAGACTTGCTCCAGCAGCATGGCATCGAGCCCGTCATCGACTTGCCTGGTGTGGGCGCCAACCTACAAGACCATTTGCAAATTCGCTCCGTCTTCAAAGTGCAAGGCGTGACCACCCTCAACACCTTGGCCAACAGCTGGTGGGGCAAGGCCAAGATTGGCCTGGAATACTTGTTCAAACAAAGCGGCCCCATGAGCATGGCCCCTTCGCAACTGGGAGCCTTCACACGCAGCGACCCCAGCCAGGCCTACCCCAACATTCAGTACCACGTGCAACCCCTCAGCCTGGAGGCGTTTGGCGAGCCGCTGCACAACTTTTCAGCCTTCACGGCCAGCGTGTGCAACCTCAACCCCACCAGCCGGGGCACGGTGAGCATTCAAAGTCCGAATTTTGCCGATGCCCCGCACATCGCCCCCAACTACCTCAGCACGGCGCAAGACCGCCAAGTCGCGGCCGATTCACTGCGCGTGACTCGGCGCATTGCCGCCCAGCCCGCGCTGGCCAAGTACCAGCCCGTGGAGTTCAAGCCAGGCGTGCAATACCAAAGCGACGAGGACTTGGCGCGTTTGGCGGGCGACATTGCCACCACCATCTTCCACCCCGTGGGCACCGCCCGCATGGGCCGAAGCGATGACCCCTTGGCCGTGGTCGACACCGAGTTGCGTGTGCGCGATGGGCGAGGTGGTGTGGTGCGAGGCCTGCGCGTGGTCGATGCCAGCGTGATGCCCACCATCACCAGCGGCAACACCAACAGCCCCACCTTGATGTTGGCTGAAAAAGCCGCGCAATGGCTCGCCCACGAAGCAACTCAGGGTTGAGCGACTCAGGGTTGACGCGCACCGGGTAAGCCCGCAAGGGAAACTCCCGAGCGTGGGGCCGTGGCACAGACCTTACATTGTGGTCACTCGCAACAGGCGATGCGCCGTTGACAGAGGGTCTGAGGAGACATACAAACAGCCTTGCTCACAGGGCGTTGATGGAAAAGGCACCGGCACAACCGGTGCCTTTTGCTTTGTGGGCGTGTGTTTGTGCGCTCGATCTCAGACCACAATCACCCCATGGAACTTTTGATCGCCACCCTCGCCTCTGCGCTGGCTGGTTTTGTGGATTCGATCGTCGGCGGTGGCGGTTTGATTTTGCTGCCCGCCTTGTTTGCCGTGTATCCGTCGGCCCCGCCCGCCACCTTATTTGGAATCAACAAAAGCGCGTCCGTCTGGGGCACCAGCTTTGCCGCCTGGCAATACAGCCGGCGGGTGTCCATGCGCTGGCGCAGCGTGTTGCCTGCGGCCGCGCTGGCCATGGCCGGGTCGTTTGCGGGGGCGTGGTGGGTCACGATTGTTTCAGCCGAATTTTTGCGGCGTCTCTTGCCCGTGGTGCTGTGTGCGGTGCTGCTCTACACCTTGGCCCGCAAAGACATGGGACGGCATCACCAACCGCGCTTTGAAGGTCGCAGAGAAATTTGGGCCACCTGCGCGGTCGGTGTGTCGGTGGGCTTTTACGACGGGTTTTTTGGTCCCGGCACAGGCAGTTTTTTTGTTTTTTTGCTGGTGCGTTGGTTGGGCTACGACTTTTTGAATGCGTCCGTGGCGGCCAAGGTGCTCAACCTCTCGAGCAATGCAGCAGCCTTGGCGCTGTTTGCTTGGACCGGTCATGTCTGGTGGCATCTGGCCTTGCCATTGGCCATCGCCAACGTTTTGGGCAGCTTGCTGGGCACACGCATGGCCCTCAAGCACGGCACTGGCTTTGTTCGCTGGGTGTTCTTGGTGGTGGTGAGTGTGCTGATTTGCAAAACCGGCTACAACGCCTTCATGAGCTGATCCCCGGGACGAGTCCCTCCCATCACAGTGCTGGGGCAGCCGCCTTGGGCTTGGGGTCAACGTTCACTGGATCGGATGTGAGCTCAGGCACATCAGCCGACTTGGGTGGCCAAGTCACGCTGGCCACCGGGCGGGGTTTGCCAATGGGGCGGGTGGCTTGACCTTTTTGCACCGCCTCGATGTCTTCCAAGGCTGGGTACTGCCCCATGATCACAAAATCGAACACCCGCCGCGCAATAGGCGCCGCATTTTGGGCACCAAAGCCCGCGTTTTCCACCACCATGGCCAATGCCACCTTGGGGTCATCTGCCGGGGCGTAAGCGATGAACAAGGCGTGGTCTCGCATGCGCTCGTCAATGTTTGAGGCGTTGTACTTTTCGTTTTGCTTGATCGTGTAGACCTGCGCTGTGCCGGTCTTGCCAGCACTCACATACTGCGCGCCCACAAAGCTGCTGGCCGAGGTGCCCTCGATGTTCACACCGACCATGCCGCGTTTGATGACCTCCAAGTTTTCAGGATTCAAAGGCAGCTGCCCAATGGGCTCTTTGGCCACCAAAGCGGCCACTTTGGTTTCCACATCGACCACTTCACGCACCAAGTGGGGCGCCATCTTCAAGCCGTTGTTGGCCAAGGTGGCGGTGGCATGGGCAATTTGCAACATGGTGAAACTGTTGTAGCCCTGACCGATGCCCAAAGAAATGGTCTCCCCCGAGTACCAGCGCTGCTGCTCGGGTTTTTTGTAGGTATTGCGCTTCCATTCGGTCGAGGGCAACACCCCACGCGACTCACCCAAGATGTCGATGCCGGTGATTTGGCCAAAGCCCAGCGGCTTCATTTGTTCGTGTATCAAGTCCACGCCCAAGTCACGCGCCAAGGTGTAGTAGTAGGTGTCACACGACTCAACGATCGACTTGTACATGTCCACCATGCCATGCCCACCCTCTTTGTCGTCCCGAAAACGGTGGTTACCGAACATGAAAAAACCCGGGTCAGGGATCAAAGTTTTCTCGGAGCGCTTGCCCGTTTGCAATGCAGCCAGGGCCATGAAGGGCTTGTAGGTCGAACCCGGTGGATAGGTGCCGCGCAGCGCACGGTTGAGCAAGGGCTTGTCGGGCGACTCGTTGAGGGCCTGCCAGTTTTCAAAATCGATGCCGTCGACAAACAAATTGGGGTCAAACGTGGGCTTGCTCACAAACGCCAAGATCTCACCCGTCTTGGGATCGAGCGCCACCAAAGCGCCACGCCGCTTGCCGTACAAGTCTTCGACCAACTTTTGCAACTTGATGTCGATCGACAACACCACACTGTTGCCGGGCACCGCTTGGCTGCTGTTGAGGCGTCGCACCGCGCGCCCACCGGCCGACGTTTCCATCTGCTGTACGCCCGTCACGCCGTGCAATTGAGCCTCATAACTTTGTTCAACGCCGAGCTTGCCGATGTAATCCGTGCCACGGTAATTGCCAGAATCCTCCGACTCTTCGATCTTGGCTTTCTCGGCCTGGTTGATGCGTCCAATGTAGCCAATCACGTGGCTGGCCAACTCGTTGTAGGGGTAATTGCGAAACAACCGTGCTTTGATCTCGACCCCGGGGAAGCGATAACGCTGTGCGGCAAAGCGCGCCACTTCCTCGTCGCTCAAACGGTTGCGAATAGGCACCGACTCAAAGCTCTTGGACTCATCCAGTTGCTTTTTAAAACGGCGCTTGTCACGGCTTTGGATCTCAACCACCGAGGCGAGTTGGTCGATCACTTCCTCCAAAGGCGCCACCAACTTAGAGGGCGTGATCTCCAAGGTGTAGGCCGAGTAATTGGTGGCCAACACCACACCGTTGCGGTCCATGATGACACCGCGGTTGGGCACGATGGGCACGATGGCGGTTCGGTTGTTTTCCGCCTGCTCATTCAAGTCGTCATAACGGATGACCTGCAAATAAAACAAACGCAACACCAAGACCAAAAACGCCACCAAAATGGCAGCCGTGACCACCATCATGCGCGAACGAAAGCGACGCAGGTCACCTTCAATGTTGCGAATCACCCTCATAGGGGTCGCGTCACATCAGGATCTGGCGCGCGCCGTTGCGGCGCCAACAAAAACACGCTGACCAGGGGCCACAGCAAAGCCTCCAAGAACGGCGCGAGCACCGTCCACCAGCTTGGAAACACCGAGCCTGAGACCGTGCGCACCAGCAACTCCAAGGCGCGGGCGGCCACAAACAAAGGCAGCACCTGCATGGCTTGAGAAGGCACGGTAAACCACAGCAAACGGCGATGCACCATGACCGCCAAAAAGCCCAGTGCGGTGTAGGTCAGTGCGTGCTGCCCCAGCAAAGCCGATTGATGCACATCGGTGATGACGCCAAATGTAAATGCCACGCCAATGCCCACCAAGCGTGGCTGGTGAACACACCAAAAAACCAGCACCAATGCCAAAAAGTCAGGCATCCACGCCGCATTGCCAATCAAGCTCATGTTGACCAGCATATTCACCAGCAAGGCCACCAGCAAACTGCCCACGATGAACCAAGGGCTGGCAGGCAACAGCAACTGGTGGCCGCGCGGCATGATCATCGGCGACCTCCTTTGAGGTTGCCCAAGGGTTGTGGTTTGTCAAGTTGAGGCCGAGCGGGCAGCTTGTCGGCCAAGGGCTCAAGGATCATCACATGACGCGCGCCCTGCACATGCCCCACAGGCTCACACAAGATGCGGGCAAATGCCGTCTCAGCCCGGCGCTCCACCTTGGTCACTTTGGCCACCGGAATGCCGGGTGGGTAAACGCCATCGACACCACTGGTGGAGAGCAAATCGCCCACGTCAATGTCTGCGTTGGTGGCCATGAAACGCAGCTCCAACAGCGGAGCCCCGCCTGCCTCGCCAAACGCCACACCGCGCGCGCCCGTTCGGGTGTTGAGCACAGGAATGGAGTGCTCGCGGTCCGTGACCAATGTCACCTCACTCACCAGAGGCAGCACACGGGTGACTTGACCCAACACCCCGTGCTCGTCCATCACCGGAGAGCTGGGCTTGATGCCGTCGGTCATTCCCTTGTCCACAATCAATTTACGGGTGTAGGGATCGGCCGCGTCGTACAGCACCTCGGCCATGACACCTGTGGTGCTTAAACGCTCCCGCAACCCCAGCAGCTCACGCAACTGCCTGTTTTCAAGCGCCAACTGTTCCACTTGGCCCGTGCGTTGCGCCTGCACCAACAACTGCTGACGGGCCTGACGTTCGGCAATCTGAGCATCATCGCGGGCCTGCATGTAGTCACTGCTGAATTCCACCACCTGCTGGGGGCGCAGGGCCAACCATTGAATCGGGTACAAAGCCACCGACAATGCGGCGCGGATGGGTTGAGTCACGCCAAAACGCACATCGGCCACCATCAGCAGCACCGACAGCGCGCTGAACAACAACAGTTTGGAGATGGCCGAGGGGCCTTGTTTGAAAAAGGCCGGTGGCGATCTGTCCAGCGTGCCTAGTGGCATGAGGTGCCGAGTTCAGTAGGGTGTTGATCGGCCAGCTTATTCGCTGGTGAAGATAGAGCCCAAACGCTCCATGCGCTCCAGGGCCAAACCACACCCGCGCACCACGCAGGTCAAGGGGTCTTCGGCCACCAACACCGGCAAGCCGGTTTCTTCGGCCAACAAACGGTCCAGGTCACGCAACAACGCACCGCCACCGGTCAACATCATGCCGCGCTCGGCAATGTCAGCACCCAGCTCAGGGGGTGTTTGCTCCAGTGCGTTCTTGACCGCGGACACGATGTTGTTGAGCGGGTCGGTCAACGCTTCCAAAATCTCGTTGGACGAAATCGTGAACGAGCGTGGGACGCCTTCAGACAGGTTACGGCCCTTGACTTCCATTTCCTTGACTTCAGAGCCAGGGAAGGCCGAACCGATTTTCTTTTTGATCGCTTCGGCCGTGGGTTCGCCAATCAACATGCCGTAGTTGCGGCGGATGTAGTTGATGATGGCCTCGTCAAACTTGTCACCCCCCACGCGCACACTGCCTTTGTAGACCATGCCGCCGAGTGAAATCACGCCCACCTCGGTGGTGCCCCCACCGATGTCGACCACCATCGAGCCCGAGGCGTCCGAGACGGGCAAGCCCGCGCCAATGGCGGCTGCCATGGGCTCTTCAATCAAATACACCTCTGAGGCCCCTGCACCCAAGGCGGATTCGCGAATGGCTCGACGCTCCACCTGGGTGGAGCCACAAGGCACGCAAATGATGATGCGGGGGCTGGGCTTTAAGACCGAGCGGGGGTGCACCATTTTGATGAACTGCTTGAGCATTTGCTCGGTCACTGTGAAGTCAGCGATCACCCCGTCTTTCATGGGGCGAATGGCTTCAATGTTGCCGGGCACTTTGCCCAACATGGCCTTGGCTTCGTGGCCCACGGCTTGGATGGTTTTTTTGCCTTGCGGGCCACCTTCGTGGCGAATCGACACCACCGAGGGCTCGTCCAACACAATGCCCTTGTCGCGTACATAAATCAGGGTGTTGGCGGTACCCAAGTCAATCGCCAAGTCGGTAGAAAAATACCGACGGAAAGATCCAAACATCACTGTCCTCTCAGGCGACGCGCCGCTGGCGCATCACCACATTGTTCGTGGTGCCCGCGGGCGCGGACACAAAGGCGAGATAATACCGCATCCCCCATAAAACACGGGTTTTTCTCGGGTGGTCGCCTGTTGTAAGCGGACCGTCTGCCCTAGCCTCAAACCTGAATTCCACACGTATGTCCCTGACCGACCAAGACATCAGCCGCATTGCCAATTTGGCCAGGCTTGAACTCCAGCCTGACGAACAACAGCGCATGTTGAACAAAATCAACGATTTTTTCGGCATCGTGGCGCAAATCAGCGCCGTCGACACCACGGGCGTGGTGCCCATGGCCCACCCGGTCGACGCCATGGCCGGCTCGGGCGAAATCGCGTTGCGTCTGCGCCCTGACGTGGCCAGCGAGCCCAACCAGCGCGAGGCCAACCAACGCAGCGCCCCTGCCGTGGAACGCGGCTTGTTTTTGGTCCCGAAAGTTATTGAATAAATCATGAGCGATTTGCACACCCTGAGCGTCAAAGCGCTCGCTGAGCGCTTGCGCAGCAAAGAAGTCAGTGCCGTGGAGGTGGCGACCCGTTTCTTGGCGCGCACCGGCGGCAATCCACACAATGCCTATTTGGACATTGACAGCGAAGTCACGCTGGCCCAAGCCCGCGCCTCAGACGCCAAATTGGCCGACGGCACCGCTGGGCCCCTCGAAGGCGTGCCGGTCGCCCATAAAGATGTGTTTGTGACGCGTGACTTCGCCACAACAGCGGGCTCCAAAATACTGAGCGGCTACCGCTCGCCCTTTGACGCCACCGTGGTGCAGCGCCTGCGCAGCGCGGGCATGGTGAGTTTGGGCAAACTCAACTGTGACGAATTCGCCATGGGCTCGAGCAACGAAAACTCGGCCTATGGTGCGGTCACCAACCCGTGGGACACCAGCCGTGTGCCCGGTGGCTCATCGGGTGGCAGCGCCGCTGCGGTCGCTGCAGGCCTGGCCCCAGCCGCCACTGGCACCGACACCGGCGGCTCCATCCGTCAACCTGCTGCGTTTTGCGGCATCACCGGCATCAAACCCACCTATGGCCGTGCTTCGCGTTACGGCATGATTGCCTACGCCTCCAGCCTCGACCAAGCCGGCCCCATGGCGCGCAGCGCCGAAGACTGTGCGCTGCTCTTGAGTGCCATGTGCGGGCCCGACGTGGACCGTGACGCCACCTCGCTTGATGTGCCGGCTGAAAACTTCTCAGCCAAGCTAGGTCACAGCTTGAGTGCAGTGCGTGTGGGTATTCCCAAAGAGTTTTTTGGCGACGGCTTGGCCAGCGATGTGCGCAGTGCCATCGATGCAGCGCTCGCCCAATTGCAAGCCCTAGGTGCCACGTTAGTGCCCATCAGCTTGCCCCGCACCGAGCTGTCCATCCCGGTGTACTACATCATTGCCCCGGCCGAAGCCAGCTCCAACCTCAGCCGCTTTGATGGCGTGAAGTTTGGCCACCGCACCCAGGACTACAGCGACTTGGTGAGCATGTACAAAAAAACCCGCGCCGAAGGTTTTGGCGAAGAGGTCAAACGACGCATCATGACGGGTGCCTATGTGCTCTCACACGGCTATTACGACGCTTATTACCTGCAAGCTCAAAAAATCCGCCGCATGATTGCCGACGATTTCCAACGCGCTTTTGCCCAATGCGATGTGATCGCCGGGCCCGTGGCCCCCACCGTGGCCTGGGCGCTGGGCAACAACGCCAACGACCCGCTGGCCGACTACCTGGCCGACATCTTCACCCTGCCCGCCTCGCTGGCGGGCTTGCCCGGCATGAGCTTGCCGGTGGGGTTTGGCCAAGCCGGTATGCCCGTGGGCCTGCAACTGATTGGCAACTACCTGCAAGAAGCCCAGCTGCTCAACGTGGCACACCAGTACCAGCTGAACACCGATTTCCACCTCCAACAACCTGCGGGGGTTTAAGACCCATGAGCAAACTCGTCCAAGGCTACGAAGTCGTCATCGGCTTTGAAACCCACACCCAACTGTCCACCCAAAGCAAAATTTTCAGCCGCGCCCCCACCGCATTTGGCGCCGAGCCCAACACACAGGCCTGTGCCGTGGACATGGCGCTGCCTGGCACCTTGCCGGTGATGAACGTGGGCGCGGTGGAGCGCGCCATAGAGTTTGGCTTGGCCGTGAACTCGCACATTGCCGAGCGCAGCATCTTTGCGCGCAAAAACTACTTCTACCCCGACCTGCCCAAGGGCTACCAAATCAGCCAATTTGAGATCCCAGTGGTGCAAGGCGGCGAGGTGTCCTTTTTCATGGAAGAAGGCAAAGAAACCGTGCACAAAACCGTGCGCTTGGTGCGCGCGCACTTGGAAGAAGACGCCGGCAAATCGTTGCACGAAGATTTTGTGGGCCAAAGCGGCATTGACTTGAACCGTGCGGGCACTCCCCTCTTAGAAATCGTCACCGAGCCCGACATGCGCAGCAGCGCCGAAGCCGTGGCCTACGCCAAGGAGCTGCACAAAATTGTGACTTGGATTGGCATTTGCGACGGCAACATGCAAGAGGGCAGCTTTCGTTGCGACGCCAACGTGTCGGTGCGCAAACCCGGAGGCGAATTGGGCACGCGCCGCGAGATCAAAAACTTGAACAGCTTCAAGTTCATGCAACAAGCCATCGACTACGAAGTGCGCTGGCAGATTGACCAACTCGAAGACGGCCACGCGATCGAACAAGCCACGGTGCTCTTTGACCCCGACACGGGCGAGACACGCGCCATGCGCACCAAGGAAGACGCCGCCGACTACCGCTACTTCCCCGACCCTGACCTGCCCCCTTTGGTGATTGGGCGCGACTGGGTCGAGCGCGTCAAAGCCGAGATGGCCGAGCTGCCCCGTGTGATGGCGGAACGCTTTGTCACGCAGTACGGCTTGCCAGAATACGATGCAACGCAATTGACACAAAGTAAGGCCGTCGCCGCTTACTTTGAAGCCACAGCCAAAGCTTGCGGGCAAGCCAAACTGGCCAGCAACTGGATCATGGGCGAAGTGTCTCGCCGCCTGAACACAGCGGAGGTGACCTTTGACAACTTGCCCGTCAGCAGTGCACAACTGGCCGCGCTCATCACCCGCATCAGCGACAACACCATCAGCAACAACGCGGCGCGTCAGGTATTTGAAGGTCTGTGGAACCGCGAGGGCGATGTTGACGCCATCATCCAAGCCAAAGGCCTCATGCAAATGAACGACTCCAGCGAGTTGGAAAAAATCATCGACGACGTGCTGGCAGCCAACCCCAAGAATGTGCAAGAGTTCAAGGCGGGCAACGTCAAAGCACTCAACGGCCTGGTCGGCCCCATCATGAAGGCAAGTAAGGGCAAAGCCAATCCGGCGCAGGTGAATGCCTTGTTGCTGAAAAAGCTGGCCTGAGTTGTTTTTTCACCATGAAAATCGGCCGTGTCGGCACCGATTTTCTTGGGTGCGCGACAGGCTGTGAGTGTTTTACCCCAGCTATCCCAGCAACAGACGGTTCGGGTTGACACCACAAGTCAAAGTGGCACCATGGGCAGCGCTGTTGCCATAAACAGAGTCCCTTGCCATGATCGACCCACTCAGCCTCACCCCGGCCCCCGCGCCCCACAGCGTTGGGGAAGACGCACAAGGTCTCTTGACGGGCTGCTTGTTCGTGGCTCTTGGGGTGTGTTTGTTTCGCGAGGCTGGGTTGTTCACGGGCGGCACCACCGGCGTGGCGTTTTTGGCGCACTACCTATGGGGCTATCCATTGGGTGGCGTGTTGTTTGTCATCAACTTGCCGTTTTATGTGTTCGGCTGGCGCAAGCTAGGCCACCTCTTCACCCTCAAAACTTTTGTGGCCGTGGGCTTGTTGTCGGCCTATGTGGAGTTGCTGCCACGCTGGATTGGGTTTACGCACCTCAACCCGGTCTTTGCGTCTGTCATGGCGGGGCTGCTGGCGGGCACCGGCATTTTGATCTTGATTCGCCATGGTGCCAGCCTAGGGGGCGTGACCATCATGGCGGTCTACCTGCAAAAGTCTCGCGGCTGGCGTGCTGGCAACGTGCAAATGGCGGTGGATTTCGTCATTTTGCTGATCGCTTTTGCCGTCTCAGACGCCAACAAAGCCATGCTGTCGTTGCTGGGTGCTGTGGCGCTGAACTTGGTGATAGGCGTGAACCACCGCAGCGACCGCTACTACGGAGTCTGAAGGTTTTCAGCTCACCCCGTAGCGCTCGCGATAGGCCTGCGTGCGCGCCAAGTGCTCGCCCATGGCGTTGCCGGGTTGGAACTGCAAATAGGTCAGCAAATCGCTCAACTCGGCAATGGCACAGACCTGCAACCCCACTTGCTCGCGCACATACTGCACCGCGCTGTAAGGCACGTCTTGAACAGAGCCGTCGGCTTTTTTCTCGGTGGCCATTTCTTGGCGGTCCAAGGCAATCACCACCGCGTGCGGCGTGGCACCCGCTGCTTTGATCAAAGCAATCGACTCACGCGCCGCCGTGCCTGCGCTCATCACGTCATCGACGATCAACACGCGGCCTTTGAGTGGCGCGCCGACCAAGCTGCCACCTTCGCCGTGGTCTTTGGCTTCTTTGCGGTTGTAGGCAAAGGGCACGTTCTTGCCCAGGCGTGCCAACTCGATCGCCACTGCAGCACCCAGCGGAATGCCCTTGTAGGCGGGGCCAAAAATCATGTCGAATTCAATGCCACTTTGCATCAGCCGCTTGGCATAAAAACTGGCCAAGTGGCCCAGCTTGGCGCCGTCGTCAAACAAGCCCGCGTTGAAAAAGTAGGGTGACATGCGCCCTGCCTTGGTTTTGAACTCCCCAAATTTGAGCACGCCGCAATCCAGCGAGAATTGCACAAACTCTTGCGCCAACGCGTTGTTGGCGCCCGTTCCTTCTGTCATGGGAAATTCCTTGTTCAAACTGACCAGCCTCAACCTCAATGGCATCCGTTCCGCCGCCCGCAAAGGCGTTGAAGCTTGGCTCGAAAAAGCCAAGCCCGATTGTATTTGCGTGCAAGAAATCAAAGCCCAAGCGTCCGACATCGAGGGCCAGTTCGACACGCTGGCGGGTTTGAAGGGCCACTTTCAATACGCCGAGAAAAAAGGCTACTCGGGCGTGGGCGTCTACACCCGGCATGAACCCAGCGACGTGGTGGTGGGCTTTGACGGGGGCGAGTTCGACGCCGAAGGCCGCTATGTCGAGCTGCGCTTTGACACGCCCACACAAAAGCTGTCCATCATCAGCAGCTACTTTCCCAGCGGCTCATCGGGCCCTGAGCGCCAAGAGGCCAAGTACCGATTTTTAGCGGCGCTGTACCCGCATCTCACCGCCCTCAAAGCCGAACGTGAATTTGTGCTGTGCGGTGACGTGAACATTGCGCACCAACAAGCCGACCTCAAGAACTGGCGTGGCAACCAAAAAAACAGTGGCTTCTTGCCCGAAGAGCGCGCTTGGATGACGCAACTCACCACCCAAGCGGGTGTGGTGGACGTTTACCGCCAGCTCCACCCCGACACCACCGATGCTTGCTACACCTGGTGGAGCAACCGAGGACAGGCTTATGCCAACAACGTGGGTTGGCGCTTGGACTACCACTTGGCCACACCGGCCCTGGCTGCCAAAGCACGACGGGCAGAAATTTACAAAGAAGAAAAGTTCTCTGACCACGCCCCCATCACTGTGCACTACGAAGGCATGCTGTGAGCGGCCAACCCATCTCGAGCCTGACGGTGGCCATCGTTGGCGCTGGGCCTGCAGGGCTGATGGCCGCTGAGGTGCTGAGCGCTGCCGGCTTGAAGGTGCACGTGTATGACGCCATGCCCTCGGTGGGCCGCAAATTTCTGCTGGCGGGCCTGGGCGGCTTGAACCTCACCCACGCCGAGCCCTTCGAACAGTTTGTCACCCGCTTCGGAGCGCGCGCAGCCGCCTGCACGCCTTGGCTGCAAACCTTTGGCCCCCAAGCGGTGCGCGATTGGGTCCAAGGCTTAGGGCTCGACACGTTTGTGGGCACATCTCAGCGCGTCTTCCCCACGGACATGAAAGCCGCCCCCTTGCTGCGTGCGTGGCTGCACCGCTTGCGTCACCCCACAGTGGGAACGCCGGTGACCTTTCACATGCGGCACCGCTGGAATGGCCAGCTGCAACACAACACGTGCGAACCTACACCCTCACCTTCACCCACACCCATATCCACATCCACACCTGCACCCGCGCTTGCGCCCTCGATAACACCACACGCAACCTCATTTAGCTTGACCTTTGAGGCCCCGCAGGGCCTGCACACGGCACACGCCGATGTGGTGCTGTTGGCCTTAGGCGGAGGCAGCTGGGCACGCTTGGGGTCTGACGGTGCATGGCAAAGTTGGCTCACCCAACAACACATCGATGTCGCCCCACTGCGCCCGTCCAACTGCGGCTTTGACGTGCAAATCCACCAACGACAAGGCTGGAGCGAGCACTTTGCCACTCGTTTCGCGGGCGAAGCTTTCAAATCGGTACAGCTGACATTCACCGACACGTTGGGGCACGTGTTCAGGCGCACGGGCGAATTTGTTGCCACCGCCACCGGCATCGAAGGCAGCTTGGTCTACGCAGCGTCAGCCTTGCTGCGCGATGAAATTGAACGCTCAGGACATGCCACCTTTCACCTCAACTTGCGCCCCGAATGGACCGCTGAGCGTGTGTTGGGCGAGGTGTCTCACCCCCGAGGCTCTAAATCTTTGTCGAGCCATCTCAAAAGCCGCTTGAACCTCAACAATTTACAGCTCGGGTTGCTGCATGAGGTGCTAAGCAAAGAAGACATGCACAACCCCACCACGCTGGGCCACACCATCCAACACCTGCCGATCTCAGTCTGCGCAACGCGTCCCTTGGACGAAGCCATCAGCAGCGCTGGCGGGGTCCGTCTTGAGGCACTCACGCCGGAACTGATGGCACGCGCCCAGCCAGGCGTGTTCTTGGCGGGAGAAATGCTTGACTGGGAAGCCCCTACCGGCGGCTACTTGCTCACGGCTTGCTTGGCCAGTGGCCGGGTGGCGGCACTTGGGCTATTGGCCCACGTTCAGGGGCTCGCGCCACCAAGCCCACTATGATTCGTGATCTCAGTCACACGCACACGCTGTAGCCATGTTCCGCACCCTGCTCAAATCCAAAATTCATCGAGTCGTCACCACCCAGTGCGAGCTCCATTACGAGGGCTCCTGTGCCATCGACGAAAACCTGCTGGACGCCGCCAACATTTGTGAGAACGAGCAAGTCCACATCTGGAACATCAACAATGGCGAACGCTTCATCACCTACGCCATCAAAGGCGAACGTGGCTCAGGCATGATTTCTGTCAACGGCTCAGCGGCTCGTCGCGCCAGTGTGGGTGACTTGTTGATCATTGCGTCTTTCGCACAAGTGCATGAAGACCAAGTGGCTACTCATGAACCACAGCTGGTGTTTGTGGATGAGCACAACCAACAAGTGGGTTTGCGTCACCATGTGCCCACGCAGGCGGCACCTGGGCATGGGACGGATGAGTGTTGAACTGATATGACTGTTTGCATTGATTTGCAACCCGTCTTGTCTGGCGATCACATCATTCTTCGTCCGTTAACTGCCCAAGATTACGAGCCACTTTATCAAGTCGCAAATGACTCGCTAGTCTGGGAGCAGCACCCAAGCCCCCTGCGCTACCAACGCGATGTGTTTGATGCACAAATATTTTCTTCAGGTCTTGCGTCCAAAGCCACTTTGATCGCGTTAGACAAACACACGTCGCAGATCATTGGATCGTCTCGCTACTATGACGTTGACGAGGGAGACTTGGAGCTTGCCGTTGGGTTCACATTTCTTGCACGATCACATTGGGGCGGCGCTGCGAACGCGGAGATGAAGTCTTTGATGCTCGCTCATGCTTTTAATTGGGCCACGCGAGTGTGGTTTCACGTAGGTAGAAACAACATTCGATCGTGCAAAGCACTAGAAAAAATTGGCGCAAAACTTTCTCACACGGCGCCTCGTCTTGTTAATGGTCAGCCTGTCGAGCATTGCTTTTATTACATCGATAAAAACTAATTTGCCGACTGTTTTCTGAGCGTCGATTTCATCTACTCTGGCGCTGAAAAATTCAACTTAAGGTATTGCGAAAACAGCTGACATGCACAGGAATCCAGCGCCAGCCAGTGACCAAAGCGCACACCCACTCAGCACAACGGGCGTTCGTGGATGAACACAACCAACAAGTGAGCTTGAGCCACCTTGTGCCGACGCAGGCGGCTCCTGGGCATGGGACAGTTGAGTGCTGCTAGATGTTGCAATAGCTTCGAGGATTGTTTCTGGTTGGTAACTGTCGCACCTGGTGCAGCAATTCACACGTGCATCGTATTTTGCAAATTCTTGCCATCTAATCCTTTGCACGCTGGATGCGAAAGCACAAAGCGTCTCATGATGATTTGATTGCTGCGACGGGTGAAATGGCCAGTGGCCTCATTGATGCAGATTTGAGCAGACACGTTATAAAAAAACGTGTGACTCTGCAAGGCCCGTGGAAAGAGTTCGGGCGCAAGAACAATTGTTGCAACCCGGTTTGGGCGTCGATAGATTTACTTGTTTGGGTTCGAAAAGAATGACCCAGCGACTTAATCTTCTTGAACGCAAGGGCTTGCAAGCCGTTATCTAATTTCTAGAGAGTCTACGAATTTTTCGTGAACGGAGCGCGTGTTAATTCGTCGACATCCTTTCCCCAAACTGGATCGTCAATCGGTTCAGCACAGGCTTGCAGTTTCGCACTGGCATCGTCAACTGCTTAGCGATGTTGTTCAACGCCAAATAGAATAGTCGCCCAACACACAACATCATGAGCCGCAGCCGCCGCAAAACCCCCATCTTTGGACACACGACTTGTCGCAGTGAACGTCAGGACAAAATGATCTGGCACCAGCGTTGGCGCGCCCGTGAACGCACGGCACTCGCCAGTGCAACGCCGGATTCACTGAGCGATCATCTGCCTTTACTGCAAAACCAAGTCAGCAACGTCTGGTCAATGGGCAAGGATGGCCGGTCCTACTGGCCACTCAAGCGCCAAGCCGCCACTGCGGATCGTATTGCCAGCTACAAGGGCCGTAATCCCCAGGAACGCAGGTCACTCAAGCAGCGCCAGATGCGTAAGTGGATGGGCAAATGAAAACGAACGACCCGACCGAATCGACACCTTCATGAATGCATTTCGCCGCGGGGACATGTTGACCCAAACGCGTCTGTTGCATGAAGAGTGGGCGTCGCTGGAAGTCGCAATCAAGCCACTGCGCGTATTTACCCCTCCATCTGCGGCAACCCACGGCCTGAGATAACCATAGAAAAACAGGTGTCAATTGAAGCGGGCCTGTTTTTTGCTGAATACAGCAAACCCAGACAAAAATTGACGTAGA
>CAIVLE010000203.1 GCA_903906635.1 uncultured Burkholderiales bacterium | reverse complement strand
GCTCCCCCCAAGTCAAGATGGTGGAGATCAAACTCAGCCAAGGTGCCAAACCCGGCCACGGCGGTGTGCTTCCAGGCCCTAAAGTCACCCTCGAAATTGCCGAGGCGCGTGGCGTCAAGGTGGGCGAAGACTGTGTCTCGCCTGCGGCCCACAGCAGCTTCTCCACCCCGGTGGGTTTGATGCAGTTTGTGCAGCAGCTGCGCACACTCAGTGAAGGCAAACCGGTGGGCTTCAAATTGTGCATTGGGCACCCATGGGAATGGTTTGGCATCGTCAAGGCTATGCAAGAGACGGGCATCTACCCGGACTTCGTGGTGGTCGATGGCGCCGAAGGCGGCACAGGAGCCGCACCCCTGGAATTTTCTGACCACATCGGCATGCCCATGCAAGAGGGCTTGCGCCTGGTGCACAACACGCTGGTGGGTGTGGGCTTGCGCGATCAAATTCGTGTCGGTGCAAGCGGAAAAATCGTCAGTGCCTTTGACATGGCACGTGCCCTGGCTTTAGGTGCCGATTGGTGCAACAGCGCACGCGGCTTCATGTTTGCCCTGGGGTGCATCCAAGCCCAAACTTGCCACACGGGCAATTGCCCCACGGGCGTGACCACGCAAGACCCCAAACGACAATTGGCTTTGGTGGTGCCCAGCAAGGCTGAGCGGGTGCACAACTTTCACAAAAACACGCTCGAGGCGCTTCAAGAAATCATGCAATCGGCAGGCTTGCATTCGCCCCAGGACTTGTCAACCAAGCACATCATGCGCCGTGTCACCGAAACACACACCCAGCATTTGTCTGAGCTGATCGACAACGTGGCACCAGGCGCCTTGCTGCAAGCCGATGTGTCCCAGCTCCCCGATGTCTTTCGCGACTGGCCCACCGCCAGCGCCAACAGCTTTAACTCAAGGAGTGCCTGAAGTCGGCCCCGTTGCAGCGGAAGCTGGCACGCGAGGGTAACGAATCGGGTTGTCTTTGACCGCCACAGGGGCCAGCGCTGCTGCGCGGGCTCTCTCGGCTTTTTCAGCCGCGGCCGATGCAGCTGCAGCTGCTTTTTCGGCACTGGCGGCTGCAGCGGCAGCTTTGTCGGCCACAGCCTTCTCGGCGGCGGCTTTGTCAGCCGCTGCTTTTTGTGCCGCAGCTCGCGCCGCAGCTGCTTTGTCAGCCGCTTGTTTTTCTGCCGCCAACTGATCGGCCGATTTTTCTTGTCCTGAGCGCATGGCCGCTGCCTTTTCGGCCGCCGCTTTTTGCGAAGCCAAGCGCTCTGCGCCGGCTGCCTTTTCTGCAGCTGCCGCTTTATCGGCGGCTTTCTCTGCCGCTGCGGCGGCAGCGGCAGCCGCAGCCGTAGCCTTGGCCACATTCATTTGGGCCTTGTCTTGGGCTTGATTGGCCAGGTTGATGTCTTGCTTGAGCTTTTGCAACTCGCTCAAAATAGCTTGCGAATTAGGGCCGGAGGCTGCAGGTGCCGACTTGGCGCTGGCTGCTTGTGCAAAGACTTGCAACTTGCCGTCCAAAGACACCACCTTGGACTCCAGTGACTGGAGTTGCTTTTGCATGTTTTGGAACTTGGGATCGTTGACTTTGTTGCCTTGATCTGCCACGGTGTTGGGCATGGACGAAATGGCACGACCCAACTCTTCCAATCGGTTGGCTACACGGGTTTGGGTCGTCACAATTTCTTCTTGCTTTTCGGTGATTTCCGAGAAGTCAGCGTTGGTCTTGCTGATCGAGGTGATGCTGGCATCGACCTCAATCACGCGCTTGGCCATGGCGTAAATCATGGTGTCGAGTTCTTTGATCGACTTGGTCATCTTGATCGTGATCGCAAAGAAAATGCCCATCGCAATCAACAAACAAGCACAAAACGACCCCAACATGATGCGGGAATGCAGCACATTGCGTCGGTTGTTCTCTTGGATTTTTTCCACCACGTCGCGCATGCTCGCGCTCACGTCCGCAGCAATGGTGGCCGAGCGGGTGGACACCTCGGCGGAGTCCAACACGACCGAAGTCAGCTCTTCAATCTGACGCGCCATTTCATTGCTGTCCAGCGACGCATTGGCCAACTCCGTCAGCCGCTCTGCTGTGGCGTCCACATCCAAAATGGGCGCCTGCGCTTCGTCGGTGGTTTGTTGCGTATCCGCCATGTTCAGGCCCTTGGTCTGTGTTCGAGTTGATCGAGTCGATTGTTGAGTTGGTGAATTTCGTCGGTCAGCTGGTTGACCCGGCTGTGACATGCTTGCAACCATGATTCGGCAGCAACAGGCAGAGCTTGAGGTAATTCCACCAATGGAGCCACCACGGGTAAGTCAGCCACAGCATCCGGTGAGATCTCCTCAGCGTGTGGCACGTCAGGCTCGGGTGGGGGCACTTGCACCAGGCTAGCCTCAACTTCTGGTGGGTGTTCGGGCGCGACCTTTGGCTCAACAGCTGGAACTGTCGCGGCAGGGGTTGCGATTTGCTCAGTCAAGGTGGGGATGCGCGCCAACTCCTTGGCCGATATGCCTGAAGCGTCAGGTGCCAAATCTGGCACTGTCAGATGGGGCAAGCTTTCTGGAACAGAAGGCACAAATGCATCGACTTCAGCCGCCGCCTCATTGCCTGCGTCTGTGCGATCGCCACGGATCACCAACGCATCATCAGTTTGTTTCATTGACATTCCTTGTCCGTGGCACTCATGGGCGCTCAAATTGCGTTTTCAATGACTGGCTGGTGCGCAACCAAGCTTTGGCCAGCAAGGGACTGGACTGCATGTACGTATCGGCTTCAGATTTGTTGGCAAAAGGGCCCGACAACAAAATAAAGTAATTTTGTTTGGCACCGCCTTTTTTTCGTGGCGTCATGATGCGCGACCTGGAGTACAACTTATTGCTGCGTTTGAAAGCCAACATCTCGGGCTCGGTATCAAAAGCGGCCAACTGAACCACATAGCTGTTGGCTGGCAACTGTTTGAGCCATTCTTCATCTGAGATATCGGCTTGTGGTTTTGATTCGGTGGCTGGGACCTTGGGTTTTTCTGCCGCTTTCTCAGCTGCTTTCTCTGGGGCTTTGTCGCTCGCCTTGACATTTGCACCGGTCCCAGAGGCGCTCATCGCAGGCGCGATGACCGTCGAACTTGGCGCGCTGGCCAAGGCACTGGCAGGGGAACTTGCAGGGGAACTCGCGATTGGCGCTGTTGCAACTGCGACGCCAGGACTGCTGGCCAAAGAGGCCACTGCTTCAGGCGCCATGGCGGCAGAGGCGGCAGAGGCGGCCGCTTGCATCGCCTCGGCAGACGCCAAGGCCTGTGCCGACAAAGCAGCAGCGCTGGCCGCACTCTCGGTGGTCGTTGGCACTGCGGGTGTGCCACGCAGCAGGTATTTCTTCATCAACTCGGCTTCGTTGATGAACACGTCGCGGTACAAATACCCAAACGCCGCCATCGACAACAACACCACCAAGGTGATCCAGCCCCAAGGCGTGCGGCGCGGCGCACGCTCAAACGACGCAGCGGCTGGAGGGGGGTCTGTAGTCAACGGCGCAGGTGTCTCCACCACTTGTGATTCAGGCAACAACACAGGCTCTTGCAAGGGCGACTCTTTGCCAGGCACACGCCAAGAAGGTTTGGTCGGCACATTCAACAAAGCCGCGGCCGAAGCCGTCGGCCTGCCGCTCTACCGCTACATTGGCGGCGTCTATGCGCACGTTTTGCCCGTGCCCATGATGAACATCTTGAACGGCGGCGCGCACACCGCCTGGCAATCTACCGACGCCCAGGAATTCATGGTCAT
>CAIVLE010000202.1 GCA_903906635.1 uncultured Burkholderiales bacterium | reverse complement strand
TTTTTCAATGGTGCGCTTGAAGCGACGCAGAGCGACGTCAAACGGTTCGTTTTCTTTTACACGGATGGTGGTCATTACCAAATGTTTCCAAATATTGCAGTCAGAGGGTTCATAAGAAGATCGTGCTCATGCGCCATGTCTGCGGGGTTCCCCAACACAAAGTTGATCAGGCCGTTGGGGGTTTGCCAGCAAAGACGAGGATTATAGCGGCTTTAACGCCGCCCCCAAAGCGCGACCACAGGCGTGGGCGCTGGCCCAGGCCCACTGAAAGTTATATCCCCCCAGCCACCCGGTGATGTCCACCACTTCGCCAATGAAATACAGCCCGGGTTGCTTGGACTCCATGGTTTGTTGCGACAGATCGCGCGTGTCCACGCCACCTACGGTCACTTCGGCTTTTTTGTAGCCCTCGGTCCCCGTGGGGATGAGGGGCCAACGGCCCAGGCGCTGCGCCAATTGCGCCAAGGCTTTGTCGCTGGCCTCTATCACCGGGCGTTGCCAAGCGGCGTCTTGGCTGGCCCAGGCCTCAGCCAACCTCGAAGGCACCCAAGCGCTCAGGGCGTTGGAGATGAGTTTTTTGGAATGCAGTTTGGCCTGGGTCAGTTGCTCATGCAGGTCGATCTCAGGGGCCAAATTCACCCGAATTTCGTCACCCACTTGCCAGTAGCTCGATATTTGCAGCACGGCTGGACCTGACAACCCTCGGTGGGTGAACAGCAAGTCTTCGTCAAACGCTTGCAGGCTTTTCTTGGAACCTGTTTCAATGCGCACCGGCAAGGACAAGCCCGCCAATTGCGCATAGGGCGCCCAGGCCGCACCATCAAAGGTCATCGGTACCAAGCCCGCACGGGGCGCCACCAAGCGCAGATCAAACTGCTGGGCCAGTCGGTAGCCCAAATCGCTTGCCCCAATTTTTGGAATGGACAAGCCACCCGTTGCCACCACGACTGAGGCGGCACATACCGTGCCTTGGTGGGTGTCGATCTCATAGCGCGAGGCGATGGGCGCTGTGGCGTTGAAGCGCACCGCTTTCAAGCCACAAGGCTGCCAGCGGGTCACATGCCCTCCTTGCGCGCCTGAGTCGCACTCACGCAGCAGCATCTCAATCAGGTCCTCGGCTGAGCGGTCACAAAACAGCTGTCCTTTGTGCTTTTCGTGAAAAGGAATTTGGTGGCGCTGCACCAGTGCTATGAAATCTTGTGGCGTGTAGCGCGACAAAGCGCTGCGCGAAAACTGTGGGTTGTCTCCTAAAAAGTGTTTGTGCGGGGCCCGCACATCGAGCTCGCGGTTGGTGAAGTTGCTGCGCCCCCCGCCCGAGATGCGGATCTTCTCGGCCACCTTGTCACTATGGTCCAGCACCAACACCTGCAAACCTTGTTGCGCCGCCACCCCTGCACAAAACAAACCAGCAGCACCGGCCCCGACAATCACGACATCAAACGAATTCATGCCCTCAGTTTAGTGGGGGCGCAGGATGCAGCGCTTTAGCGTGATGCTTGCAAGGGTGTTTGGGCGCAGGGGGCTTGCATCTGCAACATGCCTTTGAAGACATCACCCACCACGATCACCGAGGGGCTTGCCATGCCCTCACGCACCACCGTGTCATACAAGCTGCCCAAGGTGCACACCACATGGCGTTGGGTGGGCAAGCTGACATGCTGCACCACCGCCACAGGGGTGTGCGCGTCCAGGCCCTGTAACAAAGCATCTTGCAACTGAGCTGCACCGCTCATGCCCATGTAAATCACCAAAGTCAACTTGGCTTGTGCTGCCGTGCGGGCCAAGCCCACCCAGTCGACGCCGTTGGCGTCATCCTTTTTGGCATGTCCGGTGATGAACACCACCCCATGGGCGTGCTCACGGTGGGTGAGCGACACGCCCAACGACGTCACGCCAGCCAGGCCGGCGGTGATGCCATTGATCACCGTGACGGCCACACCTTGGGCTTGTAGATGTTCGAGTTCCTCCCCGCCACGGCCAAAGATAAAGGGGTCACCGCCTTTGAGGCGCACCACGTTCTCACCCGCTTTGGCTTCTTGCAACATCTTCTTTTCAATGAAGGCTTGCGGTGTGGAGCGGCAACCTCCGCGCTTGCCCACATGCACGATGCGCGCGGTGGGCGCGGCATAAGCCAGCACCGCATCACTCACCAAGTCGTCCACCAGCAACACGGTGGCCGCACCAATCGCTTTGACGGCTTTGAGGGTAAGCAGTTCAGCGTCGCCGGGGCCTGCACCCACCAGGGTGACGTGAGGTATGGGAGTCGAGCGAGACAAGGTCATGGGGGTAGATCTGTGAGTGAGCGGTTGATCTGGAGGGTCAAAGCGTCAAGGCCTGCAAAGCCGCTTGCACTTGGCGAGCGATAGGGGCGGGGACAGGCAATTGACCGTCGAGCACAGACTGGATGAAGCGTGCCGTGGTGGCGGCGTCAGTCTGTGTGGGCAAATCGGGGAGTTGCGCCAAGGCGCCGGTCTGCGCCTCGACCAAGGTCTGGCGTACCCCACGGGTGAATGCGTCAATTTGGGGTTGGCGCCGTGCATCGGCCACCACCTCGCCTTCGGTGCCTCGCAGCAGCAAGGCGCGCGCGCCCGTCAGCGCCCAGGTGTTGGCCATGGACACCGCGTATTCAGGGTGTGTGTAGCTGCCCACCAGCAAGGCCTCGCCCGCCATGGGGTTCATCAACTTGACCAAGCTGTGGGCCGGGTTGCGCAAACCCACCACCCGGCGCACATCCAGCAAACGTTTGAGTCCGGGGCACAGCATCTCGGTGGGCACAAACACCTGTTCACCGGCTTGCACGGTGCGCGCTTGGGTGAGTGGTGCCAGGCCCATGGCGGCCAGCACCTCTTGGGTGCTCACACGGGCTGACTCGGTGGCGCAACCATGCACCACCACGGCCAGGCCCTCGCGGGCCAGCAAGGCGGCCAGCAAGGGGGTGAGAACTGGCAGTTTGCGTGCGCCGTTGTAGCTGGGCAGCACCACCACGGGCGTGCTGGGGCTGGCGTGAATGAGGTTCAAGCGGGCGTGTACCGCGTCCAAGAACCCCGCCATCTCTTGGGGCGTTTCGCCCTTGATGCGCATGGCCAAGCAAAAAGCGCCAATTTCCAAGTCACTCACAAGGCCATCGAGCACCTGTCCCATCAAGTCAGCAGCCTGCGCACGGTCGATGGCGCGGGCGCCGTCGCGACCGCGGCCAATGACTTTGAGGTAGTGAGCAATTGCCATGTCTAGATTGTCCTGCAGCGCAGATAACCTCGGGCTATAAGGCCAATGACGGCGTGTCCGCCTGTGCCGCCAGATGCAGGCCAATCATGCGCCGCAGCTCAGGGACGCAAGAGCCGCACTGTGTGCCGCATTTCAGCGCGCTTTGCAGATCGGATAAACAACTGTTGCTGTCGGCTGTCGTGCTTTGGGCCAGGTGCGCTTGAATCGCCACATCTGGCACCCCCAGGCAGGTGCACACCGTGTGGCCCACACGGGACAAGGCCACAGGGGGCGTGCTGCCCGACATCAGCAAGCGCCGGCCATAGGCCTTGGCCGATTGCTGGCTTTGCAACAAGTCTTTGAGCCAGCCCTCGGCCGAGGTGTCGCCTGCGATCACAAAAGCATCCAGTGTGGCGTCGCCCTCGCTGGCCAAACGCATGCAGCGCAGTTGGCTGCGCTTGGCGTCAACGTAGCGCAAGCTGTTGTCCTCGCTCAAGCCCAGTTGCTGCTCGATGTCATGCACCCACTGCATCTGGGGTGACTCGCTGCACGCCGCGCGCAGCAGCACGCCTTGGCGAGGTGTCTCGCTGTGGCCGCTTTCGGCAAAAGGCACACAGCTGGCAAATTCAAATTGGACCATGCGCGCACGCAGGGCTTGCAACACCGTGTGTGCGGTGTCCTCGGGCAACCAAGCCACGGCCAGCAGAGTCCAGGGTAACTCGGCTTTCAGCACCTTGACGGCGGCGTGCTTGAGCTCGGGTTGTTTGGAGGACGGGCAATAAGCCGAGGTGGTGATGGCGTTCACACCGGCAAGTGGTTTGTTTTGGTGGTCGCGTCCGCCCAAAAAGGCCGAACCCCAGTGCATGGCGATGAAGGCTTGTTGCTGACCTATATCGGGGCTCGCCACGGCGGGGATCACGATAGAGCCGCGCTTGCTGGTGACGTGCACCAAGGTGCCGTCGCACAGCCCCAGGCGGGTCATGTCGTTGGGGTGCAGTTGGACCGAGGGCTCTGGGACGTGGCCAAACAATTTGCCCACGACCCCGGTGCGCGTCATGCCATGCCATTGGTCGCGCAAGCGCCCGGTGTTGAGCGAAAACGGAAACCGTGATTCACGCGCTTCGACCACAGGCGTGTAGTCCAAGGCTGCGAAACGCGCTTTGCCGTTGGGCGTGGCAAATACGCCGTCTTGGTACAAGCGGGCTTGGCCGTGGACTTGGCCCTCCGGCATGGGCCACTGTTGAGGCGCAACTTCGAGTTGGGCGTAGCTCATGCCTGTGATGTCCAGGTCCCGTCCGCGGGTGGATTCGCGGTGTTCCAACCAGATGTCTTCGGGCGAGCTGTAGTTCATGCGCAAGCCGCTGCGCCCTTCGCCCACGCCGGGCTCTTGCGCCAGCCTTTGGGCCAGATCAACCACGATTTGCCAGTCATGACGGGCCAGACCGGGGGGCGGCACGGCTGCACGCACGCGGGTGATGCGGCGTTCGCTGTTGGTGACCGTACCTTCTTTTTCGCCCCACGTGGTGGCCGGTAGCAGCAAGTCGGCAAAGTTGCAGGTCTCGGCTGTGGCGAACGCTTCTTGCACCACCACGAACTCGGCCCTCTCCAAAGCGCGCCGCACCGTGCTTTGATCGGGCATGGATTGGGCGGGGTTGGTGCACGCTATCCACAAGGCTTTGATCTCACCCTCAGCTGCGGCTTCAAACATTTCAATCGCCGTCTTGCCAGGTTTGGCGGGCACATCGTCAATACCCCAGAGTTGGGCCACTTCGGCGCGGTGCGCTGGGTTGGCCAGATCGCGGTGGGCACTGAGCAAATTCGCCAAACCGCCCACCTCGCGCCCACCCATGGCATTGGGTTGACCGGTGAGTGAAAACGGTCCTGAGCCGGGCTGGCCGATGTGTCCAGTGGCCAAGTGCAGGTTGATCAACGACGCGTTTTTGGCGGTGCCACTGCTGGACTGGTTCAAACCTTGGCAGTACAGGCTAAGCGTGGCTTTGGCGGTGGCAAACCAGCGTGCGGCTTGCTCTAAGGCCTCGGTGGGTAGGCCGCACAGTTGGCTCACCCGCTCAGGCGTGAAGTCGCGCACCAAGGTGTGCAGTGCGTCAAAGCCCTCGGTGTGGGCTTGGATGTAGGCCCGATCGACCCAGCCTTCGCGCAGCATGATGTGCAGCAAACCATGGAACAAGGCCACATCGGTGCCAGGCTGCAGCGGCAGATGCAGGTCTGCGCTGCTGGCCGTGTCGGTGCGACGCGGGTCGGCCACAATGATTTTGAGATGGGGATTGAGCGCGCGTGCTTCTTCGATACGGCGAAACAAAATCGGGTGTGCATAAGCCGCGTTGCTGCCGGCGATGAACAAGCACTCGGCCTGCATCACGTCGTCATAGCAAGCCGGTGGCGCGTCGGCGCCCAGGGTGAGCTTGTAACCCGCCACCGCGCTGCTCATGCACAAGCGGGAATTGGTGTCAATGTTGTTGCTGCCCAGCAATCCTTTGACCAGCTTGTTGAAGACGTAATAGTCCTCGGTCAGTAGTTGGCCCGATACATAAAACCCCACCGCTTCGGGGCCATGGTTACGCACGATGTGGCCCAAGCTTTGGCTGGCCCACTGCAGTGAGGCCTCCCATGACATGGGCAACAAGTGGCCCCCACGGACCAAACGGCGCTGGGGCTGAAGCAGCCGGGTTTGGGCTGCAGTCACGGGGCTGGCGCTCAGGTGCAAGGTCGATCCCTTGCTACAGAGTCGACCCAAGTTGGCGGGGTGCTGCGGGTCGCCCCGCACACCGGTGATGCGTGCACCCGATGACTCAATGATCACGCCACAACCCACGCCGCAGTAGGGGCAGCTGGAGCGGGTCTCTTTCATGTTTAGTCCAGGGCCAAGTTGGCAAGCTCTGCGCGGTTCAGGGCCACCTCGCCCTGGTTCACCTGTACCGCAAAGCGCTGGGCACACCCCTCGTCAGGGGCTTGGGCGCAGCCGTCTTGTAAGTCAATTTGCCAGTTGTGCAAGGGGCAGGCGACGGTGGTGCCGTACACAATGCCTTGACTCAGTGGGCCGCCTTTGTGGGGGCAGCGGTCAAGCAGCGCAAACACCTGATCTTGGGCGTTACGAAACACCGCCACCTCACAGCCCTGTGCGCGCTGTACACGGCGTGCACCCAGCACGGGAATGTCTTCGACTTTGCAAATGACTAGCCAATCGCTCATGGTGCGTCTCCGATTCAAGGGGTGAGTTGGGCAACGATGGGCACAAATTGGCGTGTGTCCACCTGGGCTTTGGTGTGCTCGAACCAGGGGTCTGGCTCGCCGTCCAGTGCAAATTGCAAGCGAGCCCACAGGGCTTGTCGGCCTGCGTGGTCCTCTAGGATTTTTTGCTTCACATAGTCCAAGCCAACTCGGTTGACGTAATGCACCGTGCGCTCTAGGTACCAGCCCTCTTCGCGGTACAGCTGCATGAAAGCACCGGTGTACTCCAGCACCTCTGCGGCAGTTTTGAGCTTGGTGAAGAAATGCGCCACCTCGGTCTTGATGCCGCCATTGCCAGCGATGTACATCTCCCAGCCGCTCTCCACCCCAATGATGCCCACGTCCTTGATGCCCGCCTCGGCGCAGTTGCGCGGACAACCCGACACCGCAAACTTCACCTTGTGCGGCGCATACATCCGCCACATGGCACGCTCCAGGTCCTTGCCCATTTGGGTGCTGTCTTGGGTGCCCATGCGGCACCACTCGCTGCCCACGCAAGTTTTCACGGTGCGCAAGGCCTTGGCGTAGGCGTGACCACTGGGCATGCCTATGTCTTTCCACACGTTCACCAAGTCTTCTTTTTTAACGCCTAGCAAGTCGATGCGTTGCCCGCCGGTGACTTTGACAGTAGGAATCTTGTACTTGTCCACCACATCGGCAATGCGACGCAATTCATCGGCTGTGGTTTCGCCGCCCCACATGCGGGGAATCACGCTGTAGGTGCCATCTTTTTGAATGTTGGCGTGGCTGCGCTCGTTGATGAAGCGGCTTTGCGGATCGTCCACCGCTTCTTTGGGCCAACTGCTCAACCGGTAGTAGTTGATGGCAGGGCGGCATGTGCCGCAACCTGTGGGCGTGCGCCATTCCAAGAACTTAAATACCGCTTCGTTGGTCAAGAGCTTGTGGTCACGGATGGCGTCGCGCACATCTTGGTGACTGTGGTCGGTGCAGCTGCAGACGGCTTTTTTCTTCGGAGTGGCCGAGTAATCGCCCCCTGCGGTGAACATCAAGATTTGCTCTACCAAGCCGGTGCATGAGCCGCAAGATGCGCTGGCCTTGGTGTGTTTGCGCACCTCGTCCAAGGTGAACAAGCCTTTTTCTTGAATGGCCTTGCAAATCGTGCCTTTTTTCACCCCGTTGCAGCCACACACCTCGGCGTCATCGGGCATGGACGCGGCTTTGTTGTGGCCAGCGTGGCCCACGTCACCCATATTGGATTCGCCAAACATCAGCTTTTCGCGAATGTCGGCCACGCTGCGGCCATCGCGCAGCAATTTGAAATACCAGCTGCCATCCACCGTGTCCCCGTACAAACAGGCTCCGATGAGTTGGTCGTTGCGGATCACCAGTTTTTTGTATACCCCGTCGTGTGGGTCACTCAGCACAATTTCTTCGGTGCTGCCATCGTTGCTGCCCATAAAGTCGCCAGCGCTGAAGAGGTCAATGCCTGTGACTTTGAGCTTTGTCGAGGTCAAGGATCCGGTGTAACGGCCAATGCCGTACTCGGCCAAGTGGTTGGCCAAGACCTTGCCTTGTTCAAACAAGGGGGCGACCAAGCCATAAGCAATGCCTCGGTGAGCGGCGCATTCACCCACGGCATAAATGCGTGGATCGGTCACGGTTTGCAAGGTGTCGCTCACCACAATGCCTCGTTCGCAGTGCAGATGCATTTGTTCGGCCAGTGCGGTGTTGGGGCGAATGCCCACCGCCATCACCACCAACTCAGCGGGCACATGCGTGCCGTCTTTAAAGAGCACCGCGCTCACTCGTCCCGAGGCGTCACCGAGTAACTCTTGGGTGTGTGCGCCGAGCCGAAACTGCATGCCACGTTCTTGCAAAGATCTCTGCAACATGCCCCCAGCCACGCGGTCGAGTTGGCGCTCCATCAGCCATTCAGCCACGTGCACCACCGTCACCGACATGCCGCGCTTCATCAAACCGTTGGCCGCTTCCAAGCCCAACAAGCCGCCACCAATGACCACGGCATGTTGATATTTCTGTGCCGCTTCGATCATGGCTTGGGTGTCTGCCATGTCGCGGTAGGCCAACACGCCGTCGAGTTCACGCCCAGGGATGGGCAGCATGAACGGGTTGGAGCCGGTGGCCAACAGCAAGCGGTCATAAGGTGCTGTGCGGCGCTCACCGGTGGCGTTTTCGGCAATCACGATGCGTTTGACGCGATCTACCTCGGTCACCTTCCAGCCCGCATGCAAGGTGATGCCGTTGTCTCGGTACCAGTCAAACGGGTTAAGCACAATCTCGTCCATGGTCTGCTCACCGGCCAAGACCGGGGACAACAAGATGCGGTTGTAGTTGGGATGGGGCTCTGCCCCAAAGACGGTGATGTCGTAGAGGTCTGGTGTGAGCTTGAGCAGTTCTTCCAGCGTGCGCACACCGGCCATGCCGTTGCCAATCATCACCAATTTGAGCTTGTTCATGTTTTCTCCACATGCGCTTGGCGCGTGTACAAAAAGTCGATCACGGCTTTGCGGTACTGCAAGTAGCGCGGATCGTCGGCCAGTTGCACGCGTGAGCGCGGGCGTGGCAGATCGACGCTGAGTACCTCACCAATGGTGGCGGCGGGGCCGTTGGTCATCATCACAATCTTGTCGGACAGCAGCACGGCTTCGTCCACATCGTGCGTGACCATCACGACCGTGCTGTGGGTGGCTGCAACGATGGAGAGCAATTCGTCTTGCAACTTGGCGCGTGTCAACGCGTCCAAGGCGCCAAACGGTTCATCCATCAGCAACACCTGGGGTTCCATGGCCAAGGCCCGCGCTATGCCCACGCGTTGCTTCATACCCCCCGAAATTTCTCCGGGCCGTTTGTGTGCCGCATGGCTCAAGCCCACCAAGTCCAAGGCCGCATCGGTGCGGGCTTTGAGTTGCAGCTTGGTCTCTCTGGTTTTGCCGTCCACCAAGCCGGACTGGCCAAACACACGCTCGACCCCCAAATAGATGTTTTCGTAGCAAGTCAGCCATGGCAGCAGCGAGTGGTTTTGGAACACCACGGCACGCTCTGGGCCGGGGCCTGAGATCTCACGGTTGGCACAAAGCAGGGTGCCTTGGGTGGGCGTGGTCAACCCGGCAATCAGGTTGAGCAAGGTGGACTTGCCGCAACCCGAGTGGCCAATGAGGGCGACAAACTCGCCTTTAGCCACCGTCAGGTCAATGTCGCGCAGGGCGGGGAAGTCGCCCTTGGCTGTGCGAAAGGTTTGGGCCACGCCCTGGATTTCTAAGAACTTGTGGGTCAGCGAGGCATTCATGAACGCACCTCCTCAAAGGTGAATGCGGTGGCGAGTTTGATGAGCGCGTACTCCAGCACCAAGCCGACGATGCCAATCACAAAAATGGCGATGATGATGTTTTTGACGTTCAGGTTGTTCCACTCGTCCCAGACCCAAAAGCCGATGCCTACACCCCCGGTGAGCATCTCGGCCGCGACGATCACCAGCCACGCCGTGCCCACGGCCAAACGCACGCCCGTGAGCATGTAAGGCAGTACTGCTGGGAACAAAATTTTGCTGATGATCTTCCACTCAGACAGATTGAGCACACGCGCCACGTTCATGTAGTCCTGGGGCACGCGTTGCACGCCCACCGCCGTGTTGATGACCATGGGCCAGATTGAACAAATGAAGATGGTCCAAATCGCTGCTGGGTTGGCACCTTTAAAGACCAGCAAGCCAATTGGCAACCAAGCCAACGGGGAGACGGGGCGCAGCAAGCTGATGAGTGGATTGAACATGCGCGACAAAAACTCGAAACGCCCAATCAAAAAGCCCATCGGAATGCCCACCAGCGCCGCCAAGCCAAAGCCCATGGCCACTCGCTTGAGTGAGCTCAGCACGTTCCAGCCCACGCCTTGGTCGTTGGGGCCGTTGCTGTAAAAGGGATCACTGAATACCGAGATGGCCTGCACGAGGGTGGCAAGGGGGGAGGGGAAGTTATTGGTGCTGCTGAGAGACACCAATGACCAGATGCCAACCAGCAAGACCAAGCCCAAAAAGGGCGGCAACGCCTGCGACAGCAGCGATTTGAAAAAGCGAAGCAACATGCCGATGTCCTTAAGCTTTGACTTTGAAGCCGTCAGCGTATTTGCTGGGGTCTTTGCCGTCCCAGACCACGCCGTCGACCAGTTTGCTGGTGCGCATCACGTCTTTTGGCACGGGCGTTTTACTGGCCGTGGCTGCTTGTTTGTAAACATCCAAGTGGTTGATTTCTTTGGCCACCTTCAAGTAGTCGGGGTGGTCTTTGAGCAAGCCCCAGCGCTTGTGCTGGGTCAAAAACCACATGCCATCGGAGAGATAAGGGAAGGTGGCTTGGCCGTCGGCATAGAACTTCATGTGGTGCGGGTCGTCCCAGGTTTTGCCCAAACCGTTTTGGTAGCGACCCAAGATGCGTTGGTTGATCACGTCCACACTGGTGTTGACATAGGCTTTGTCGGCAATTGTCTCGGCCATCTTCATCTTGTTTTGCAAGCCTGTGTCGATCCATTTGCCAGCCTCCAAAATGGCAGCGGTCACAGCGCGCGCTGTGTTGGGATATTTCTTCACGAACTCCGCCGTGGTTCCCAGTACTTTTTCTGGGTGGTCTTGCCAGATATCTTGGGTGGTGGTGGCGGTGATGCCGATGCCGTCGGCAATGGCACGGTGGCCCCAGGGCTCTCCCACGCAATAGCCGTCCATGTTGCCCACCCGCATATTGGCCACCATCTGTGGCGGCGGCACTGTGATGACCTTGGCGTCTTTGAGCGGGTTGATGCCCACACTGGCCAACCAGTAGTACAGCCACATGGCGTGGGTGCCGGTGGGGAAGGTTTGGGCAAAGGTGTACTCGCGCTTTTCAGCGTTCATCAACTTGGCCAAACTGCTGGCGTCGACGGCACCTTTGTCTGCAAGCTTCTTGCTCAAGGTGATGGCCTGGCCGTTTTGGTTGATCGTCATCAACACGGCCATGTCTTTCTTTGGGCCCGAGGTGCCCAAGTGCACACCGTAGACCAAACCGTAGAGCACATGCGCAAAATCCAACTCACCATTGACCAATTTGTCACGCACACCAGCCCAGCTGGCTTCTTTGGTGGGAATGATCTTGACGCCGTACTTTTTGTCGATGCCCAGCACCGAGGCCATGACCACGCTGGCGCAATCGGTCAGGGGAATAAAACCAATGCGCACTTCTTCTTTTTCTGGCTTGTCCGAGCCTTGGGCATAGACTGCTGCGCGCAATGCGGGGGCGATGGTGAGGGCGCTGGCGGTGCCAGCTTGCAAGACATTGCGACGGCTCATGGGGGTCTCCAACAGATCGGACATGAATCACTCCTTGAAAAAATGCGAGGCCTCCAAAAGCGTTGCGACAAAGAAAAAGGCGCCCTCAGAAACAGCTCGAGAGAGCCATCTCTGGGGACGCCTTTGTCCGTTCAAACCTTGGAGGGTTATGACTTGTACCTGCAAAGCCTGTGCCAGCTCAATCAAGGCATTTCAGGCCATGTTTCGCCCCCTTTAAGTGCGCAATCAAGTGCATTCAGGGCGCGGTGCACCAATTTAGGACAGTAGGTCCGCCATGTCCAAGATTCGCTGCGCCACCTCGCCCAATTTGAGGCCTTTGTCCATGGCCACTTTGCGCAATTTCGCATGGGCTTGTGCTTCGGTCAGTGCTTGTTTGTCCATCAGCAGGGCTTTGGCGCGTTCCACCCAATCCCGTTCGTGGAGCGCGTGGCGGGCTTGGTCGCGTTCATGGCGCAAGTTTTGTTCGTACTCAAAGCGTGCCATGGCCACATCCAAGATGGGACGAATGCGCGTGCTTGAGAGGCCGTCTACGATGTAGGCGCAAACGCCCACCGCCACCGCATCGCGCACATGGCTGGTGTCGCTGTCATCGGTGAACAACACAATCGGGCGGCGTTCATCTCGGGTGGCAAACACCACATGCTCGAGGGCGTCGCGTGCCTCTGACTCGGCGTCCACAATGATCAGGTCGGGTTGCAGTTGGCTGACGCGGTCGGCCAAAAACACGTCAGCAGGCAGTGTGGCAATGAGGTTAAAGCCACTTTCTAACAAGCCGATGCGAAGTGCCCTTGAGCGTTGTGCCTGGGTGCGGGCGTGGTCGTCATTGGGATCGCTCACCACCAAGTCGGGTGCGACCACCACGATGCGCAAGGCCTCTTGGGGTTTGGACTTCTTCGGACTGGCTTTCATGCAGGAGACTTTCAGGGCAAACGCGGTGTCTTCAAGTGTCATGCAAGTTGTGCGCCAATCGGTCCACCTAAACTCTGCCTCTATGTTGATCCTTGGTATTGAATCCTCTTGTGACGAAACCGGTGTGGCTTTGGTGCGCACTGAGGGCCAGGACTTGCCCCGTTTGTTGTCGCATGCGCTGCACAGTCAAATCGCCATGCACCAGGCCTATGGGGGGGTGGTGCCTGAATTGGCCAGCCGTGACCACATTCGCCGCGTGATTCCTTTAGCGCGTGAGGTGTTGGCAGGGGCGCATCACAGCTTGCAAGATGTGGATGTGGTGGCCTACACCCGGGGCCCAGGCCTGGCAGGCGCTTTGTTGGTCGGGGCGGGTGTGGCTTGTGCTTTGGGTGCGGCTTTGGGCAAGCCCGTCTTGGGGGTGCACCATTTAGAGGGCCATTTGCTGTCCCCCTTTTTGAGTGAGGATGCTCCGGAGTTTCCTTTTGTGGCTTTGCTGGTCTCGGGTGGACACACTCAGTTGATGCAAGTCGATGGCGTGGGACGCTATGCCTTATTGGGTGAAACCATCGATGACGCAGCGGGGGAGGCATTTGACAAATCGGCCAAGCTCATGGGCTTGGGCTACCCGGGAGGACCCGCGTTGTCCCAATTGGCACAACAGGGCGACAGATCAGCTTTCAAACTGCCGCGCCCCTTGCTGCACAGCGGGGATTTGGATTTTTCGTTTGCGGGCCTCAAAACAGCGGTGCTCACGCAAGCGCAAAAGCTGGGCGATCAGCTGGTGGCGCGCAAAGCCGATTTGGCCGCCTCCACCGAGGCGGCCATTGTCGAGGTGTTGCTGAAAAAGTCATTGGCCGCCTTACGCCAAACCGGCTTAAAGCGCTTGGTGGTGGCTGGCGGGGTGGGGGCCAACCGCCATTTGCGCGAACAATTGAATGCGGCCTGTGAGCGTTTGAGCGTGAGGGTGCATTACCCCGAGTTGCATTTGTGCACCGACAACGGCGCCATGATTGCCATGGCCGCTGCCATGCGCTTGCAGTCCCAGCCCGCGGGCGCCAAGGGGCTGACCACCACCTACAGTTTTGACATCAAACCGCGCTGGTCCTTGGCTGATTTGACCTGAAACGACCCTGCTTGGGTGTTTGCTATACTCAGCGAGCTTTACCATTAGGTAGAGCAAGCACGTTGAACCTAAGTTCCAAGGCTCAACGCAAGTCAAACATCAAAGGAAAACACATGCTGACTGCAAAAATTGCTGAAGTTGTCAAAGACAACGCACGCGCCGCTGGTGATACAGGTAGTCCTGAAGTGCAAGTTGCACTGCTGACTGCCCGCATCAACGAACTCACCCCTCACTTCAAGACCCACGCTAAAGACCACCATGGTCGCCGTGGCTTGTTGCGCATGGTGAGCCGTCGTCGCAAATTGCTCGACTACCTCAAGTCCAAAGACTTTGACCGTTACGCTGCTCTGATCGCCAAGCTTGGCCTGCGCAAGTAACGTCTGAAGTTCGCGACAAACGCCTGAGTTATTTGAATAGCTCAGGCGTTTTGCACTTGTTGCACTGAATTTTTTTAATCCGACGGAACCGAACGAGGCGCAGATTCGAAAAGCTGTGTCATTCCAAAAAAGCTGCCTTGTGAGGTTTTTTGGAATGGCATCGTTTGCTGCACCAGTTCCTCCGGGCTTAGGCGAAGTGGCCTGCACTTCCCAAACTCTTTAGGAATAAACCATGTCAATTTTCAACAAAGTCACCAAAACCTTCCAGTGGGGCCAGCACACGGTCACCATGGAAACTGGCGAAGTTGCCCGTCAAGCTGGCGGCGCTGTGCTCGTCAACATGGACGACACCGTGGTCTTGGCCACGGTGGTGGGTTCAAAAATAGCCAAAGCTGGCCAAGACTTCTTCCCCCTGACGGTGGACTACATTGAGAAAACTTACGCTGCAGGCAAGATCCCCGGCAGTTTTTTCAAGCGTGAAGCCAAGCCCAGCGAGCACGAAACACTGACCAGCCGTCTGATTGACCGTCCGATCCGTCCTTTGTTTCCGGAAGGTTTCTACAACGACGTGCACGTGGTGGTTCACACCGTGTCCTTGAATCCTGAAGTGGATGCTGACATTGCCGCGTTGATCGCTGTGTCCGCCGCTTTGAGCATCTCAGGTATTCCTTTCAACGGCCCCATTGGCGCCGCGCGCGTGGGTTACATCAACGGCGAATATGTGTTGAACCCAGGCCAAACCCAGCGCAAAGACAGCGTGATGGACTTGGTGGTGGCTGGCACCGAAGCGGCTGTGTTGATGGTGGAGTCTGAGGCTCAACAATTGTCGGAAGAGATCATGTTGGGCGCCGTGGTCTTTGGCCACGAGCAGGGCAATATTGCTATCAACGCCATCCATGAATTGGTGCGTGACGCTGGCAAACCCGCTTGGGATTGGACTGCGCCTGCCAAGGACGAGCCGCTGATCGCCAAGGTCAACGCACAAGCTGAAGACAAGTTGCGCGCTGCCTACCAAATCCGCAACAAACAAGCCCGTACCCACGCTTGTCGCGAAGCCTATGCCGCTGTCATGTCCGGCCTCAAGGCCGAAGGCGTGGAGTTTGACGCCGTCAAAGTCGAGAGCATGTTGTTTGACATCGAAGCCCGCATCGTGCGCAGCCAAATTTTGGCCGGTGAGCCACGCATCGATGGCCGCGACACACGCACCGTGCGCCCTATCGAAATTCGCAACAGCGTGTTGCCCCGTACCCACGGTTCGGCCTTGTTTACCCGCGGTGAAACCCAAGCCTTGGTGGTGACCACCTTGGGTACCGAGCGCGATGCACAGCGCATCGACGCGTTGGCCGGTGAATACGAAGACCGCTTCATCATGCACTACAACATGCCCCCCTTTGCCACCGGCGAAGTGGGCCGCATGGGCAGTACCAAGCGCCGCGAAATCGGCCACGGTCGTTTGGCCAAGCGTGCCTTGGTGGCGGTGTTGCCAAGCAAAGAAGAATTCCCTTACACCCTGCGTGTCGTCTCTGAGATCACAGAATCCAACGGTTCGTCCTCCATGGCCTCCGTGTGTGGCGGCTGCTTGTCGCTGATGGACGCCGGCGTGCCGATGAAAGCCCACGTGGCAGGTATCGCCATGGGTCTGATCAAAGAAGGTAACCGCTTTGCTGTGCTGACCGATATCTTGGGTGACGAGGATCACTTGGGCGATATGGACTTCAAGGTGGCCGGTACCACCCACGGTATCACCGCTTTGCAAATGGACATCAAGATCCAAGGCATCACCAAAGAAATCATGCAAGTGGCACTGGCTCAGGCCAAAGAAGCCCGCATGCACATTTTGGGCAAGATGCAAGACGCTATGGGCGAAGCCAACACGCAAGTGTCTGACTTTGCTCCTAAGCTCTTCACGATGAAGATCAATCCTGAAAAAATCCGCGACGTGATTGGCAAGGGTGGTTCTGTCATTCGTGCTTTGACCGAAGAAACCGGTTGCCAAATCAACATCGATGAAGATGGCACCATCACCATCGCTGCCACCGACGGTGACAAGGCCGAAGAAGCCAAAAAGCGCATCGAGCAAATCACGGCAGAAGTTGAAATTGGCAAGGTCTACGAGGGCCCAATCACCAAGATTTTGGACTTCGGCGCTTTGGTCAACCTGCTGCCAGGCAAAGACGGTTTGCTGCACATCAGCCAAATCAGCCACGAGCGAATTGCCAAGGTCACCGATGTATTGGCTGAGGGTCAGATCGTGCGCGTGAAAGTGCTTGAGACGGACGAAAAAGGCCGCGTCAAGTTGTCCATGAAAGCCTTGACCGAGCGTCCTGCTGCCGAGCACCAGGGGGAGCACCAAGGCGAGCAGCGTCACCAGCGCGGTGAGCGCCAGCATGCAGACCACCAGCAAGCTGAGCCCCAGCACGCTGATCGTGCCCATGCAGGTGATGCCCATCAAGACCACCAGTCTTGATTTGAGCGCCAAGGTGACGCACATGATGCGCATTGTTGAGATCACTTCGCCCGGCGCCCCAGAGGTGCTGCGCCCTGCCCAACGGCCTGTGCCGGTGGCGGGCGTGGGCGAGTTGCTAATTCGCGTTAGCGCCAGTGGCGTGAACCGCCCTGACGTGTTGCAGCGCACTGGCAACTATCCGGTCCCTGCGGGTGCGTCGGATGTTCCTGGGCTGGAGGTGGCAGGGGTTATCGCATCAGGTGACGCAGCGGCCATGGCTGCTGCTGGCTTGGCAGTAGGCGATCGTGTGTGCGCCCTGGTGGCGGGTGGCGGTTATGCCGACCATTGTGTGGCTCCTGTGGGGCAATGCTTGCCTGTCCCTCAAGGTCTGAGCGATGTCCAAGCAGCTTCGCTGCCCGAGACCTTCTTCACTGTCTGGAGCAATGTGTTTGACCGCGCTCGCTTGCAGGCAGGCGAGACCTTGTTGGTGCAGGGCGGCTCCAGCGGCATTGGGGTGACGGCCATCCAAATGGCCAAGGCCCTGGGGGCTCGGGTCATCGTCACGGCAGGCAGTGATGACAAATGCGCCGCTTGTGTGGCGCTTGGGGCAGATCACGCCATCAATTACAAAACACACGACTTTGTCGCTGAGGCGAAACGCCTCACCGATGGCAAAGGCGTGGATGTGGTGCTCGATATGGTGGCAGGCGACTATGTGGCACGTGAGGTGGAGTGCATGGCAGAAGACGCGCGCTTGGTCATCATCGCCGTGCAAGGCGGGGTCAAGAGCGGCTTTAACGCGGGGTTGGTTTTACGCCGTCGTTTGACCATCACCGGTTCCACTTTGCGCCCTCGTCCGGTTGGATTCAAGGCGGCCATTGCCAGCAGTTTGCGCCAGCATGTGTGGCCGCTGATCGAAGCCGGTCGCATCAAGCCGGTCGTTCATTCAACCTTTGATGCCGGTTGCCCCGATGGCGCTGAACAAGCCCACCGTCTGATGGAGTCGAACCAGCACATCGGCAAGATTGTGTTGACTTGGAATTTGTCATGAAACAAAAACTCATTGCAGGCAATTGGAAGATGAACGGCAGCTTGGCTGCCAATGAAGCCTTGTTGCAAGGCATTGCACAAGGCTTGAGTGGCGCACTCGCGGGCAAGAAGGCGCAAGTCGCGGTGTGTGTGCCAGCGGCGTATTTGTCGCAAGTGCAGCAGCTCACACAGGGCTCGGGGGTGGACTTGGGCGCGCAAGACCTGTCGCCCCATGAACAAGGTGCTTACACCGGCGAAACTTCTGCAGCCATGTTGAAAGACTTTGCTGTTCGTTACGCCATTGTGGGCCATTCAGAGCGGTGCCAATACCATGCTGAGAGCGACGAATTGGTCGCCACCAAAGCGCAACGCGCCTTGTCTGCTGGCATCACCCCCATCGTGTGTGTCGGAGAGACCTTGCTGGAGCGAGAAGCCGGTCAAACCGAAGAGGTGGTCAAGCGCCAACTGGCTGCGGTCATTCACACCAATGGGCATTGCATCAGTGAAATCGTGGTGGCTTATGAGCCTGTCTGGGCCATTGGCACCGGTAAAACAGCCTCGCCAGAGCAAGCGCAAGCGGTGCATGCTGTCTTGCGTGCACAACTGCAAGCGGCTACCTCGCATGCCGACCGTGTTCAGATTCTTTATGGTGGCAGCATGAATGCTGCCAATGCAGCTCAATTGTTGAGCCAACCAGACATTGATGGGGGGTTGATTGGCGGTGCGGCTTTGAAGCCGGCTGACTTTTTGACCATCATCGCAGCGGCAGCCCGCTGAGACACAGCTATTTCGGAGTTTTTTATGAATTTGATCCTCAACATCGTTCAAGTGGTTCAGTTGTTGGCTGCATTGGCCATGGTCGGTCTGATCTTGGTTCAGCACGGCAAAGGTGCAGACATGGGCGCAGCTTTCGGCAGTGGTAGCTCGGGTAGTTTGTTTGGTGCCAGTGGTGGCGCGAACTTCTTGTCTCGTACCACCGGTGTGTTGGCTGCGGTATTTTTTGTCTGCACGCTGGCCTTGGCCTACTTCGGTAATCTGCGTCCTGCCAGTACGGGCAGTGTGCTCGAGGGCGCTGTCGTGATGCCTGCTGCTGGTGCATCGGCCGATGCGATTGCTCCCGCTGTGGTTCCTGCATCGGGTGCCGCACAAATCCCAACGAAGTAAACACACAAAAGCTCTGGTCTCAGAGAGAAAATCACCCTTTTCAGGGTAAACTCTGAGGCTGTTGTGCAGACGTTATTCCTCTTCGTTTTGCAGGACACATACAAGCCGTCGTGGTGAAATTGGTAGACACGCTATCTTGAGG
>CAIVLE010000201.1 GCA_903906635.1 uncultured Burkholderiales bacterium | reverse complement strand
GCCGCCTACGCCGGCATTGCTGGGGGCTTGTTTGGGTCCTTGGTGCAATTCATCGACCCCGCACCCTTCACGGTAGAGGCCTCGATCATGATGTACCTCATGGTGGTCGTGGGTGGCCCGGGCTATTTCTTGGGGCCTTTGTTGGGCGCAGCGGTGGGCGTGATCTTGCCCGAGTGGTTGCGCTTTGCCCAAGCTTGGTATTTGTTTGTCTTTGGCACCGCGGTGGTGATGCTGATGATTTGGCTGCCTGATGGCTTGCTGAGCATTCCGGACCGTCTCAAGGCCAAACGCCAATCCCGCGAGGCCTCAGCGGCTCGCGCTGCTCAAGGAGTCAAGCAATGACGGCCCCCGTACTCAAGGTCAGTGACCTGAAAAAAGCCTATGGCGCCATCCAGGCGGTCGCTGGCGTGTCGTTTGAGGTCATGCCGGGTGAAATCTTTGGTGTGATTGGCCCCAACGGCTCGGGCAAGACCACCTTGTTCAACAGCATGCTGGGTCAGATCACGCCCGACCAAGGCAAGATCGAACTCAAGGGCCAAGATGTGACCCAGCTCGGCCCGTTGGCGCTCAACCGCTTGGGCGTGGGGCGCACCTTCCAGACGCTGCAAGTGTTTGGCAAGATGACCGTGCGCGACAACTTGATCGTCGCGGCCCAAGAGCACCAAGGTACCTTGCTCAGTCGCATGTTTGCGCCGGGCGACTCCAACTTGGGAGACAAGGCCGATGCCTTGATCGACCAGTTCCACATCCGCCACGTGGCCCATAAAAAAGCCGGTGAGCTCAGCTACGGGCAACAAAAACTGGTCGACATCGCCATGGCCTTCATGAGCGAGCCCGACTTGGTGCTGCTCGATGAACCCTGCGCGGGGGTCAACCCCTCCTTGGTGGGTGGCATCAGCAGTTTGCTCAAAGAGCTCAACCACACCCGCAAAGGAAGCTTTGTGGTGATTGAACACAACATGGACTTTGTGATGGACCTGTGCCACCGCATCATGGTGATGGTCGAAGGTCAGGTGTTGGCCATTGGCACACCCGCTGAAATTCGCGCCAACAAGCAAGTCCTTGATGCCTATCTGGGGAATTGACCATGACTGACACCTGCATTGAATTTGACGACGTGGTGGCGGGCTACAAGGATTTCATGATCCTCAACAACCTGTCGTTTGCCGTGCCCAAGGGCTCCATCACTTTGCTGATTGGCCCCAATGGCGCGGGCAAATCCACGGTGCTGAAGACCTTGTTTGGCTTGCTCAAGCCGCGCCAAGGCAAGATTCGTTTGAACGGCGACGACATCACTGGCGCCACACAAAAAGACCTGCTGGCTCGCGGCATTGCGTTTGTGCCCCAAGGCCGTAACCTGTTTGGCCAACTCTCGGTGTACGAAAACTTGGAGCTGGGTGGCATCACCTTGGGCATGAAAACCACGCACGAACGCATTCCTGAAGTGCTGGCGTTTTTCCCGCGCGTCAAAGAGCGCATCAACTCGCTGGCCTCGTCGCTCTCGGGGGGCGAGCAAAAGCAGTTGGAGATTGGCCGCGCCTTGCTGCTGCGCCCCAAGGTGCTGTTGATCGACGAGCCCTCGATTGGCTTGTCGCCCATCGTGGTGCAAGACGTGTTCAAGCTGTTGCGCAAACTGGCCGACCAAGGCACCACAGTGCTGATGGTGGAGCAAAACGTCAAGAGCGCGTTGAAGTACTCCGACAACGCCATTGCACTGGAGTCTGGCCGTTTGGTGCTCTACAAATCGGCGGCTGAAATTTTGGCCGACCCACAGATGGAGCGTTTGTTCTTGGGCGGCGCCCACACCACCAGCGCCGCTGCGACGCCTGTTTGATTTTGT
>CAIVLE010000200.1 GCA_903906635.1 uncultured Burkholderiales bacterium | reverse complement strand
TCCAAACCCTTGTGTTTGAAAGATGAGATCATTGTTGACGATTGTAAACAGATAATTTACTTTGTCAATCAATACTTGACATCAAATACACTTAACATAAAGGTTCGAGTCTTTAAGTGCAAGGCCTTGATTCTGAAAGACACGGGCTTAAAAAGGAACTAAAAAATTTCTATTTGCCAACTACTTTAATGCATACGGGACATTTATTTTTAATATTAGCGAGGACGTGCTCGTTGAATGATCCCTCAAAGCCGGCCTCAGTAAAAAGACGCAGTGCTTAGAACCCATGATGGCGGCACCCTTTGTTGCGAAGTCTTATTGCCATTCGACACCAATGAAACCAAGGCCATCCTAAAAAAAATCATGCGTTAATTTTTTCTACCATGTGGACAATCATATTTTCGCCGACAGACCGATTGATCCCTGCAACACTTGGCATCCATATTGCTTAGCTTATACAAAGGGGTAAACGTCACACAGAAAAGCAAATGAAATTGGTCAATACAGACAGCTAGGGTTCCGGGACTGCCACTGCAGTCTGCCTGGTCCAAGAGCGGTCGGCCGCGCAAAGGCGCGGTTCCACGGAGGGACAAAAGCCCGGGAGATCACGGCTAACGCTGACGGTTATCTCTCGCTTATTTGTTCAACTTGGAGTCTGAATTGATTAACCCTTCCGCCGTTCATTCACCCACCCCGCCACCAAGCATTTGGGGCATTTCGGCTCGAATTTCCCGAACACAGTACTGGTTGTTTGCAGCCATGGGCTTGATCTCACCTTTGTTGGCTTGGGCCTGGCTGCACAATTCCGGCCTGGTCGACCCGATCTTCCTACCGGGCCCCATCGAAGTGCTCACCCGACTGGGCAGCTGGACAATGGAGGACGACCTCTGGGGCGACACCATGATCAGCATGTACCGAGTCATGGCAGGCTTTGCGATATCAGCCGTCATCGCTCTGCCCTTGGGACTGTTGATTGGGGCTTTCAAACCGGTCGAAGCCTTGCTCGAACCTCTGACAGATTTCATTCGCTACATGCCAGCGGTTGCATTCATCCCCTTGGTCATGCTGTGGCTAGGGATTGGCGAAAGCGCCAAAATTTCGATCATTTTCATTGGTACTTTTTTTCAAATGGTCTTGATGGTTGCTGAAAACGTGCGCTTGGTGCCCAGTGCGCAGATTGAAGCAGCCCAAACCATGGGAGCGACCCGCGGTGAAATTATCCAATTGGTGCTTTTTCAGTCCGCCAAACCCGCCATCTTGGACACCCTGCGCTTGACCATGGGCTGGGCTTGGACGTACCTGGTGGTTGCCGAATTGGTCGCCGCCAACTCGGGGCTTGGCTACTCCATCTTGAAGGCCCAACGCTTTTTAAAGACCGACACCATTTTCGGCGGGATCATTCTGATCGGACTCATCGGCCTAATGATGGACCAAGCGTTTCGCTGGTTGCACCGCTGCTCTTTTCCCTGGCTCCACACAGAAAGCTAATCCATGTCCAAGGTTCACATCCATCAATTGGGTAAAGTTTTTGGTGCACCAAGCACCAATTCGGTGCCAGCCTTGCAAGACGTTGATCTCACGATCCAAAATGGTGAATTTGTCACGCTGGTCGGGGCTTCCGGTTGCGGCAAATCCACCCTGCTTCGAATTTTGGCAGGACTTGAACACCGTACGAGCGGCTCCGTGCAATGCAATGGCATTGAAATCACTGGGCCGAGTGCCGATCGCGCCATGGTGTTCCAGCATTACAGCCTATACCCCTGGCTCAATGTCATGAACAACATCAAATTCAGCCGCCGCTTGCGAGTCAATCGTGAGGACATCACGTCTGCCGACGTGGAGGCCGCATCAGGTCGAGCAGACGCACTCTTGGACCTCATTGGTTTAAGTAAATATGCCAACGCCTATCCCAATCAGTTGTCAGGTGGCATGCAACAACGCGTGGCCATCGCCCGTGCCTTGATGGGCCAACCCGCCATGCTTTTGATGGACGAGCCCTTTGGCGCTTTGGATGCGCAAACGCGTGAGGTGATGCATGACTTGATTTTGCACATTCACCGGATTGAAAAAACCACCATCGTGTTCGTGACCCACGATGTGGATGAGGCCATTTACTTGGGGCAACGGGTGGTGTTGATGCAGCCTCGCCCAGGCCGCATCCACAGCATCTACCCCGTGCCTTTGCCTGCACAACGTGACCAAGAGATGAAGCACGCCCCTGAATTTCGTGCGCTCAAGGCCGAGATATTGGCCCGCATTCGTGAGAGCTCAGGCATGGCCACCGACCAAGACTTGCTGAACAAACTCCACCGCGCAAGCGATCTTGCCTAATCTCAATTACTTGAATCACCTGAACCATGTCAAACTTTTTAGAAACCCTCACCCCCTTGGCACGCTCTGCAATCCCTGCACAAGCCACGCCCTTTGATCCCTCTTTGGTCTTGTGGACACACGTCCTGCCCGGTGGCTCCGCTTGGTCGGGCGTCATTCGCCGAGGCAACACCTTGCGCTTCACCGACACGCATGGATGCGGCAATGTCTCCCTTTTGCTGTTCAACGCGGCCAATCACAGCGAGCGCTACAACATGCCTGATACGCTTAAAGCGCAGCACACGGCTTACCTCACGAGGGGTCATGTGTGTTACTCGGACATGGGTCGGGTCCTGTGTTCAGTGTCTGAAGACACATGCGGTTGGCACGATACGGTGGGCGGCATCACCAACGCACAAATGACGCTGCAAAAATTCGGCGAAGCCAAATTTGGCAAACACCGCAACGCCATGCACCGCAACGGCCAAGACAACTTACAAGTCGAACTTGAGAAATGGGGGCTTGACAAACGAGACTTGGTGGCCAATCTCAACTTGTTCAGCAAACTCAGAACCGATGCAAATGGATCTTTGTTTTTTTCAACTGAACACCGAGCCCCTGCTCAGTACTTGGACCTGAGGTGCGAGATGGATGTGTTGATGGTGATGTCAACCACGCCCCACCCGCTTGACCCAAGCAAGGTCTACGCCCCACCAGACATGACTATGAGCGTGTGGCGCTCAGGCACAGCCAGCGCAAACGATGTTTGCCGCTTGCACTGCCCTGAAAACGCCCGTGGCTTGATCAACACCGAACAGTATTACCTCTGAATTGAAGGCCTCGATATGCAAACCCTAGAAAGCCATTACACACCCGCCACCGCCAGCTTCAAAGCCGATATCGCAGCAGGAGAGCCTTGGATGCACACGGTGCGCAAAGGTCAAATTTTTCGCATCGTTGACCTCGAAGGCAACCAAGCGGTTGACACTTTGTTCTACAACGCACACGATCTGAGTGAGCGTTACAGCGCCACCCACACCGTGCAAGCGCAGTCAGCGCTTTACTTGAGCGTGGGCACTCAAATCATGTCCAGTGAGGCACGCGCTATGCTCACCATCGTGGCCGACACCTGCGGGCACCATGACACCTTGGGGGGCGCTTGTTCGTGCGAAAGCAACACGGTTCGCTACGCTTTGAACAAACGCCATATGCACAGTTGTCGAGACAACTTCATGTTGGCGATTGCGCGCTACAGCGAAACCCACCCAATGGGGCCGTTTTTCAGCAAGCGCGATGTGGTGAGCAACATCAACTTTTTCATGAACGTCCCAGTCACACCTGAGGGACAACTCACGTTTGAAGATGGTATTTCTGCACCTGGCAAATATGTCGAGTTGCGAGCGGAAATGGACGTGATTGTCATGATCTCCAACTGCCCGCAATTGAATAACCCCTGCAATGCCTACAACCCGACCCCTGTGCAATGTCTTGTTTGGGATGGCGTCTAAATGTTGAACAAAATTTTGATCGCGAACCGCGGCGCGATTGCGTGCCGCATCATCCGCACCCTCAACCGCCTAGGCATCGCATCGGTGGCGGTGTACTCCGAAGCCGATGCGGGTTCAATGCATGTGGCCATGGCCACCGAGTCGGTCTGCATCGGACCTGCAGCCCCGGCGTTGAGTTACTTGTCCATTCCAAAAATCATTGAAGCGGCGCTTTCTACTGGCGCGCAAGCCATCCACCCGGGTTATGGTTTTTTATCTGAAAACCCAGCCTTTGTTGAAGCATGTGAAGCCGCACAATTGGTGTTTTTAGGACCCACGCCTGAGCAAATGCGCGTCTTTGGTCTTAAGCATTCAGCCCGCGCACTGGCCACCCAAGCACGCGTTCAACTTTTACCTGGCACTGGTTTACTGGGGGGCGCCCAAGAGGCCTTGACGGCGGCAGAAACCATTGGTTACCCCGTCATGCTCAAAAGCAGCGCAGGCGGTGGCGGCATCGGCATGCAAATGTGCCAAAACGCGAGCGAACTCACTGCCGCCTTTGAAACAGTCAGTCGATTGGCACAGTCGAATTTTTCGGATGCGGGTGTCTTCCTTGAGCGTTTCATCACCGACGCGCGTCACATTGAAGTTCAGGTCTTTGGCAACGGCAAGGGTGAGGTCTTGATCTTGGGCGAACGCGACTGCTCGCTGCAAAGACGAAACCAAAAGGTGGTTGAAGAAACACCTGCACCACACTTGCGTCAATCGGTGCGAGCCTCATTGCACGACACGGCACAACGCCTGGCCCAAGCCGTGAATTACCGTTCAGCGGGCACGGTCGAATTCGTGGTGGATGCGAAAACCCAAGATTTTTATTTCCTGGAGGTCAACGCCCGCTTGCAAGTTGAGCACGGCGTCACAGAGGCCGTCACTGGCGTGGACATTGTCGAGTGGATGGTCAAACTGCCGACAGGTGATTTACCCGACCTGTCCTCGTTCAAGATCACCCCTCAGGGGCACGCCATTCAAGCGCGGGTCTATGCCGAAGATCCCTACAACAACTTCCAACCAGCAACGGGTGTTTTGACCCAGGTGGTCTTTCCAAACAATGTGCGTGTGGACACGTGGGTCGAGCAAGGCAGCGACATCGGCGCCGCCTACGACCCTCTTTTGGCCAAGTTGGTCGTGCATGGCGATGACCGCACAGATGCGCTTAAGAAACTCGCAACGGCCCTTGAAACCACCCGCATATCGGGCTTGGAATGCAACTTGTTCTACCTTCAAGCCCTGATGCACTTTGCACCCTTTGTGAAAGGAGAACACACCACACGCAGCTTGAATGGTTTTGGTTTTGCTAGCCACGCCATTGATGTGCTTGCTGGTGGTGTACATACCATGGTCCAAGACTGGCCCGGGCGCACGGGCTACTGGGATGTGGGCGTGCCGCCGAGCGGCCCCATGGATGCATTGGCGCTGCGAGCGGCCATGCGATGCTTGGCAACGCGCAAGGCCAAGCGGCTTTGGAGATCACCGCAGCAGGCCCAACGCTGCGCTTTCGCACGCCCATGCATTTGGCCGTTTGTGGCGCACCTGTAGAGGTCAACTTGGACGGTGTTTCGATCCCCACTTGGCAAGCCTTTCATGTCGAGGCTGGACAAATTTTAAAAATAGGACGCGTGGCCAATGAGGGATGCCGGGTGTACTTGGCCGTGGCTGGTGGCCTTGATGTGCCCGACTACTTGGGCAGCAAATCCACCTTCACGCTCGGTCAGTTTGGTGGCCACGGTGGTCGCGTGTTGCGCGCAGGCGATGTCTTGCATGTGGCGCCTTCCTCACCTTTGCAGGCCTTGAGCCCTGCGCAAATCGAAGCCATTAAACCAAGCTATGCAATGCATTGGGACATTGCTGTATTAGAAGGCCCACATGGCGCGCCCGACTTCTTTACGCCAGACGACATGCAAATGTTGTGGAACACCCAATGGGAGGTGCACTACAACTCAAGCCGAACCGGTGTTCGACTCATTGGACCCAAGCCCACTTGGGCGCGCAGCGATGGGGGTGAGGCAGGTTTGCACCCAAGCAACATTCACGACAATGCTTACGCCATCGGAGCGATTGATTTCACCGGTGACATGCCCGTGATTTTGGGGCCCGATGGTCCAAGCTTGGGCGGCTTTGTTTGCCCTGCCACGGTGATTCGCGCTGAGCTTTGGAAACTTGGCCAACTCGCACCCGGCCACACCGTTCGCTTCGTACCTGTTTCCATGGAAACGGCCAACACCATGGCACAACATCAAAATGCTTTGCTCAAAGGTTTGACACCGGGCAAAGAGATTCCATGCCTTGCCACTAAAGCCAGTGCTGATGCGCCCCAGTTGCCCAATGCCCCCGTTTTGCTGCACCTGCCTGCCCAAGCAGATGGGGTCGATGTGGTGATGCGACGCTCGGGGGATTGCAATTTACTGATCGAGTTTGGTCCTTTGCAACTCGATTTGGTGATGCGCTTTCACGTGCACGCCTTGATGACCCAACTCCAAGTCTGGCGTGAACAAGGTCGATTGCCCGGCATCATTGACTTGACCCCTGGCATCCGGTCTCTACAAGTGCATTTCGACCCCGATGCGATTGATCTGCGGGCCTTGGTCGAGCGGGTGCTGGCCGCTCAACCCGGCAGCACGGCTTCCAGCGATGCAGACATCAAGGTGCCCAGTCGCACGGTGTGGCTGCCGCTGTCATGGGACGATGCATCGACCCGCCTGGCCATTGAAAAGTACATGCAGTCGGTTCGCGCTGATGCGCCTTGGTGCCCCAGCAACATCGAATTCATTCGCCGCATCAATGGCCTAGGCGACTGGCAAGCGGTGCATGATGTGGTGTTCAAAGCCAGTTACCTCGTGCTGGGCCTGGGCGATGTGTACCTGGGTGCGCCAGTGGCCACCCCCATCGACCCACGCCATCGTTTGGTCACCACCAAATACAACCCTGCTCGCACCTGGACTCCAGAAAATGCGGTGGGCATTGGCGGCGCTTACATGTGCGTGTATGGCATGGAAGGACCCGGAGGGTATCAGTTTGTGGGCCGCACGGTTCAAATGTGGAACCGTTGGCGTGACGAGCGCAACGGTGCGAAAGATTTTGCTGCGGGCAAGCCTTGGCTGTTGCGCTTTTTTGACCAAATACGCTTTTATCCGGTGAGTGCCGAAGAGCTGGCACAGTGGCGCACAGACTTCCCCGCTGGCCGGGTGAAGTTGCGCGTGGAAGAAGGTGAGTTCAGCTTGGCGGCCTATCAAGCATTTTTGTCTGACAACTCAGCGTCCATCTCCACGTTCAAGCAAACCCAACAAGACGCCTTTGAGGCCGAGCGTGAACGCTGGGCAGCGGCTGGCTTGATGGAGTCTGCAACGCAAGAGCCTGCCTCAGACACCGAGGAGCACACGGCATTGCTCCACACTTTTGAGGGTGAGGTGATCACCTCCCAAGTCTCTGGCAGCATCTGGACGGTGCTGGTCAGCGAGGGCGAGCACGTACAAGCAGGCCAAACCTTGCTGGTGGTTGAGTCCATGAAGATGGAGGTGACGCTCTTGGCCCCCTCATCTGGTCAGGTTCACAAACTGCTTTGTCAAGCAGGGCAAGCGGTCCAAGCGGGACAGCCCTTGGTACTGATCAAGTAAGCCTCATTTGCAGTCGAATCAGAGCGATCTAAAGCGTCCCATGGCGCATGCTTACTAAGCACGCCAAGGGCCATCACATGGAGTGGCCTGAGACAGAACGATCATGTTGAATGACAGGTGGCGTGCTGCCTGTCTGGCTCAAACACCTGATGCACCATATGCACCATATGCACCATCATGGATGACACATGGAGACCCTTGCACCAAAACAATCCAACTCGAGCCAATACGGTGCCAAAGACCCAAAGCAAGAAGTCAATGCATGCTTTAAAGGACCACAAGCACCCGCCAAAACTGGCATACATGTTGCACTACCCGTTTGAGCAGGCGAGACGGCATTGAATGGAAGCTACCATGCATTGCAGATCTTTCGCACAATTAGGTAGGTGCACTAGGGTTCCGGTCTTGTGGAGACAACGCTGCAAGATGTCTGGTCCGAGAGTGTGCCGGTCTGGGTGGCCTTTGCGCCCGGGCTCCACGGAGGGATAAAAGCCCGGGAGACTGACGTTCACGTCGTCGACTCCTGCCGTTTTTTTCACTCTTGGAGTTTTATCATGGGCACCACACATCTTCTCAAGGCCTCTTGCGTTTCAATTTTCGGCGTTAACGAGCGTGCCAGCACGTTCGTGGGACGCCTTCTCAAACCCATTGCCAGCGCAATGCTGGTGGTGGCCGCCAGCTCTGCGTTTGCAGCCGGTCCCACCACCATGAAAATCGGTACCGTGGTTTGGATTGGCTACGGCCCTTTCTATGTGGCCGAGGCGCTGGACCTCTACAAAAAGTACAACATGAAAGTCAGCTTGCAAGTCTTCACCGACCCAGCGCTGATTCCGTCAGCCATGGCCAGCGGCGCTGTCGATGGTGGCATGTTGACCTATGACCAAGTTGTGGGTCAGGTCGCCGCAGGTCAAAAACAAAAAGTGGTCATGCCCATTGACTACTCCAATGGCGGCGACGCCATCGTGGCCGACAAGACCATCAACAAAGTGGCAGACTTCAAAGGCAAGAAAATCGGCTTCAACCCTTTGTCACCCTCTGATTTTTTGCTGTCCTACGCCCTCAAGACCGCTGGTTTGAGCGACAAAGACATCACCCCCATCAACATGACGCCAGAAGGCGTGCCCGCGGCAATGGCCTCAGGTCAAATGCCCATTGGCGTGACCTATGAACCAAGCTTGTCGCAAATCATCAGCCAAGGTGGCGGTAAAAAATTCAAGGTGGTGTTCTCTAGCAAAGATGCGCCCGGTTTGATCGCCGACGTGCTGGTGTTTGACGAAAAAGCCATCAAGGCCAAACCCACCGAAATCACCAACATCATGAAAGTCTACTTAGAAGGCATGGCCTACATGAAGAGCAAACCCGATGAAGCTTACAAAATCATCGGTAAATTCATGGGCGTGTCGGCCAAAGAAGTCAAAGAACAGTTGACGGGGGTCTACAACATTCCTCAAGATGAAATGCCCAAGGCTTTTGTGAAATCGACCGACACCACGTCTTATTACGGCAGTGGGGATGTCATTGGCAAGTTGTTGCTCGCCAAGGGACAAATCAAAACGGTGCCCGCCACCGAAGCGACTTTCGATGCGCAGTTTGTCACCGCATTGACCAAGAAGTGACCTTTCAAACCCGAGGGATAAAGCATGAGCAGCATTTATAGAGATCCACAAGGTGGGTGGCCCAACACCCTTGCATTGTCAGTGACCTTGCTGCTGGACCCCCTCGGGCTCTTGTGCGTCTTTCAAGCGCACTGGCTCTTGAATGCCATGGGTGTTTTCAGTCTAGTACTGAGCCTGACCTGGTCGGCTTACTTCATTCATGAATTTGCCCACCATGCCATCTTCAAATCCCCGCAAACCAATGCGCGCTTTGGGGTCTTGATGACGTGGATC
>CAIVLE010000199.1 GCA_903906635.1 uncultured Burkholderiales bacterium | reverse complement strand
GCCGGAGGAGCCCAGGCCTCGTTGCACACCTTGCCGCAAATTCAAGCCTTGATGGCGCAAGCTGGTCTGCGCTATGGCGATTTGGATGCGGTGGTCTTTGGCCGTGGCCCAGGCGCGTTCACCGGACTGCGGACCGCCTGTTCGGTCTCGCAGGGCTTGGCCTTTGGCGCCGACGTGCCTGTGCTGCCCATCGACACCTTGTTGGCGCTGGCGGAGCAGGCACGTCACGCGTTGTCGCTGGCTGCGACCCCAGAGGTGAGCGGCGTTTGTGAGGATGTGCGCGTGTTGTCCGTGCTCGATGCGCGCATGGACCAGGTGTATGTGGCGGCTTACGAGCACACGCATGGCGCGTGGCGTTGCGTGCAGGAGGTCGCCCTGCAAAGCCCCGAAGGCTTGACATGGCCCCTGCATTGGCGCGAAGGGTTTCCCTTCATCGCGGCCGGTAACGCATGGGCCACCTATGCCGCTCGTTGGCCCGCTGCGTTCACGGCTCCGCAGCTCCAGGCCTTGCCCACGGCCTTGGCCTTGCTGCGTTTGGCACCACAGGCCTGGGCTGCTGGGTTAGCGGTTCCTGCTGAACAAGCCTTGCCGCTGTACATCCGAGATAAAGTGGCGCAAACCACGCAAGAGCGCGAACAAGCCAAACAGCAAGCGCTGGCCAGTGACGCTCCTGCGCTGCGCGTGCCGTGATCGACAATGTCCTTCTTATCACCGACCCTTTGACCATGAGCGCCGTGTTGCAACCCCAAGCCCGACTCGAGCCGCTGAGCGAAGCGCTGCTCGACGCCGTGCTGCGCGTGGAGCAGTCCGCCTACAGCCACCCCTGGACGCGGGGCAATTTTTTGGACTCGATCCAAACGGGCTACCAACTCCAAGCCTTGATGGGCCAAGACACATTGCTGGGCTACTTTGTCGCCATGGAAGGTGTGCAAGAAGCCCACTTGCTCAACATCACAGTGGCACCGCAGTACCAAGGCCAAGGCTGGGCCCGTGTGATGCTGGACGCGCTGTCGCTGTGGGCGCGTGGCCGTGGCGCGCAGTGGTTGTGGTTGGAGGTACGCGCCAGCAATGCGCGTGCCATGCACGTGTACCAAGCCTATGGTTATCGCCGTGTGGGGGAGCGCAAAAACTATTACCCCGCAGACCACCTTCGGCGAGAAGATGCGATTGTCATGTCGTTGAAGTTGTGAGCACCCTCGTATGGCATTGAACCTGGACGCCCGTCAACGCGCCATGCTGGCCGAGATGCAGGTGCGCGTGTGGTCACCCGTGATGGCGCCACAGCCCGCTCAGCCCGCTCAGCCCGCTCAGCCCGCGCCGGAGGTCAAGACAGCTCCCCTGGCCCATGAGCCCACCCCCGTTGACGCCCCAGTCGCTTCATTCACACCACGCGTGCTGGTTCCCGTGCCCCCTACGGACCAAGCGTCAGCGCTGGCTGGTGCCCCTGTGCGCTCGCAGATTGAGCGGCCTGAGGGGCTGCAACAGATGGACTGGGCCAGCTTGCAAGACGCGGTGAACAACTGCCAAGCCTGCAGCCTATGCAGCACGCGGCATCACACGGTATTTGGTGCGGGCGCGCCCGCACCAAAAGACCAAGTGCCACAGGTCGATTGGCTGATCGTGGGCGACCCCCCGGGGGAACACGAAGACCTGCAAGGCCAGCCCTATGTGGGGCCAGCCGGTGAGTTGCTCGACAACATGCTGCGTGCCTGTGGCGTCGCACGCGCGGTACCCGGCGGGCCTGAAGGTGGGGGGGTGTACATCACCCACGTGCTGAAATGCCGCCCGCCAGGCAACCGCAATCCCAAGCCTCAAGAGCTGGCCCAGTGCGAGCCCTATTTGCAGCGTCAAGTGGCCCTTTTGAAGCCCAAAATCATTTTGGCGATGGGCCGCTTTGCCGCGCAGGCCCTGTTGCAGCACACCGTGCCCGGCATCGACAGCACGCCGCTGGGCAAGTTGCGTGGCCAAGTGCACAGCCACCAAGGTGTGCCGGTGGTGGTGACCTATCACCCAGACTATGTGCTGCGCAATTTGCCCGAGAAAGCCAAGGTCTGGGCGGATCTTTGCTTGGCCATGGCGCAGCTGCGCGCTCGTGCTTGAGGGCGGCCCTGGGCCACCCTCACAGCCCTTCTAAAATCGGTCCATGAAATTCCTTGACATGCTCCAGCGCGCCGAGCGCCAAAACGCCTCCAAGCTGTGCGTGGGCTTGGACCCAGAGCCCTCCAAATTCCCAGACCACATCAAGGGCGATGCCAACAAAATTTACGATTTTTGTGCTGCCATCGTCGACGCCACCGCCGACTTGGCCGTTGCCTTCAAGCCGCAAATCGCTTACTTTTCTGCACACCGTGCAGAAGGGCAGTTAGAGCGCTTGATGGAGCACATGCGCCGCGTGGCGCCCCAAGTGCCCATCATCTTAGATGCCAAGCGCGGCGACATCGGTTCGACGGCCGAGCAATACGCCATCGAGGCCTTTGAGCGCTATGGTGCCGATGCGGTGACTTTGTCGCCCTTCATGGGCTTTGATTCGGTGCAGCCCTATTTGAAGCACCACGACAAGGGTGCTTTTTTGCTGTGTCGCACCTCCAACCCCGGCGGGGACGACCTTCAAAACCAACGCTTGGCTTCGGTCCAGGGCCAGCCACTGTTGTACGAGCATGTGGCGCGCTTGGCACAAGGGCCTTGGAATTTGAACGGTCAATTGGGGCTGGTGGTGGGCGCGACCTACCCGAAAGAGATCGAACGTGTGCGCGCTTTGGCGCCCCGCTTACCCTTGTTGATTCCAGGCGTCGGCGCACAAGGCGGTGACGCGGCAGCCACAGTCAAGGCCGGCATGTCCGGGCCCCATGGCGATGTGCCGGGCAGCACCATCGTCAATTCATCGCGAGCCATTTTGTACGCCGCGTCGGGCGCTGATTTCGCCCAAGCCGCGCGCCGGGTCGCCTTGCAAACGCGAGATGTCTTGAACGCCGCAGCCAGCAGTTGAACCCCGAGCTGGCCGCTTCGGCGGCCAAGCCTTCAATCACTTGGGGGACTGAGTCGGCGCTCTGCCCTGTCGCTTTTCTTTTAGCATGAGCCGTCTTGAGCTGATAATTTTTGAAAAGGGCAGGCATGTTGGAACAGCCAAAAGCGCAAGTGATGATTGCCGGCGCAGGTCCCGTGGGCTTGTTGACCGCTTTGGTGTTGGCGCAGCGCGGCGTGTCGTGCGTGGTGTTGGAGGCCGAGCCGGGTCTGACCAAAGACCTACGCGCTGGCACGTTTCACCCGCCAACGCTTGAGATGCTCAATCAAGTGGGCGTGGCCGATGCCATGATGGCCTTGGGGATAAAGGTACCGCGTTGGCAGTCGTGTGACTTGGCCCATGGCTTGGTGGCCGAGTGGGACTTGGGTCTGCTCCAAAACGACACGCCCTACCCCTTTCGCTTGCATCTGGAGCAACACCGTTTGACCCCGATCTTGATGGACAAGCTCAAAGCCTTCCCTCACGTGCAGGTGTTGTTCAACCACCGCTTTGTGGCGCTCACACAAAACGCCTCGGATGTGACAGTGCGTGTGGCCACCCCTGAGGGCGAGCGCACGTGGCAGACCTCATGGTTGGTGGCGGCCGACGGTGGGCGCAGCCAAGTGCGCAAGTCGGCAGACATTGAGTTTGCCGGCTACACCTGGCCTGAGCGTTACAGCGTCATCAGCACCACGTTTGACTTTGCCACCTTGGGTTACACCGAAAACGCCTACATCAGTGACCCTGAGCAATGGGTTGCGGTGTTCAAAATGCCCGATGTCGGTCCGCCCGGTTTGTGGCGCATGACCCTGCCGGTTGCCCAAGATGTGCCCGATGACGTGGCAATGGCCGGACCCTATGCGCAACACGCCATCCGTCGTTTGACCGGCGCAGGCCCAGAGGTGATGTACCCCTTGGTGCACCAAAGCATCTACAGCGTGCACCAACGCGTGGCAGTGAGTTTGCGCAAACACCGTGTGTTGTTGGCCGGTGACGCTGCGCATGTCAACAATCCTTTGGGCGGTTTTGGCTTGAACAGTGGCATTCACGATGCCATCAGTTTGGGCGCCATGCTGGCGAGAGTCGTCTTGGGTGAGGCAGACGCCAGCCTGCTTGACCTTTATCACCGCCAACGCCACACCGTGAACATGGAGTATGTGCAACAACTGTCGGTCAAAAACAAAAAGAACTTGGAAGAAAAAGACCCTCAGCAAAGGGCGCTTCGCATCCGCGAGTTGAAGGAGACCTGTGCCGATCCGGTCAAAGCCCGGGCTTTTTTGTTGAACTCTTCCATGGTCAACAGCATTGCCCGAGCCAACGCCATTCTTTAACCTGTGCTGCAAGGATGATCGATGCGACGTTTTACATTTCTTACTCAGGCCTTAGCGCTCTTGGTGAGCGCAAGCGTGGTCCCCGTTTGGGCCCAAGCGGCTTGGCCGCAAAAACCCATCCGCATCGTGGTGCCGTTTGCCCCTGGGGGCAACACCGATTCAATCGCTCGCATCATTGCGGAGCGGTTTACTCAAAGCCTGGGCCAAGCGGTGGTGGTGGACAACAAGGTGGGTGCAGGTGGCGCCATTGCTGCTGAGTTTGTGGCCAAGGCGCCAGCCGACGGGTACACCTTGATGATGGCAGCCATGCCGGTGATGGCGGTGTTGCCGGTGATCAGTAAAACTAACTTTGACCCTTTGCGAGACTTTGTGCCCGTCAGTAATGTCGGTAGCAACCCGTTTGTGCTGGGTGTACACAAGTCGGTCCCAGCCCAAACGGTGCCAGAGTTTGTGGCTTACATGCGCAAGAACCCCGGCAAGTTCAATTACGCTTCGGGCGGTTCGGGCAGTGTGTCGCATTTGTCAGCCGCTTTGTTCGTCAAACGTGCCGACTTGGACATGACCCACATCAGCTACAAAGGCGGCGCGCCAGCGGTCACCGATTTGTTGGCTGGCAATGTCCAGATGTATTTCGGTAACTTCTCTGAGCTTTACCCGCACTTGGGCGGTGGCAATATCCGCATCATTGGCGTGTCTAGCGACAAGCGCGCAACACAACTGCCTCAAGTGGCCACGATCGCCGAGTCTGGATTTACGGGTTTCAAAACCGTCACCTGGAATGGCTTGATGGCACCAAGTGGCACCCCAGCGGGGGTGGTGGCACGCTTGGCCGAAGCGGTCAAAGAGGCCTTGGCCTCGGAGGGCACACACATCAAGTTCCAACACATGGGGGTTGATCCGATTGGCAGCACTCCCAAAGAATTTGCCGACACCTTGCGTGCCGACATTGCCATTTGGTCCGAGGCGGCCAAAGCCGCCAATTTGAAAATGGAGTAACACCACATGAACTCAAGAACCCTCAGCTCGGACGCCTTGGCCACTCGCGCCAAGATTGCCGTCATCGTGCCCGCCACCAATACCATCGTGCAGCCCGAGATGGAGGCCATGCGTCCCGCGGGAGTGACCAACCATGTCAGCCGCATGTTGTTGCCGGTGCGTCCCTATGACGACATGCAGGCTTACCGCCAAGCGCTGGAGACCGAGAAGGGCAACTTGGAAGAAGCCTTGAATTTGGTCTTGCCTTGCGAGCCCCACGCTGTTGCTCACGGGCACTCCATCCATTCCTTTCGAGGTGACCGAGCGCGCGCGTTGGCTGAACAACAACGGCTTGAAGACTTGGCCGGCATTCCGTTCATCACGCCCTCCATGGCGGTGTTGGAGGGTCTCAAGGCCATGGGAGACCCCAAGCGCATCGCGGTGCTAACGCCCTATTGGCCGCCCGCCGATGCGCTGATCCAGGAGTTTTTTGTGTCGTGTGGTTACAGCGTGGTGGCGCAACATGGCCTCAAGGCCAAGGGCCCGATCTCGGTCGCGCAGTTCACACCGGATGAAATCATGCAGGGCTTCAAAGCCCTGGATGTAGCTGGCGTTGAGGCCTTTGTGCACGTCGGCACCAATCTGCCGGTGAGCGCACTCACCCCGCAGATTGAAGCGGAGTTCGGCAAGCCCTTGATCGGGGTCAATGTGGCCACCTATTGGTTGGCGTTGCGCAGACTGGGCATTCAAGACCCGCTCGCGGGCTTTGGCCTGCTGGGCGAACAGCACTGAGCTTGAGTGTGCGTGGGGCTAGGATCGTTGGCCCACTCCATAGCCCACTCTATGGCCCACTCGATGCCGCGCCGAACAGGCGCTCAGCCGGCGAGTAAATCGCGCGGCAAGCTCATGATGAAGTCGTTGAGCGTTTTGGAGTCTCGCCCTGGGCGCATGTGGTCAGCCATGTAAGCGCAGGCGCTTGCCGTGTCGCGTTTTTCCATGGCGCTGACAATTTTGTCGTGCTGGTCGTAAGACGATTTGATACGACCCAAAGCGCCAAACGCGTGACGACGGTAGACCCCGGTGCGTGAGCGAATGCGCAACACCTCTTGGCGTAAAAATGTGTTGCGCGCGCCCTCATAAATCAATTCGTGGAATTTCAGGTTGGCGTCTTGCCATCCATCCATATCCTCTTTGTCGGCCAGTTTTTTGCTGCTGCGGTGCAGCTTGGTCAAGGCTTTGATTTCGTCTGGGCTCATGCGTTCGCAAGCCAAGCGCACCGCAATGCCTTCGAGTTCTGCCAGCAGCTCCCACAGCGACAACAGCTGTTGCAAATTCATCTTGGCGACCACTGAGCCGCCGCGTGGTGTGCTGATCAAAATGCCTTGAGCTTGCAGCTGAAGCAGCGCTTCACGCACGGGTGTACGAGACACTTTGTACTGACCAGCTAAGGCCACGTCGTCAATCGCATCACCCGGCAACAACTCCCCCGAAGCAATGGCCGATTCAATGCGCAGTCTGATTTGGTCGCTGACTTTCATGGTGTCTCAAAAAGCAAAACAATATTTTAAGTGGCAAGTAAAAATACCTAAAGTCGGTTATAAATATACACAAATCAACGACGCTTTTCCGACTCTCTCCAACATGCGCCACGCCACAGAGCACCAGCAGGACTTCACCGAATTGGCACGCCACGCCTTTGCCGCCCGGGGGTACGTGCCCACGGATGCCTGGCTGCAAGCGGCGGCCAAGGGCTTGGCGCGTTTGGCCGACGAGCTGCCCGAGTCGCTGGAGTCTTCCCAAGCGGAGAGCTTTGACGACGTGCTCAAGAGGTGCGCGGGTGTTTGAATTGCCGCCACGCATGACACAACTCCAAACGCTCATCCGTGGCGGGCAAGTGTCTGCCCAAGAGGCTGTGCGATTGCAAGTCCTACGTGGTCAAAGTTTGATGGCACACAACCCTTGCGTGGTGGACGAGCTGCCCATCGGCGCGCCTGGTACGGGACCTTTGGCAGGCATTGCCTTGGCCCATAAAGATATTTTTCAAACCCAAAATCGTCTACCCGGATGTGGTGTGGGCCCAGGGCGCACGCAAGACAACCTGCTCATGGCCGCTGCGCTAGCCGCTTTGCAGCAAGCCGGTGCCAGTCAGTGGGCCAGCTTGGTGATGGCGCCTCACGCCTGTGGCGCTACATCGCAAAACGCGCACTTTGCACGCTGTGTCAACCCGTTGGATGAGGCTGCAGCCGTTGGTGGCTCATCCAGTGGTTCTGCGGTGGCCGTGGCGGCGGGTATGAGCTATGCAGCTCTGGGAACCGACACCGCAGGTTCGGTGCGCATTCCGGCGGCAACTTGCGGGCTGATCGGACTCAAGACCACCCATGGTGCCGTCAGCACCCAAGGCTGTGCCCCTTTGGCGCCCTCGCTCGACACTGTGGGCATCTTGAGCCGTTATGCGCAAGATGCGCGCGAAATCTGGTCGGCCTTGTGTCCGCAACTGCCCCGCTCGGCTCAGCCCGCGATGATGCGTTGCCGACTGTGGGTGCCCAAGGAGGGCGTGGCGGCGGAAGTAGCCCATGCCATTCGCGCATGGGCAGCGCAGTTAGATGCGCAAATCACCCCAACAGATGTGACGCTCGAGTTTGATCGACTCAACCGTCACGCACAACGTGTGCTGCTGTGGGAGACCGCGAGCACGCACCACGTGAGTTTGAGCGATGGCACCGCTGAGCCCAGCGTGCAAGCCATTGGTGTGATGGGCTTGGGGGTGCCGCAGGCGTGGTACCAAGCGTCCATGAGGTCGCGCGCTGCGCTGTTGCAAGACTTTGTGGAGCGTCATTTCAGTGATGCCGAATTCTTGATCCTGCCGTCCTTGGCTCACCAGGTTCCCGATTGGCAAACGGTCGAAGTAGGCCACGCCGCCTTCGAGCGCGCCAGTTTGTTTGCCATGCACCGTTACATGGGTTTTGTGAACTACCTCGGGGTGCCAGCGTTGAACTTGCCGATTGCACGCGATGCCTCAGCTCGCCCGGTCTGTGTGCAAGTGCTGGCGCGCCCATTTGCTGAACACCGCTTGCTCGACTTGGCCGAGCAAGTACCCCCTCTTTTTTGGACCCATTGAATATGTCAAAAATCCAAGCTTCTAGCGCTTTGGCGCGCTTCAAAGTGATTGACCTCTCGCGTGTGCGCGCGGGCCCCAACTGCGTGCGCATCCTCACCGACTTTGGGGCCGATGTCATTCGTGTCGAACCCCCTCCGGGGGTGGATCCCAACGAAGCCATGTTCGCGGCTAACCGCAAGGGAGGGGATTTTCAAAACATCAACCGCAACAAGCGCTCGATGACGCTCAACCTCAAAAAGCCAGGTGCCATGGAGGTGCTGATGCGCTTGGTGGCCGAGGCCGATGTGGTGGTGGAGAACTGGCGACCCGATGTCAAAAACAAACTCGGCCTCGACTACGAGTCGCTCGCCAAAGTAAACCCACGCATCATCTTGGCCAGTATCTCTGGCTTTGGGCAAGACGGTCCGTATGCTTGGCGTCCGGGCTTTGACCAAATCATCCAAGGCATGGGTGGCTTGATGAGCGTGACCGGAGAGGCCGAACATGGGCCCGTTCGAGCGGGCTTGGCGGTGGCCGATTTGAGTGCTGGCCTGTATTGCGCATTGGGCATTTTGGTGGCCTTGCTCGAGCGCGAAGTCTCTGGCAAAGGCCAATGGGTGCACAGCTCGCTGTTGCATTCGCAAATCGCCATGATGGATTTTCAGATGGCGCGCTACCTCAACGACAACGATGTGCCGGTGCAGGTGGGCAACAACCACCCTACCAGCTCACCCATGGGCTTGTTTGATGCCAACGATGGGTGCTTTAACCTCGGCGCCTCGGGCGAAGGCAATTGGAAGCGCTTTTGCGACGCGCTCGACAAACCCGATTGGTACGCCGATCCTGAGTTTCAAACCGAACCTTTGCGGGTGCAACACCGTGAACGTCTGAATGCGCAAATTGCGCTCGAGTTCAAAAAGAACACAGTCAAGCATTGGGTCGATTTGCTCAATCAAGTGGGCGTGCCCGCGGGCCCGGTTTATACCGTGCCACAAGTGTTTGAAGACGAACAGGTGAAGCATTTGAAAGTCACCGAGACCTTGATGACCAACTTCGGCAAAGAAATGTCCTACATCACCCAGCCAGTGACCTTGGAGCGTACGCCCTCTCACGTTGTGGCGCCCGCTCCTGGGTGGGGTGAGCACACCGATGAGGTGTTGCGTGAAGCCGGGTACTCGGAAGCAGAGATTGAACAATTTCACACTCAAGAGGTGGTGTAAGTATGGGAGCGATACATGTCACACACGACGCGCATGTGAGCGTCGTCACCATTGATGACGCCCAGCGGTACAACGCCATGAGCTTGTCGATGTGGATCGAGCTCAAACAAGCGTTTGACGCTATCGAACACAACGCTGACGTGCGCGCTGTGATTTTGCGGGGTGCTGGCGAGAAAGCATTTGTCTCGGGTGCCAACATCAGCGAGTTTGAAACCCAGCGCAACTCCGAAGCCTCGGTGGCGCATTACAACCTCAGCGTGGCCCAAGCGCAAGAAGCCATCACGCGCTGCCGTGTGCCAGTGATTGCTGCCATCAGCGGCATTTGCTACGGTGGTGGTTTGGGCTTGGCATTGAGCTGCGATTTGCGCTATGCCAGCCCAGCTTCCAAGTTCCGCATGCCCGCCGCACGCTTGGGACTGGGTTACGGCTACCGCGGCATGAAAAGCATTGTCCAAAACCTCGGCCCCACAGCCGCCGCCGAAGCCTTCTACACCGCTAAGGTGTATGCGGCCAGCGAGGCTGCACACATTGGCATCGTCAACGCGGTGCATGACGATGTGTTTGCGCATTGCGCGGAAGTGGCTCTGCAAATTGCTCAAAACGCTCCCCTCACGGTGCAAGCGGCCAAGCAAGCCATGCTGTGCATTGCTGACGGTGACGATTCTCAAATTGCACGCATCGACCAGGCCGTGGATGTGTGTTTCAAAAGCCAAGACTATGCAGAAGGTCGACGCGCTTTTGCAGAAAAACGGCTGCCTCAGTTCAAGGGCTGCTAACGAGCGAGCCTTGGTTTCATCGACACCCAACACACACGACACACACCATGACCTCAGCTTTGCAAGGCAAAACAGTTTTGATCACCGGCGCATCCGCTGGCATAGGCCGCGCCACTGCCATGACCTTGGCGCAGCATGGCGCGCACATCATTGCATTGGGGCGCCGAGAGGATGCGCTCAAGAAGTTGCAAGAAGCATTGCCTTCGGGCGCAGTGCGCATTTTGGTGGGCGACCTCAATGACGACGCTTACCTCAAGCAGGTGGAGGCGCTGGCGAGTGAGGTGGATATTTTTGTCAACAATGCGGGTGTTTTGCGCTATGCACCTTTGTTGGATTTGTCGGCCCAAGACTGTGAATGGATGTTTCAAACCAATGTGCTGGCTTCGTTGAAAGTGACTCAAATTTTGGGCCGCGCCATGGTGGCTCGCAAAGCGGGGCACATGGTGTTCATGACCTCCATTGCGGCACGTGAGGTGTATCGCTTGGCTTCGGTGTACTGCGCCACCAAGCATGCATTGTCTGCTTTGGCGCGCTCTTTCCGACTAGAGCTACAGGGCTTTGGCATCAAGGTGACAGAGGTCGCGCCGGGGATGGTGGACACTGAGATCCGGGCTGGCAGTGACCATCCCGACGTGTTGGCCGCTGTGGCCACACGCAAATTCAAAGCCTTGACCGCGCAAGAGGTGGCCGACGCTGTGGCGTATGCCGTGTTGGCCAACCCCAATTGCTGCCCTGACTTGATTGAGCTGCGCCCGCAGGGCTCCGCTTGAGCGAGATAGGTCGTTTTTCAAAATAGGAGCTCACCACATGGCGACTGCAAAAAAACCCAACACCGCACCGGCTCGCAAATCGATGCCTGCTGTCAAGACGGCAAAAGCCGTTGCGAAGAAAGCCGTTGCAAAGAAAGCCGCTCCCGCTCAAAAGGCCAAGGTCATAGCAACGGCGAAACCCGGCCAACTTGCTAAATCACAGGCCTCGGTGAAAAAAGCCAAAGCGGCCACACAGGCCAAAGTGCCCAAAGTGTCCAAAGTCCCCCAAGCTGCCAAGACCAGCAAAGCGACTAAAAAGCCTGTCAAGCCCGGTAAGCCCCCCGTGATCAAGTGGGGTCCACAAAAGTTTGTAGCCACGCATTTGAAGGACGCGGTCTTCAAGACGGGCTTGCGTGATTACGCACAGTACCGCGATCTGGGAATGGTCGAAGCCACAGCAGGCGCTGTGCAAGCTCATGTGATCCGGCTGCTTGGCAAGTGCGACCCCAAGGTGGTGTCGATTCCGCACTACCACGGCGTGCAGTTTCAGATGTTGTATTTCCTCAAGGGTTGGATGATCGGTGAGTACGAGGGCCAAGGTCGCGTGAAGATGACGGCAGGTTCTTGCTGGTTGCAACCCCCTGGCATTCGTCACACCGTCATCGATTACTCACCCGACTGCGAGATGGTAGAAATTATTCTGCCCGCAAACTTTGAGACGGTCGAGTTTGAATAAGCATGGCAGCAAGCGATGCGCGCTTAATTTTTTACAAAGGGGTTGCGTGTGAAACACCGTAGCATTTTGAGTGTGGTGGTGCCCTTGGCGCTGCTGATCGTGTGGCAAATAGTGGGCAGCAAGCCCGGCATGCAAGCGATGTTGCCCAGCCCATGGCTGGTGGTGACGGCCTGGCATGAGTGGATATTCGGTGAGGCCACAGGTATGGGCCTCAACCCTTATCTGGGGACTTGGTGGGCCAACGTGGAATATTCAGGAACGCGCGTCATCGCCGGTTTTGTGTTGTCCATGGTGGTGGCCATTCCGCTGGGTTTGATGATTGGTTGGAGCCGCCGCTTGTCGTTGCTCATTGACCCCATGATCCAAATATTTCGCCCCGTGCCGATCACGGCATGGTTGCCGTTTTCCATTGCTGCGTTTGGCATCACCAACATGGGCTCGATCTCATTGATTTTCTTGGGCGGTTTTTTTGCCATCGTGGTCAATGCCACGCAAGGTGCGCGCGACGTTGACAAAAACTTGGTGCGTGCCGCCAAGATGATGGGCGCGTCTCCTTGGGTGTTGCTCAAACGCGTGGTGTTTCCGGCCGCTTTGCCCAATATCTTCACGGGCATGCGCATTGGTCTGGGCATTGCCTGGACAGCGGTGGTCGCGGCTGAGATGGTGGCTGTGAAGTCAGGCTTGGGCTATGTGTTGTGGGACGCCTACTACGTAGGGCGCATGGACATTGTGTTTGCCGATATGGCGTCGATTGGCCTGATGGGCTTCTTGAGTGACCGCTTGATCATTTGGATCGAGCGGCGCGTTCTCAAGTGGCGTCTGCTGCAAAACCATTGATTCCTTTAGGACACTTCATGTCGCACATTCAAATTGATCAGCTTTTCAAAACCTATCCAGGCTCGCCCCCTGTGCGGGCCCTGGAGAACATCCAACTCGACATTGCGCCAGGCGAGTTTGTCGCTTTGCTGGGGCCCTCGGGGTGTGGCAAGTCCACCTTGCTCAATATCATTGCCAGCTTTGAGCAGCCCACCTCAGGTGCCTTGACGGTGGGAGGGCAAACCATTCAAACCCCAGGGCCAGACCGTGGCGTGGTGTTTCAAGAAGCGGCTCTCTTTCCTTGGCTTACCGTCTGGGAAAACATTGTGTTTGGCCCCAAGGCGCAAGGCTTACCTGCCTCAGCCTACGAAAGCCGAGCCGAAGAGATGCTGGCCATCATGGGGTTGAAAGACTTTCGCAACCATCTGCCGATCCAACTCTCAGGCGGCATGCGCCAGCGCGTAGGAATTGCCAGGGTGTTGACTTTGGGTTCTAAGATTTTGCTGATGGATGAGCCCTTTGGGGCGCTGGATGCGCAAACCCGGTTGACCATGCAAGAGCTGCTGCTGTCGGTGTGGGACAAACTCAAACCCACCATCATTTTTGTGACCCACGACATTGATGAGGCGCTGTTCTTGGCCGACAAGATTTACGTCATGTCTGCACGCCCTGGGCGCATGGAGACCGTCATTGACACCCACCTGGCGCGTCCTCGCAACATTGAAATGACGGCCACGCCGCAGTTCAATGAGATGAAGTTGCAAATCCTCAAAACCATACGTGCGCATTGAGCGCCTGGATGGAGCATAAAAAAACCGGCTCACACATAGCGAGCCGGTTTTTTTTATGAAGAAAGGTGAACTCACCTCTCTTCGCGTATGGCCTTAACGGCCGCGAATTTCTTTGGCCAGGCTGTCGTCGTACAACTCCATCGCTTCTTTGGTGACGTCAGTTTTGATCACGCCTTGCTTGAAGGAAGCTTCCGCCAGTCGACCCACTTGAGCGCGATCGAGCACTCCACCGAGTTTGATCAGTTTGTGTGATTCACGCGTCACTTCCAATGGCAGGCCGGTGAATTGTGAGTAAGCGTTGACGAAGGCATTGCTGTCAGCGGCCAATTTGGCTTCTGCATTCAAGTAAGCCCACATGAACCGCTTGATCACTTCGCGACGCTTGCTGTACGACTCGCCCGAGGCGGCCAACAAGCCCAGCTCTGAGCCCACGGCCTTGGACTTGCTGTAGTCCACCAAGTTGGTGGCAAAGTAGGCCGCGCCTTCTGCGACGACTTGGGATTCAAATGGTTCCCAGCTCAACATGGCATCGATGTCACCGCGCTTGAGCGCTTGCACAAAGGCTGTGCCCCCACCTTGAATGTTCACTGCGGTGAAGGTGTTGTAAGGGATGTTGTTTTCCACCAAGCTCATGGCCCAAGCAAACCAAACGGCAGAGCCAGGAGCCACGGCAATTTTTTTGCCTTTAAGGTCATCCCAGTTGTTGATGGTCACGCCCTTGCGCACCACCAAGTACTTGGGAGAGGACGCGACGCCACTCAGGCCAATGATGTTTTTGGTGCCCTGGCTCGCGGCAATGGCCAAGTCGGCAGGACCCACCACTGAGACGTCGACGGAGTTGGAGATCAAGGAGGTGCGAGCATCGGCGTAGCGCACAAACTCAGCGCGCTTGACTTCAATGTTCATCTTCTTGAGTTCTTCTTCCACCAAATGCAGCGGTGAAACTTGGCCGACTTTCACATACCCAACCGTGATGACCTCTTTGTTGGGCATGGGGCTGGGCATCGGGGTGATGGCCTGTGCCGTTTGCAACACCACGGCGCATGCCATGAGAGCTGTTGATAAGAGTCGAGAAATGCGCATGAAAAGTTCTCCATTTAAATAGCCAAGACAAACTGAGAGTGTTGCAATTTCTAAGCCTGAAAACTGCAATTGTTACAACCCAACAGTCTCACAGCACAGGGCGTCTAAAGTCCGTCACGCTTGAGACAGAAAATGTACGGAATACCCCTATCCCAACGACGTTTCCTCTGTGTTGGCGAGGCATTGCGACAACAATCGACCTATTATTGAATCGCTTTTTTTCAAGCACTGGATGGACTCATGGCAAACCCGCGTATCCCCTATCTTTTTTCCGACGAAGGCCCCAAGCTCAACCCGCCCAAAGAGGGAGCCATCATGGTGCACTTGGTGGTCAATGTGGAGCATTGGCAGTTCGACGCCAGCATGCCACGCACCATCATCACGCCACCGCATGGCAAAGAGACGGTACCCGATGTACCCAACTTCAGCTGGGCCGACTACGGCATGCGTGCGGGCTTGCCGCGCATCATCCAAGCCATCCATTCACGCGGACTGCCCGCCTCAACCAGTTTCAATGCGGGGGTAATTCACGCTTACCCACGTGCGGCTCAAGCCATGCACGAAGCCGGCTGGGAATTCATTGGTCACGGCGTGCACCAAAAAGCCTTGAACCACGCACAAGGTGAAGAGGCGCTGATTGCCACCAGTCTGGAGATGATCGAGTCTTTCACGGGCAAGCGTCCCAAAGGTTGGCTCAGCCCAGGCTTGCGCGAGTCGTATGACACACCTGAAATTTTGAAACGCCAAGGCATCGACTACGTGTTTGATTGGGTGGTCGACGACGTGCCCCGTTGGATGACAACCAAAGAAGGCCCCTTGTTGTCCCTGCCCTACAACTTGGAGGTCAACGACTCCATCATCTACGCGGTGGAGCGTCACAGCTCGAACGAGATGTACCAACGTTTGGAGAATACCTTGCGTTTGTTTGAGCGCGAAGCCCAAACGCAACCCCGTGTGTTGGCGATTGGCCTACACCCCCATTTGATTGGCGTGCCGCATCGCTTCGAGAGTTTGGAGCGCATGCTGGACTTGCTCATGAAAACACCGAATGTGTGCTTCATGACGGGTGAGTCGCTGGCGGCTTGGTACACCCAGCAAGTGCCCGCACCTCAACTTTAATTTTTTGACCACAAAGGTAACTGTCCCCATGGATTTGCAACTCAAAGACAAGCGCGTGTTGATCACGGGCAGCTCGCGGGGCATTGGCTTGACCATTGCCTTGGCCTACGCGCAAGAAGGCGCACAGCCGATTATGGTGGCCCGTGAGCCTGCCAACTTGGCCTTGGCCGAACAAGCTTTTGCGCAGGCAGGCTTGGCCAAACCCTCTTCTGTATTGATGGATTTGTCTGTGTCTGGCTCAGCAGAAAAACTGTTTGCGCAAGCGCCCGACGTCGACATCTTGGTCAACAACGCGGGCGCAATTCCAGGCGGCAGCGTCGTGGAGGTGGACGAACAACGCTGGCGTCAAGCTTGGGAGCTCAAGGTATTTGGCTACATCAACTTGACGCGCATGTATTTGCCAATGATGCAAGCGCGTGGCCATGGTGTGATCTGCAACATCATCGGCATGGCCGGTGCGGCACCGCGCGCGGACTACATCTGCGGTGCCACGGGCAACGCGGCTTTGATGGCCTTTACCCAAGGCGTGGGCGGCGAGAGTGTTAAAAAAGGCGTGCGTGTGTTTGGCATCAACCCCTCGCCCACACGCAGCGACCGCATGCAAGGCATGTTGCAACAGCAAGCCGAAAAGAAGTTGGGCGATGCCCAGCGTTGGACTGAATTGACCAGCGGTTTCCCGTTTGGTCGCTTGGCCGAACCGAACGAAATGGCCAAGCTGGCTGTTTTTTGCACCTCCCCTTTGTGCAGTTATTTGAGTGGCAGTGTCATCAACGTCGATGGCGGCCAGCTTTACACCACCCCAAGTAAATAAATTATGAGTGCTAACAATTTCCCAGAACTACGTGAAGGCGTGCGCCAAGTGGTGTCTGCCTTTGACTCCCGTTATTGGCAAGAGGTGGACGAGGCACGCGCTTTCCCCGAAAAATTCGTCACCGCTTTGACCCAAGCCGGTTGGCTGTCGGCCTTGATTCCTGAGGAATACGGCGGCTCCAACCTGAGCCTGACCGAAGCCAGCGTGATCATGGAAGAGATCAATCGTGCCGGCGGAAACTCGGGTGCCTGCCACGGTCAGATGTATGTCATGGGCTGTGTGGTGCGTCACGGCACGAAGGAGCAAAAGGAAGCCCTGCTGCCCAAGATTGCCTCGGGCCAATTGCGCATGCAATCAATGGCAGTGACCGAACCCACCACGGGCTCAGACACCACCCAACTCAAAACCGTGGCCGTACGCCAGGGAGACCATTACGTGGTGAATGGGCAAAAGGTGTGGACCTCGCGCTTGCAGCACTCCGACTTCATGTTGCTGCTCGCTCGCACCACGCCACTGGCCGAGGTGAAAAAGAAGTCCGAAGGCTTGTCGGTGTTTTTGGTGGACTTGCGCGAAGAAGTGGGCAAGACCATCACCGTCAAACCCATCCGCAACATGGTCAACCACGAGACCAATGAAATCTTCATCGACAACCTGCGCATTCCTGTCGAGAACCGCATTGGTGAAGAAGGCAAGGGATTGAAGTACATCATGGATGGCTTGAATGCTGAGCGCATTTTGATTGCCGCCGAGTGCGTGGGCGATGGCTATTGGTTTGTCGACCGCGCCACCCAATACGCCAAAGAGCGCGTGGTGTTTGGCCGTGCCATTGCGCACAACCAAGGCATTCAGTTTCCGATTGCCAAGGCCCACATCAACGTGGAAGCCGCTAGCTTGATGCGCTACGAAGCCGCGCGTTTGTTTGACGCGGGGCTGGCGTGTGGCGCACAAGCCAATATGTCCAAGTTACTAGCGGCCGATGCCTCGTGGGAAGCGGCCAATGTGTGCCTGCAAACACACGGCGGATTTGGCTTTGCCGCCGAGTACGACATTGAGCGCAAGTTTCGCGAAACCCGCTTGTACCAAGTGGCCCCGATTTCCACCAACTTGATCTTGTCCTACGTGGGCGAGCATGTCTTGGGCATGCCCAAGTCTTACTGAGTACACCGTATGTCCCCTTCTCCTTTGCCTGTTTACACCACCCTTGAGTGCACCCGCGTTTCAGACCACGTGTTGCAAGTCAGTTTGAATCGCCCCGAGGTGGGCAATGCGCTCAATACGCAAATGGGCGAGGAACTCCTTCATCTGTGGACTCGCTTGACCGATGTGCCAGGCAAGTTGCGTTGTGTGGTCTTCACAGGTGCAGGCTCCAAAATATTTTGTGGTGGCGGCGACCTCAAAGAGCGCAACGGCATGACCCCTCAAGAGTGGCAGCATCAGCACGAAATTTTTGAGCGTCTGTATTGGGCGCAAACGGATTTGCCGCTGCCCGTGATCGGCGCTATCAACGGCCATGCCTATGGGGGTGGGTTGGAGATGGCCTTGTGCTGCGACTTTTTGTACGCCAGCCAGGCGGCCCGTTTTGCGTTTCCAGAGGTCACGTTGGGCATCATGCCTGGCATGGGGGGGACGCAAAACTTGCCGCGCGCTCTGGGTGAGCGTCGCGCCAAAGAATTGACGCTCACAGGCCGTGCGTTCAGCGCTGAAGAGGCCTTGGCCTGGGGATTGGTCAACCAAGTGGTGGCGCCAGACCAAGTGTTGGCACTCGCCCTAGAGACGGCCCAACGCATTGCGACCAACGCGCCCTTGGCGGTGCGACAAATCAAAAAGTCGATCCGCTACGGGGGTCAGATGGAGCTGCGCACAGCCTTTCGTTTTGAGGTGGAGGCCTACAACCGTTTGGTCGACACCGATGACCGACGCGAAGGCGTGGCTGCTTTCAACGAGAAGCGCCCGCCCGTCTTCAAAGGCCGCTGAGTCAAGTAAGGCTTCGGGTGGGCTCTTGAAACCCTGGCCTGCTTGCCCCCATGTGTACCCAGCCATCGCGTGCCCTTCGCAATGACATGCCCAAGTGCCCAATGCCCGAGAGGTCGTGCGCATTGAAGTGAGCAGCTACTAAACTGCGTTGGACTTTGCAGAACAAGCTCAGCCCCACACCACGCAGCAGCCGCGTTTTAGCTTGCAGCATGGGTGGCGGTGGCGCGCTTGCGTGCCTGCCCCAGGTGTGTGCTGCGCCGCGTTGGAGCCTTGCCTACCCCGCTCATTACGGCGCACAAGTGCGGTTGCGGTTGCGGTTGCAGATGCGTGATGCGTGATGGCCGATGAAGCGAGCAGGCTGTGACCGCACTTATCCAAGCCTGTACGGACTTGTCGCAAGCCCCATCGCTAGAAAGCTTGTGGCACGCTTTGCACCAGCTGCGCTGGGCTTGAGATCAGGTTGGCGCCTCGCTCGAAGCGCGTGTGGGCCACAGTACCGATGCAATGGCTGCGACCACCAGCAGCACGGCGAGCCAGTCTTGCCAGTGCAGCACTTCGCCCAGCCACCATGCGCCGCTGAAGACGCCCAAGACGGGAATGAACATCACGCTCAAGCTCGACGCCAAAGGCGGCAAGCTGCGCGCTAACCCTAGCCAAGCGGATTGGGCAAACACAAACACGCCGATGGCGTTGTAAATAATGGCGCCCCAGGTGGGGGCGTAGGGCATGGTCCAGCGGTCGATCTCAAAGCAGGCGGCTACCCCCGTCATCACCACGGCGGTCATGCCGGTCATCCAAAATACAATCGTCAGCGTGGGCACACTCATCTTGGTATGACGAATTTGTTGTGTACCCAGCGCCCAAGCAGCAGCTGCCACCAACGCCATGACCACGCCCAAGGGCTTGCCCGACAAGTCAGTCAACTCATGCCAGAGCAACAGCATGGCGCCCACAGCGGCCAAGGCCACGCCCAGCCAAGCACGCGCTCGCAGCGGTGATTTAAAAAACAACATCCCGATCACGGCTGAAAAAATCGGCATGGTGTAGCCCAGAATGGCGGCGCGCCCGCTTGACAAATCTTGCACCGCCAAAATCATCAGCACATGCCAGACGAACATGTTGCTGCTAGCGAGCAGCAGCAGCTCTTTCCATTCGCAGCGCGGGATCTTGAAGGGGACTTTCATCTTCAGCATCACCAAGCCCAGCAGGGGCCATCCGATCCACATGGACAGGCTGCGAAATGTGATGGCTGGATAACCGGTGACACCGACCTTCAAGATGGGCCAGTTGATGCCCCAGACCAGGGTGAGGATGATGAGGGTGACCCACTGTTTGCGGGTGAGTTGGTGTGCTTGTGGCATAGGGGTGAAGCTTAGCTCAACGAGCGCTTAAAGCCTGCGAAAGGGAAGTCCTCACGACGCGCCAACTCCAAGGTCATAGACAATGAGGTTTTTCATTCAAAGTCCAGCCATGCAGATCACCCAAGACACGGCCGTCACCCTCAAATACCGAATCGCCACACTCGCCGGCAAGTCCCTGGACTCGGGGCATTTGTCGTATTTGCACGGTGGCTATGAGAATATTTTTCCAAAGGTCGAGGCCGCACTCCATGGCCAAGGCGTGGGCGTTTCCATTCAGCTGGATTTGAGCGCCGACGATGCATTTGGCGAACGCGACGAATCGTTGGTTCGCGTGATTCCTAAATCAGAGTTTCCACCAGGTGTGAAAGTGGGGGGCCAGTTGCAAGTCGCGGGCGAAGACGCTCAGCCGCGTGTCTTCAACGTGGTGAAGATCAAAGGGCCCGAAGTGCACCTAGACGGCAACCATGAATTGGCCGGCCAAGCGCTGCGTTTTAGCTGCACCGTGACGGATGTGCGCGCAGCCACGGCGGAAGAAATCGTGCACCGTCACGTGCATGGCGCGCATGGGCATCAGCATTGAAATCAACTGGGTAGCAAACGCTTCAAATACCGCCCGGTAAAACTGTCTGGGTTGGCCGCCAGTTGTTCGGGCGTGCCAACGCCCACCACTTGGCCACCGCCACTGCCACCTTCAGGCCCCATGTCAATCAGCCAGTCGGCGGTTTTGATGACGTCCAAGTTGTGCTCGATGATGACGATCGTGTTGCCCGCATCGCGCAGGTGCTGCAGCACTTTCAAGAGCAAGTCAATGTCGGCAAAGTGCAGGCCGGTGGTGGGCTCGTCCAAGATGTAGAGCGTGCGTCCCGTGTCGCGCTTGCTCAACTCTAGGGCCAGCTTCACGCGCTGCGCTTCGCCGCCCGAGAGCGTGGTGGCGGCTTGACCGAGTTGCAGGTAGGACAGGCCCACGTCCATCAGGGTTTGCAGCTTGCGTGCGATGTTAGGCACGGCGCTAAAGAAGCTCAGTGCGGCTTCCACGGTGAGATCCAAGATCTGTGCAATGTTCTTGCCCTTGTACATGACCTCCAGCGTTTCGCGGTTGTAGCGCAGGCCTTGGCACACATCGCAGGGCACGTATACATCGGGCAAAAAGTGCATCTCCACCTTGACCATCCCGTCGCCCTGGCAGGCTTCGCAGCGACCGCCGCCTGAGCCTGCGGCGACGTTGAAGCTAAAGCGCCCAGGACCATAGCCTCGTTCGCGTGCCGAGGGCACTTCGGCCATCAGTTCGCGAATAGGCGTGAACAAGCCGGTGTAGGTGGCGGGGTTGCTGCGCGGGGTGCGGCCAATGGGCGACTGGTCGACATTGATGACTTTGTCAAAGTAATCAAGCCCGGTGATCTCGTCGTGTGCTGCAGGCTCTTCGTGCGCGCGGTGGATGGTGTGGGCGGCAGCGGTGTAGAGCGTGTCGTTGACGAGCGTGGATTTGCCCGAACCCGACACACCCGTGACGCAGGTGAGCAAGCCCACCGGCACATCCACGCTCACGTGTTGGAGGTTGTTGCCGCGTGCGCCCGTGATACGGATGACTTGGTCTTTGCAGGCCTGCTTGTCGATCAGGCGTTGCGCGGCCAGTTGATCAGCGGGCACAGGCAAAAAGGCGTGGCGTTGGGTAGGCACTTGGATGCGCAGTGCCTGTGCCAGATAGCGCCCAGTGAGTGAGGCAGGGTTGGCCTCGATCTCGGCGGGCGTGCCTCGGGCCATCACTTGGCCGCCGTGCACGCCAGCGCCTGGGCCCATGTCCACACAGAAGTCAGCCGCACGGATCATGTCTTCGTCGTGTTCCACCACCAACACGCTGTTGCCGATGTCGCGAAGGTGTTTGAGCGTGTCGATCAAGCGGTCGTTGTCGCGCTTGTGCTAGACTATGCTGGGCTCGTCCAAAACGTACATCACCCCGGTCAGGCCCGAGCCGATTTGTGAGGCCAAGCGAATGCGTTGTGCTTCGCCGCCAGACAGCGTGTCGGCGCTGCGGTCTAGGCTGAGGTAGTTCAGGCCCACGTCGTTCAAGAACTTCAGGCGTGAGGCAATTTCGCGCACCACCTTGTCGGCAATTTCTGCTTTGGCGCCCAAGAGTTTGAGGGTGTTGAAGTAGCTAAAGCATTCGCCCAAGGTGCTATGGCTGATGTCAAAAATGCCCCGCATTTGCGCGCCTTCACCAATGCGCACGTTGCGTGCTTCGCGTCGCAAGCGGGTCCCGCCGCAGCTGGTGCAAGCGCGGCTGCCACGGTAGCGCGCCAGGTCTTCGCGCACCACCACCGAGTCGGTTTCGCGGTAGCGGCGCTCCATGTTGACCAAGATGCCTTCAAAGGGATGCTTTTTGCTGAGCTTTTTGCCGCCTGAAGCGGCGTTGTCTAAGCTGTAGTTGAACTTGATTTCTTCGTCGCCCGAGCCGTAGAGCAGCACCTGTTGGATCTCGGGACTGAGGTTTTCAAACGCGGCATCGAGGTCAAACTTGTAGTGCTTGGCCAAGCTCTCGAGCAAGCTGAAGTAATGCGCGTTGCGGCGGTCCCAGCCTTTGATGGCTCCGCTGCCCAAACTCAAGCTGGGGAAGGCGACCACACGGGCGGGGTCGAAAAAGTCTTGGTGACCCAAGCCATCACACGCTGGGCACGCGCCTACCGGTGAGTTGAAGGAAAACAGGCGCGGCTCCAACTCGCTGATGGAGTAGGTGCACTGCGGACAAGCGAACTTGGCGTTGAAACTGTGCTCCACCCCCGTGTCTATCTCCAGCGCAATCGCGCGGCCTTCGGCCAAGCGCAGCGCGGCTTCAAAGCTCTCGGCCAAGCGTTGCCGCAAGCCAGGCGCAGGGGCTGTCATCGCCACGGCGCCGATGCTGGGTGCCGTGGCGACTTGCGGTTCTTGCGCAGCTTCGTGGCGCACCTTGATGCGGTCAATCACCACGTCGATGTCGTGCTTCTCGGTTTTCTTGAGTTGCGGCAGGTCGTCGTACTCAAACACTTGGCCACCCACCCGAAAGCGCACATAGCCCTGAGCTTGCAGGTTGGCAAACACGTCGGTGTATTCGCCTTTGCGGTCACGCGCCAGAGGTGCCAACAGCATGAGCTTGGTGTCTTCGGGCAGGGCCATCACCGCGTCCACCATTTGTGAGACGCTTTGCGCTTGCAGTGCCAGGTTGTGGTCGGGGCAGTAGGGCGTGCCAGCACGCGCAAACAGCAGGCGCAGGTAGTCGTGAATTTCGGTCACCGTGCCCACGGTGGAGCGGGGGTTGTGGCTGGTGGCTTTTTGCTCAATGCTGATGGCGGGCGACAGGCCCTCAATCAGGTCCACATCGGGCTTGTCCAAACGGCCCAAGAACTGACGCGCGTAGGCCGACAGACTTTCCACATAGCGGCGCTGGCCCTCGGCGTACAAGGTGTCAAACGCCAGGCTTGACTTGCCCGAGCCCGACAAGCCGGTGATCACCACCAGTTGGTTGCGCGGAATGTCGAGGTCGATGTTTTTGAGGTTGTGCGTGCGCGCGCCGCGAATGCTGATGTTTCGCATGGCGGAGGGGCTGTTCATGGCCTGGCCCAAATAGGTGCCGTCGGTGGGTGCGTTCACAGGTGAGTCAATCAAAGGGCAACCCGCCATGATAGTGGCCGCTTGAGAATTTGTCGTCCTTGCGGCTAATGTGCGGTTTGTGTGATGTCGCTGCGCACCTAAACACCCCAGAGACACCCCCAAAAAGAGTACTTAATCAGTCATTTTCGGGCAAGATGTCGGTTTTGAGTGCTTCGGTAAGTATTTCGGCGAGTACTGCGTTGGCTTTGTACCCCCCGTGATCAACTTGCCCACTTTGGGCCCGACCTTTGGCCAACCAGACGCCAGTCCTTTCGTGATGAAGGCCATGGCTTTGTTGAAGTTGTCTGGTCGGTTGGTTGTGTGGTTGGGTGGGTGGTTCAACACCTTGCGCGGCACATGCAAGTGCCGGTGCGTTTGTGCTGTCATGTCTGTGCGAGCACTTTGACATGCCGTTGTTGGCCAAGGCTAAGTTGAACGCAAATTGGGTGGCTTATGCGCATCGGGCACAAAGTCGTTTCTTTGTGTGAGGCGCCAAGCCCAGAGCTGGTCTTGCATCTCAAGGCAGTGAGGAATGCAGGACAATTCCCGCTGTGACGACCGACATAGCCCCTGCCAGCCTGCCAGACCTCAGCCCCTCGATGACGCCCACCGAGCGGCGCGCCAGCGGTGCGCTGGCGTCGATTTTTGCCCTGCGCATGCTGGGCTTGTTTTTGGTGTTGCCGGTGTTTGCCCTAGAAGCGCGCAAGTATCCAGGCGGAGACGACCCTGTGTTGATTGGTTTGGCCATGGGCATTTACGGCTTGTCGCAGGGGCTGCTTCAAATACCCTTTGGTGTGGCCTCCGATCGATTTGGCCGCAAGCGCGTGATCGTGCTGGGCTTGTTGGTGTTTGCTTTGGGGAGTGTGTGGGCGGCCTCGGCAGACTCGCTGAACGGCTTGCTGTTGGGGCGCACCTTACAGGGGGCAGGTGCCGTGTCGGCAGCAGTCACGGCCTTGTTGGCCGATTTGACACGTGACAACGTACGGACCAAGGCCATGGCCTTGGTGGGGGCCAGTATCGGGTTGATGTTTGCGCTGTCGTTGGTGTTGTCGCCGCTGCTGGCAGGCTGGATCGGTTTGTCGGGTTTGTTTGCCTTAACCGCGTTGTTGGCGGTGCTGGGCGTGGCGGTGGTGGTGTGGGTGGTGCCGTCTGAGCCGGTGCGGCACAAAGATGCAGCACGCGGGGGGTTGCGCCAAGTCTTGGTCATGCCCGCGCTGTTGCGTTTGAACCTGGGGGTTTTTGTGTTGCACGCGGTGCAACTGGCCATGTGGGTGGCGGTCCCCGCTTTGCTGGTGCAGGCCGGCTTGGACAAAGACCGTCACTGGCAGGTGTATTTGCCGGCGGTGCTGGGCTCGTTTGTGCTGATGGGCAGCGTCTTCGCCGCCGAGCGTCGGGGCTATTTGCGGCTTGTGTTTTTGATGGCCATTGGTTTGATTGCCGCTGTGCAGGCGATTTTCTTTTGGGTGTCTTCAGGCGCGCCAACGCTGGCCGTGTTGGCTTGGTTGCTGTTTGCTTTCTTTTGTGGCTTCAACGTGCTGGAGGCGACCCAGCCCAGTTTGGTTTCTCGCTTGGCGCCAGCGTCTTCGCGGGGTGCCGCCATGGGGGTGTACAACACCTTGCAATCGCTGGGGTTTTTTGCCGGAGGTTGGATGGGCGGGCAATTGGTCAAAGGCTATGGCACACAAGGTTTGTTTTTGACTTGCGCTGCTCTCATGCTGGTGTGGTTGCTTGTAGCGTGGCCGATGGTGGCCCCTGGTCGCCAAGCGGTTTGAACAAAGCCCCCATAATCTGTCTATATCTGGAGGAATTTACCCATGGCATCCGTCAACAAAGTCATTCTCGTCGGCAACTGTGGCCGCGACCCCGAAGTGCGTTATTTGCCCAGCGGTCAAGCTGTGGCCAACGTGAGCGTTGCAACATCCAGCCGTCGCAAAGACAAGAACTCGGGAGAGATGATCGAAGACACCCAGTGGCACCGTGTCACGTTTTACGACCGCCTGGCTGAAATCGCCGGCGAGTACGTGAAAAAAGGCCGTCCTATTTATGTGGAAGGTCGTCTGAAGTACGGTGTCTATACCGACAAGACCACGGGTGTTGAGAAGAACACCGTGGACATCATTGCCACTGAATTGCAGCTCTTGGGTGGCCGTGAAGGCATGGGTAATTCAGGGGGGGGAGGTGAAGAAGGTGGTTACAGCCGCCCAGCCGCTGCCCCTCGTCAGGCTGCACCTGCTGCCGCGCCACAGCGCCAAGCTGCCCCTGCCAAGGGTGGGTTTGATGACATGGATGACGACATTCCGTTTTGATCTGCCCATGAAAAATCCACGCCCGCGGGCGTGGATTTTGAGACCCCTAGCCCAGCGTCATGCTGGGCTTTTTCTTGGGTGCTGAAGACTTAGGCTGCCACGTCGTCAACGATTCCGTTGCGCAAGATGCCTACTGCATCGACTTCGATTTCCACCACATCGCCTGGCTTCATGAAGAGTTGTGGGGTGCGTTTGTTACCCACACCGCCAGGGGTGCCCGTGACGATCACGTCGCCGGGTTCGAGCGGGATGAAGGTCGAGATGTAAGCGATTTGACGT
>CAIVLE010000198.1 GCA_903906635.1 uncultured Burkholderiales bacterium | reverse complement strand
TGGACGGCGGCATGTGCGTCATGATCCTTGACTGCTGGCAAGACCACCTCCAGTACCCGCAGCTACGCCCCAAGGTGATCGACGAGTTCGAGGTGGTGTACGGCGAAGGCAAAGGCAAAAAGCGCGTGGATGTCATCCTCGTGGAGGACAAAAGCGCGGGTATCAGCCTAATCCAAGACTTGCAACAGGCCAGCCTGCCGGTGATTGCCTATAACCCCGGCAGGGCTGACAAAGTGCAAAGGCTGTCCATCGTCGCCAACATCATCAAGGCCGGGCGCGTCTACGTGCCGGAGTCAAGTGTGAAGCCGGGATTCGTCAAGGACTGGGCCGAAGGCTGCGTGAGCCAGATATGCTCATTCCCAGAAGGTACGGTGCACGACGAGTTCGTAGACTGCATCAGCCAAGGCCTGCGCTACCTGCGCGACGCGGGCTGGATTAGCATCGACTTCCCCCGCGAAGACAGCGTGGACGACTCTGATATATTCGATGCTGACGAATACAACCAAAGGGCCAAGTCCCTTACCAACCCATATGCACAATGAACTTACGGCAGAACAGTTAAGGCAGTTAGTGGACTACGACCAAGAAACGGGTGTGTTTACTTGGAAGAATTCACAAAGCAATCGTGCCAAAAACGGTAGTGTCGCAGGCACTCGCCACCAGTACGGTTACATACAAATCAAGATTGTTGGGAAAATTCGCAAAGCGCATCGACTGGCATGGTTGTATGTTCATGGCGTTTGGCCGCAATACACCATTGACCACATCAATGGCATTCGTGACGACAACCGTATTTCCAATTTAAGGGATGTGACCGATGTCCAAAACAAATCCAATAGAACCAAGGCATTGAAACACGGTAGGTTGCTTGGAACACACCAAGACAAAAGGACGGGAAAATGGTCTGCTCAAATCACGGTGAACTATGTCAAGCAGCATCTAGGCATGTTTGAAACCGAGCGCATGGCGCACGAAGCCTATAAACGCGCCCGCACTATGACCAACCCTTACTCGGCTTGAGTGGAGTCGACTCCACCTTACAGGAAACTTACATGAACTATGGCTGCTTCAATCGACGTGAGTTCGACCAGATCGTGGCCGTTCAAGATGGCTGGTATCAAAACTTCATGAGCGGCTGGACACGGGAGGCAAGCATGAAGTCCATCCCCTTCACCATGGCCCGTGACTGCCAGTACACCAAGACCGCGCTAGGCCAAGCCGACTCCAAGTGTCAGGGCTGCAAGCATAGACTTGACATCTAGTCAAAGGTATGATCGGGGAAACTTCCCACGAGGGCGCACATGACCAAACCCACCATTGAGCAGATGCGGCTGGCGCTGCAAACACGCAAATCAGTCCCTCACCTTGCCCGTGGCGGCAATGACTTCGGCATGGACAGCATGGCACCCAAGGCACGCAACCGCACCAGTTTCAATGATCAGCCCACGGGCAACCAGATCATGAAGGAGACAGGCGGCAATTGGCTGGCTGGCAATGTGGAGCGGGAGTTGAAGCCGCTGCAAAGAAAACCACGCACGGTTGGCATCAACAATCACACCGAGCAAGATGTTGCGCATGACGTGGCCCTCAACAACTGGGTTGACCGCAACTTGACCAACTACGTCAAGAAACAAATGGCGACCAAGGAAGACCCTGTACGTGCGTTGTTTGAGCAGGGGGTCACCCATATCCCTCACCGTGATGTAGGGCTGAATCGCTACAGCGCCCCACAGCGCCGCGCCGAACAAAACCAACCGCAACTGGCTCAAACCGAAGAGGGAAAGGCATGGGAAAACGCCACAGATGCCATCATGGGAATCCGCCCCATAAGTGGCCTGCACAAAAGCTTCCATGAGCCTTGGATGGAAAAGGTATCACCCGACACCAAGGTGGCAAACCTCACCAGCGCAGACAACCTCGGCTTTGACCACATCATGGATGTTCTGCGTGAAGACCTTGCTGAGGGTCGTATCCGCCCCGAGCAACTGAACAAGATCAGCATGGAGCAGGCCGTGCGCCGTGCCCATGAGTACAACGAGGACAAGAAAAAGAAGATGGCTGAGACTGCCATCAAGAACACCGAGGGCATGCCACTGGTCAAGCAGTACGAAACTGGGCACAAGTGGATTGAGTTGGCTGCTCCACAGGGTGAAGCCGCCTTGTCTGATCTGGGCAAAAAAATTATGGAAAAGCACCGCGCGGAAGGCACGGAGCCGAGCAAAGGTGTGTTGGAGGCGTCCATAAAACAAGGCGGCGAGGAAAAGCTTAAAGAGGCCCTCAAGTACGAAGGCGACACCATGGGCCACTGCGTTGGCGGGTACTGCCCAGACGTGCTGGAAGGCCGCTCCCGCATATACAGCCTGCGTGATGCAAAGGGTGAGCCTCATGTGACGATTGAGACTAAACCCGGTGGTGGACATGAGTATGCTGGAGAAAAGAATAAAGAAATTATTCGCCTTGCTGAAGAACGTGGCATTCAAAAATACATGGCACCCGGCAATGAGGCTTTGTGGGCTGAAGCAGAAAAAAACCTTGCTAAAAGAGGCATTAACGCTCCGCAATATATTCAGCAAATCAAAGGCAAGGGCAATGCCAAGCCTGCGGCCAAGTACATCCCCATGGTGCAGGACTTCGTGAAGTCGGGCAAGTGGACTGATGTGGGTGACATCCAAAACACTGGCATGCGTGCAACCAAAGACGTGTTCAATGAAAATGAACTGAAGAAGCTGCGTGAAGCTGGAGTTCAAGACATTCCGCACGCCATGACTGGAGAAGACATTCAGTACCACCATAACCTCATCACGCCACAAGGAAAGCGTTTGAAGTACGACTCCCAAGGCCATATTGTTGGTCACGAGGGTGAGTTTGCAAAGGGCGGAACCATCGGCATGGCAACGGGTGGCAGCACGACTGACATTGACGCCATGAGGCTTGCCACCATGATGCCGCACAAACATCGCGGTGGCACAATCAAGGATCACATCACCATCACGGAGCGCCCCCTATGAGCGGACTGTACTCACCCATCAATCGCGCAGCAGAGTTAATCACCCGCCCCAAGGGCACCGGTGCGGAGTACATGGCCGAACTCCAGAAGAAGC
>CAIVLE010000197.1 GCA_903906635.1 uncultured Burkholderiales bacterium | reverse complement strand
CTCCAAGATTTTGAAAGCCAGGCGGTTGATGTCTTTGTAGGCCCGCGCCGCGCGGTCGGCATGCGCGGCAGAGGGCGCGAACTTGGGTGGGTCGAGCACAATGGCATCAAACGTGCGACCGTCTTTGTAAAACTGACGCAGCGAGCCATTCACGTCGGCGTCCATCATGGTGGTGCGTTGGGCGTCAAAACCATTCAAAGCCACGTTCGCGCGGGCTCGCTCAATGGCTGGGCCAGAGGAGTCGATCGAGGTGACGTGGGCCGCCCCGCCCGCCAAAGCCGCCACCGTGAAACCGCCGGTGTAGCAGTAGCAGTTGAGCACGCGCTGAAATTGCAACCTGCGGGTGTAGTCCGCAAATTTTTTACGGCTATCGCGCTGGTCTAAATAAAACCCGGTCTTGTGCCCCTCGGCGATGTCAAGCGACAACTGCCATTCGTGCTCACGCAAGATGATGGCCGTGGGCCCTTCGCCGCGCAGCCACCCGGTCACTGGCTGCAAGCCCTCTAAGCCTCGCACACCTGAATCCGAGCGTTCAAACAACTTGGTCAGCCCGGTTTGAGCCAGCAAGGCGTCGGCAATTTCATTTTTCCAGCGTTCGGTGCCGCTCGAGAGGAATTGGGCCACCAAGGTGTCGTCGTAGCGGTCGACGATCAAACCGGGCAGGCCGTCAGATTCGCCATGGATCAGGCGCAAGCCATTGCTTTGGATGTCAAAGCGGCTGCGCGCCGCAATGGCACGGCGGATGGCGGCGTTGAAGAAATCGGCGTCGATGCGTTGGCTTTCGTCAAAGCTCCAGATGCGGGCGCGAATTTTGGAGCTGGGACTGAACGAGGCCCAACCCAAAAAGCTGCCGCTATGGGCCTCCACGCGCACAGTCTCTCCGGAGTCGGCGCCGCCTTTGGCGATGGCACTGTCAAAAATCCAAGGGTGGCTTCTGAGGGCAGAGCGTTCTTTGCCGTCTTTGAGTCGAATCGTTTTCATAGCCCGCTATTGTCGTTGGTTCGACTCTGAGGTCGTTGGTTCGGCTCTGGGGTCGTTGGTTCGGCTCTGGGCTTTGCTGCGCTGCGCTTTGGGGTCGGCCAGGTGCTTGGGAGGCGTCAAGGCGCAGCAAACCCCCTAGCCCCGCCCCGGCTTCACGCCTCAAGCCATGAAAGCCACACGCCAATTATTTTTTGCGCGCCCTGGGGTGGGCCGCGTCATAGGCCTGCGCCAAATGCTGAAAATCCAAGCGCGTGTACACCTGCGTAGTGCTGATGTTGGCGTGTCCCAACAGCTCTTGGACCGCCCGCAAATCGCTGCTCGACTGCAGCACATGGCTGGCAAACGAATGGCGCAGCATGTGCGGGTGCACAGGGGTTGACAACCCGGCTTGCAAACTGCGCTGGCGCAAGCGCTGCCAAATGGCCTGTGCCGTCAAACGCGTCCCGTACCGGCCAATGAACAAAGCTTGTTGTTGGGCGGTAGCCGCCGTCAAACCCTCAGCGCGCACGGCGCACCAAGCCTGCAATGCCTCCAAGGCTTTGCGGCCCACCGGAACGCTGCGGCGTTTGCTGCCCTTGCCCAAGACGTGGGCTTCGCCGGCTTGCAGATCAATCCAACCTTTGGCGGTGACGCTGGCATGTACATCCAGGCCCGTGAGCTCACTCACCCGCAAGCCACAGCTGTAGAGCAACTCCACCATCGCCGCGTCGCGGCAGCAAAGCCAAGGGTCTTCGTCCGCGGCTGAGGCGCCCGCAAACTCGGCAAGCTGCACCGCATCGTCCACGCTCAACGCTTTGGGCAAAGGCTTAGGGGCTTTGGGGGCCCTCAAGCCCTGCACAGGGTTGTGGGGGATCAGGCCTTGGCGTCCCATCCACACATAAAAGCCCCGCCATCCCGACAAAATCAGCGCAATGCCTCGGCCACTGCGTCCACCGCTGTGCATCTGCGCCACCCAACGGCGAATGTGCGTGGTTTGCACGGCATCCAAGGCGATCTGGTCCTGGGCGGCGTAGGCAGATAGTTTTTGCAGGTCCAGGGTGTATAGCGCCAGCGTGCGCTCGGCCAGGCGCTTTTCAAAACGCACATGGTCGAGGTAGCGCGCCACCCAGTCCATCTGCCAGGCCCTCAGCGCCAGCTCAACGCAGGTGCGACAAGGCCGCGCTGGCCAAGTCACCCAAGCGCTCGATGAAGACCGTCCCCATGCCTTCGTGGTAACGCTGGGCATCGGGCGAGGCCAGCACCAACAGCCCGATCACCGGGGCCGTGGCTGCGGTTTGTGGCGTATCTTCCAGCCGGGTAGCGCGCAGGGCAATCAAGGCCACAGATTGCGCGGCACTGGGTTCGGCCAGCCACTGCGCCGCTTCAAACTCGGTGTTCAATCCCACATAGGGCGTGATCAAACCCGCGGCGAACTCTTTGACCGAGTCGCTCACACCGACCGCAAAAGGCTCGACTTGAAACATGTCCGCCACGCCCCACACTTTGATGGCCACTTGGGGAACCATGAAGTCGTGTTGGATTTGATCGGCGATAGTGTGGGGCAAGTCACGCGCGTTGGTAGTCATCAACAAGGTTTTGACCCACCGCTGCTGGCGCTCCACCAAGACCTCGTTTTCGGTTCCGTGGCGCATCAAGTCCATCATGCGCAATTCGAGGGCACGGATTTTTTCACGCAGCATCTCGGCCTGGCGCTCTTGCAAGCTCACAGCGCGCTGCCCGTGGGGGCTAGTCAAGCGAACCGCCGCCAACAACTCGGCATGGCGGTTGAAAAAGTCAGGCGTGTTCACCAAAAAATTGGCGATGTCGTCTTCGGTGATGGGGTTCATGGCAGAGGCAGTCATAGGGTATCGGGTAGGTTGATTTCGCCGTGAAAAACAGTGGTCGCTGGGCCCGTCATCTGCACCGGTGTGTCGTCTCCGGCCCAGGCTATGGTGAGGTCGCCCCCGTGGGTATGCACCAGCACCTCAGGGTCTAACAACCCCCAGCGGATGCCAGTGACCACGGCGGCACATGCCCCGGTGCCACAGGCCAAGGTTTCGCCCGCTCCGCGCTCAAACACGCGTAAGCGGATGGTGCTGCGATTAACGATTTGCATGAAGCCCGCATTCACACGCTTGGGAAACGCGGCGTGGTGCTCTATCAGAGGTCCCTGGCTCAGCACGGGTGCGCTGTCCACGTTGTCCACCAACTGCACCGCATGGGGGTTGCCCATGGAGACCACGCCCACGCGGCACGTGCTGTCGTCGCTGAGCGTGAGCCACCAAGCATGGGGTCCATCGGCTTTTGCATGCTCGGGATGAAAGGGCACTTGATGCACATCCAACACCGGGGCGCCCATGTCGACCCTCACCTGCCCATCGGGGAGTTGTTGCAAGGCAATCACGCCGCCGCGCACTTTGACGCGCACGCTGGATTTATCGGTCAGCCCCTGCTCACGCACGAAGCGCACAAAGCAGCGCGAGCCGTTGCCACACTGCTCCACCTCGCCGCCGTCGGCGTTGTGAATGACGTACTCAAAGTCCACATTGGCTTCGGGGGCGGGTCGCACGCTCAAAATTTGATCGGCCCCCACGCCAAAGTGACGATCGGCCAAGAAACGGTAGTGTGCTGGGCTCAGGCCCAAACGTTCTCGGGTCTCGTCCAAGACCACGAAATCATTGCCTGCACCCTGCATTTTGGTAAAGCGAATTCGCATACCCCTGATTATCGGCCACCCAGCTGTCGCGAAGCGGTCAATGCACACACGGCGCGCGGTATATCCTCGCCGGCTTGTTTGTCATTCCAGCTTTAACCGAGGCCTCACGATGCGTATTCCAGATTGGACCCCCGAACAAAAACCCCAACCCCAAGACCTGATCGACACGATCTTGAAGCGTCGTGGAGGCGAATTCATCAACCTAGACCGCGCTTTGCTGTGGAGCGAACCCGTGGCACGCGGATGGAACCACTATGTGGGCAATGTGCGCTCAGCCCTGCCCACCAGCTGGAAGCTGCGCGAGTTGGGCATTTGCACCGTGGCCTTGCTGACCGGAGCCACCTACGAGTACCACCACCATGCCCCCGATTTCTTAAAGGCTGGTGGCACCCAAGCCGAACTCGACGCGCTCAACCGCATCACGCAAGGCGATGCACGTCGCCCCAGCACCGATGCCGGACTCGACGAGATCGCCCGCCTGGTGGTGCAGTACGCCGCGCAAATGACCCTGGACGTGAAGGTGCAAGACGCGGTGTTTGACCAACTCAAGACGCATTTCGACACCACCGAGTTGGTGGAGCTGACCACCGCCATTGCCACCTACAACATGGTGGCGCGTTTCTTGGTGGCCTTAGGCGTGTCGCCCGAACACTGAAGTTCAACACATTGAAGTCAAAAGCCGTCTCTATGACCTAGATGCCCTAGATGCCCTAGATGCCCTAGAAGCGGCTTTTTTCGTGCGAGAAATCGGCGGCGTCAATCCACCTTGATGTTGTTGTCTTTGACCACTTTGGCCCAGATGGTCATTTGTTTTTCAATGAAGGCGCGGGCTTGCTCAGGTGTACCACCCGAGACGTCAATGCCTTGGGCATCGAGTTTTTTGGCCACCTCGGGGAGCTTCAACACCTTGTTGAGCTCTTCGTTCATGCGCTTGACAATCTCTGGCGGCGTTTTGGTCGATGCCAACACAGCCCACCACGCAGGGGCCTCAAAGCCTGGGTAACCGTTCTCAGCGATGGTGGGCACCTGGGGTAAATCGGCGGCACGCTTGCTGCTGGTCACGGCCAGCGGGCGCATG
>CAIVLE010000196.1 GCA_903906635.1 uncultured Burkholderiales bacterium | reverse complement strand
ATCGTGCCCCCAACAGGCAACGCGTCGTAGGCTTTTTGCAAAATCTGACGCACCACCGCATCAGGGTGGTCATGGGCCACGCGCACCAAGCTGATGAGGTCTGCACCTGGGGGCAAGGGGTCGTCCAAGAAGCTGCCCGGGTGCAGACTGACGCGCTCACTCAAGCCCTTGGCTCGCATGTTCTCCTTGGCCAATGCCAGCACGGGGGGCAAGTCAAACATCATGAAATTCAGGTGCGGTGCATGCGCTGCCAGCTCGCTCACAAATCGGCCCCGCCCCGCCCCGACATCCAGCACACAACGGTGTTCGCTGAAGAAATACGAAGACAAAATTTCTTGCACGACAAAGCCCTGAGAGGCGGCCATCAGCTCTGAGTAACGGGTGAATTTGTCCGCTCCCTGCGCATCGGGTGTGCCAGCAGGTTTGGCGTGCGCATAGGGCCAGTAATCGGCCATGCTGCCGCGCCAAGCGTTGCCCAAAAACTGCAACGGGTCTTGCATGTCTTGGTAGAGCAAATGGTTGTGCTCAATCATCTGCGCGATGCCCTCATGCTGCGCCAATGGAACCCCCAACGGGCCGAGGCCAAAACGCCCCTGACTGCGCTGCTCGAGCAGGCCCAGGGCGACAGCGGACAAAAGCAAGCGCTGCAAAACGCTGGGCGCGAGCTCTGTGCGTCGTGCCAGTTCAGCCAAATTGGCTGGGGCATGGTGCAAAGACCTGAACAAATCCAAACGCACACAAGCTAGCAGCACTTGGCTGTGCACAAAACCCGACATGAGGTCAAACAATTTGCGGGTGCGCCGACGTGTGAGCCAGCGCGTCAAGGGGTTGCCCAAGGACCACCGGTACAAGCTCGGATGCGCATACCAGCGCTCAAGCTGGGCTTGCCAGAGATCTTTGAATTTGGCGCTGGCACCTTGGCCGGCCACAGCGGGCAAATCAAATGGATGAGACATAGGGGGGGGTCTTTCTGCGCTCAATGCGGTGTGCGAACTCGGGCAGGAATGGCACTTGCATGGGCCTTGAAATAGCCCTCACACAAGGCTTTGGGCACCAAGCGCTCTGCCTCGTGCTGCACCAACTGGCGCAACATATCGCGCTCAGAGCAAACCGGAACCGAGGCAGCCGCTTGCTCCACCAAGTGGTCAAAATGCGCGATGGCCCCCTCCAGCCCCAAGGCTTGCGCCGAGCTGGGTCGCGCATGCAGCGCATCTTGTCCCACGGGCTTGCCCAAGCTGGCGGCATCCGCGATGACATCTCGGATGTCATCTGCCACCTGATACGCCTCCCCCAAAAACGCACCCAATGCGGCCCAAGGCTCGGGCGCATGGCCACAGCTGAGCGCCCCCGCGCAAGTGGCTGAGACAAAGAGCGCCCCGGTCTTGGCGCGTTGGTATTGGCCCAAATCGGCGCTGGTTTCACACTCCCAGGCCTGTCCCGCCACGATGCCGTGAGGCAAACCAACACCCGTAGTCAAGTTATCCATCAAGGCCAGTAGCCGCTGCGGGTGCTGGGCCCCTGCTTGCAGCATGACCCGGTAGGCCATGACGATCAAACCGTCCCCAGCCAACAAGGCCAGCGGTTCGCTGAAAGCCTTGTGCACCGAGGGACGTCCACGGCGGGTATCGGCGTTGTCAAACGCCGGCATGTCGTCATGCACCAGGGAAGCACAGTGCATCAACTCCAGGGACACCGCGGCGGCATGGGTCAACTCAGGGGCATCATCACCGCAAGCTGCGGCCACCGCCAGACAGAGTTGGGGACGAATGCGGGCCCCTCCTGAAAAAACCGCATGCCGCATGGCGGCCACCAAGCGTGAAGGCGCCCCCATGCCCACAGCTTGGTCAAAGTGGTGGCTTAATGCTTGTTCAACGCGTAACAACAGACTCATGGGACCTCCAAATCGGGAGGCCTGTCAACCCAAGATGACAGGCATGAGTGTCAATATAGCGTTATTCTTTATTCTGTCAACTGTCGTTGACACCAGGGCAGCTGTTGCGCTGGGTGGTTGCACACTGGAGGTCTGAGATGGGCATTTGGTTGGAGCTGGGAATCTTTGGACTGGTGTTTGTGTTTGCTTTTTGGCAAATGCACGATGTGCGCAAAGCGCAAGAACAAACCCGTCAGCAGCGAGAGCGAGAGCAAGCGCAAGCGCAAGATCAAGCCGCGAGCGATCAGTCGAGCGGCCAAGCCGCCCCTCAAATCAAGAAGCAGTGTTGAACTGCAGTGCCGCCAAGCTGGCATAGAGCCCGCCCTTGGCTTGCAACTGAGCATGGCTGCCCTGCTCGATCAAGCGGCCTCGTTCGAGGACCCAAATCACGTCCGCGCGTTGCACCGTCGCCAACCGGTGGGCGATGACCAGCGTGGTGCGCCCCACCATGGCTTTGTCCAGCGCAGCCTGCACCATCTTTTCACTTTGCGCATCCAGCGCGCTGGTGGCTTCGTCAAGCAACAACAGAGGAGGGTTTTTCAAAATGGCGCGTGCGATCGCAATGCGCTGGCGCTGCCCCCCCGACAAACGCACCCCCCGGTCTCCGAGGTAAGTGTCAAAGCCCTCAGGCAGCTCTTGGATGAACTCTTGCGCATAGGCGGCTTGTGCTGCAGCGAGCACCTCTTGCATGCTGGCATCTGGGCGACCGTAGCGGATGTTTTCAAGCACAGTGCCCGAGAAAATCACCGGCTCTTGCGGAACGATGGCGATGCGCTCTCGCAAGTCGTGCAGGCTCATGTTCACAATGGGCACGCCGTCCAACACGATTTGGCCCGCCTGCGGATCGTGAAAGCGCATCAGCAAATCAAACAACGTGGTTTTTCCGGCGCCACTTGGCCCCACGACTGCCACGGTCTGACCTGCAAGGATGTGCCCGCTGAGTTGGTCAATGGCCCACGTATCAGGGCGCGAAGGGTAATGAAACGCCAGGGCTTGAAGTTGCAAATTGGACCCGCCTTCAGGCCAGGGGGCTTGTTGCGGGTGAACCGCTGTTTTCAGGCTTGACTCGGTGTGCAGCAGCTCCATCAAGCGCTCCGTGGCCCCTGCTGCACGCAACATGTCGCCATACACCTCCCCCAACACAGCAAAAGCACTGGCCAATAAGATGACATACAGGACGGTTTCCCCCAGTTGCCCCGCCGTGCTGGTGCCGGCCCGAACCGCCAATGTGCCCATGTACAAGCCCCACAACAACACAGCGCTGGAGGCCATGATGATGAACCCCACCAACACGGCACGTGCACGGATGCGCCCCAGGGCGGTTCCCAATGCACGAGCGGTCGAATCGATGAACCTGCGCGTCTCTCGAGCTTCTGCGGTGTAGCTTTGCACCACGGAGATGGCATTGAGCACTTCAGAGGCGATGGCACTGGAGTCAGCCACCCGGTCCTGGCTGGCCCGCGACAAGCGCCGCACTCTGCGCCCCAAGTAGACACTGGGGTAAATCACCGCCACCAACACCATCACCACTTCCAGCATGAGCATCGGGTTGGTCCACACCAACATCAACAACGCGCCTGTACCCATCACCAAATTGCGCAGGCCCATGGAGAAAGACGATCCCACAACGGTTTGCACCAGGGTCGTGTCATTGGTCAACCGAGACAGTACTTCGCCCGATTGCGTGGTTTCAAAAAAAGCAGGGCTTTGCTTGAGCACATGGCCATAGACCGCGTTGCGCAAATCACCGGTGATGCGCTCTCCCAACCAGCTCACCGTGTAATAGCGCCCCGAGGAAAACACCGCCAAAGCAGCAGAAATGGCAAACAATTTTAAAAAGTTACCCGACAACTGCTCAGCCGAGGCATTGGAGGCCAGCCCTTGGTCGATCAACTGGCGCAAAACCCATGGAAAAGCCAATGTGGTCCCCGCAGCCAAAAGCAAAAACAAAGCCGCTACACACAAGGTCATGCGATAGGGCTTCAAGAATGGTGCGAGACCCGAGAGAGATTTAGCAGATGCAGCCATGCAGAGTCAACCAGCTGTGGAGTGAAAAAAAGTGAAGTTGCCACACGGGTATGTGCACAGCCATCTTACAACCGCACGATCAATAAGCGCTCGATCGACAGGGCACCCACGACGTGAGCAACGCCAACGCCGCCTCGCAAATGCCTACCCACCCCTGGCGCCCCGCCAACGCTTCCAAGTGCGCGTCAGGTGAAAATACCCCCTCGGCACGCGAGTGCTTCGAGACAATGCAAAATGGTGGCCAATTTAAATTAACCTAAAACGCACAGGGGTGAACGATGGCATGGCTTGATTTCTTGAAAAACGGCAACGAACTCAGCGAGCTTTTGATCGAGGGCAACAACCCCTACGGCGCGAGTTTGCTCAAACCCAGTGACGTGGAGCAGATGAAGCAGCACCTTCAACCCAGCGAAAACGCTCAAGCCTATGTCTTGGGTCGCGTTGCGATGGCCGGTCGCGGTCTGTGGTTGCTCACAAACCAGCGTTTGCTCATCAGTGAGGCCGACAACAACCCACAAGTTCATGCTTTTCGCTTCGACCAACTCTCGCAGGGAGAGTGCCTCAAAGGCAAATATGGTTACACCTTGCGCATCACCGCTCAGGGCAAGCAATTCAGCGTGTACGGTACATCGGCTCAGATGGCCGCCATTTTTTACCAACAACTTGGCCAACAAGTCGCATGCGCAGCGGTTGAAAAGCCACCTCGACTGGACGCTGACGATGTGGCACAAGTCCAACACCACTTCAGCGATGCTGGCGCTCGGCTCGCCCACCCTAGCCTGACCTCGGCCTAACTCAGCGCTTTTGAAGCTCCAGCATCGGCCCAAGCCGGCCGGTTTACGGGTCTGACCCATCCAGCTGATCCAGCTGCGGGCCAATCCCGGTTGTCATGCAGCAAAAACCTGTGATACTGTCAACCTAAGTTGACGCCTAATTTCTGGCGCTCTCCAGTGGGAAGGCTATGAACCAGACATTGACCAGGTATTTGCCAGCTGACGATGCGCAACGCGTTGTATTGCACAACGAAATCCACACGCGCCCCTCAGCCACTTTCAAATTACCAGCCCTGATTGTTTACGTCGCCGTTCTGAACAAGGATGTGAGTAAAGAGTCGGAATTGGCGCATCTGCAAAAACTCTCGCTCGAGCAAGACCTGCCCCCCGATGGGGACAAGAGCAGCTTTTTACAGCTCCAATGCAACGGCTTCAAGGTCATCTGGGAGCGACACACGGAATTCACCCGTTACACAATTTTTCAGCCACTTCCAGCGCACGCCCAATGGGGCAGCCAGTTGCCAGAGCTCACCCCATTTGTGGCCACAGGATCACAGTGGTTGAGCGACATCCCAGGCGAGACCATCACTGCCATTCATCTCGCAATGCTCAATGAAGGCATGCAAGACCCGGATGCCTTTGCCAAAGCAAGGCTGTGGCTGGGAGAAGGCACCGTCATTGGATCAAAGATGGGACGCGCGTCGGATAACCAATCGCATTCACATTTGATGACGACCCTGCGCATTGGAAGCGATGGGTTTGAACGCATCTTGGTGTTAGCAGCGCCCGAGACGTCCGAGAACCGCTCCGGGCGAATTGCGCAAAGACTGCTAGAACTAGAAACCTATCGGATCATGTCTTTGCTGAGTTTGCCGCTGGCCAAATCCTTGGCAGCAAAGCTCACGCAAAGCGAATTTAGACTGGTCGAAATCAACGATCGGCTTGAGAAAAAAATGAACAAAGACGAGCTGTTGCTCGACGACCTGGCTGCCTTAGCAGCACAAGTTGAAAGCACTACAGCAGAAAACAGTTTTCGATTCTCTGCTGCACGGGCCTACGATGCCATTGTGCAGCAGCGGATCGCGGAAATGCGCGAACAGCCTCTCTCAGGCATTCAAACAGTCGGTGAATTCATGCAGCGCCGCTTGGCTCCTGCGATGGCAACAGTCAATGCCACCTCTTTGCGTCTGTCCGCACTGGCCGAACGCGTCGCGCGGGCCAGCGACTTGCTGCGCACGCGGGTGGACATTGCCACCGAGAACTACAACCAACAGCTGCTGGAAAAGCTCACCAAAGGCCAAGCCATGCAGTTGCGACTTCAAACCACGGTGGAAGGGCTGTCGATTGCGGCCATTTCTTACTACGTGGTCAGCTTGACCCTGTACCTTGGCAAAGCTTTACAAGCGTCTGGGGTGCATGTGTCGCCTGAAATCTTAGCGGGGTTTAGCACCCCGGTCGTTTTGTTTGTCTGCTGGCGAGTGATACAAAACATTCACCAAAGCTTAAAAGACATTTGAAAAATCAACAGTACAACTCACGTTAAAGAAGGTGATTGATGGATACAAGTTCAGTGAAGAACTACCTCATCGGATTGCAAGATCGCATCACAGCGACCATTGAACAGATAGATGGAAACCGCTTTGTCTCAGACGCTTGGGAAAAACCACCCGGGGAGCCTTTGCAAGGCCAAGGTGTTACCCGAATTCTAGAAAATGGGCACGTGTTCGAACGCGCGGGATGCGGGCTGTCGCATGTCACTGGCCCACGACTTCCGCCTTCGGCCACCCACGCCAGGCCCGAGCTAGAGGGCGCCCCATTCGAGGCAATGGGCGTGTCCTTGGTTTTTCATCCCCGAAACCCATACATCCCAACCGTGCATATGAACGTGCGCATGTTGTCAGCCCAAACCTCAGATGGAAACACGGTGGCGTGGTTTGGCGGGGGCATGGACTTGACTCCTTATTACGGATTTGAGGAAGATGCCATCCATTTTCATCAGACCTGTCACGATGCACTGGCGCCTCATGGCACAAATTTGTACCCTCGCTTCAAAGCGTGGTGTGATGATTATTTCTGCTTGAAACATCGCAATGAACAACGCGGAATCGGTGGCATTTTTTTCGATGACTTTTCAGAGCTCGGCAGTGAGAAAAGTTTTGCAGTTTTGCAAAGCGTTGGAGATGCTTTTCTGTCAGCTTATGTGCCAATCGTGGAGAAAAGAATTCACACGCCTTATGGCGAGCGAGAACGCGCACACCAACTCTACCGACGCGGTCGGTATGTTGAATTCAATTTGGTGTGGGATCGTGGCACCCACTTTGGGTTGCAGTCAGGGGGGCGAACTGAATCGATCTTGTTGTCGATGCCGCCCTTGGTGAGTTGGTCCTACCAACATCAAGCACAGCCAGGAACACCAGAGCATGAGCTGATGCAGCGCTTCATTGTGCGACGTGATTGGCTTTGAACCTCTTAGCACGCCAGAACACTTTGTCTTCAACCTATTTATTCAATCAACCATGACAACACCCTTCCCACTCAGTCGTCTAAGGCGTTTGCGCCGAGATGACTTCAGCAGAAGATTGGTTCGCGAACACGCTTTGAGCGTCAACGATTTGATCTATCCGGTATTTCTACTTGAAGGACAAAACAGGCGTGAGTCTGTTGCCTCCATGCCCGGGGTCGATCGCGTGAGCCTTGATTTGCTGCTGCATGTGGCCAAGGAATGCGTGAGCTTGGGCATTCCTGTCATGGCCTTGTTTCCGGTCATCAGCAGTCACCTGAAAACGCCCGACGGCATAGAAGCGACAAACCCCCATGGCTTGATACCCCATGCAGTGGAAACACTCAAAACCCATTTCCCCATGCTCGGCATCATGACCGACATTGCACTGGACCCCTACACCAGTCATGGTCAAGATGGTCTGTTGGACGACAACGGATATGTCTTGAACGACCAGACGGTCAAAGTTCTCACGCAACAAGCCCTCACGCATGCCCGAGCAGGAGTCGACATCGTGGCCCCAAGCGACATGATGGATGGCCGAATTGGATCCATCAGGCAAGCATTAGAGGATCAAGGTCTCATCCATACACGCATCATGGCCTACAGCGCCAAATATGCGAGTTCCTTTTATGGACCATTCCGAGATGCTGTCGGCTCGTCCGCCAACCTGGGTCAGAGCGATAAAAAAACATACCAAATGGACCCTGGCAATTCTGACGAAGCGCTGCGCGAGGTAGCACTCGATATCGCAGAAGGCGCCGACATGGTGATGGTCAAACCAGGCATGCCCTATTTGGACATCGTGCGTCGTGTCAAAGACGAGTTTGGAGTTCCCACATTTGCTTACCAAGTCTCAGGTGAATATGCCATGCTCAAAGCAGCAGCTCAAAACGGCTGGCTCAATCACGATGCGGTCATGATGGAAAGCCTGTTGGCCTTCAAACGTGCGGGTGCGGATGGCATCTTGACTTACTTTGCGATCGATGCCGCCAAACACTTGAAGTCCTCCCATTAATCAGACTGCGCTCGAATGACCTCCAAACTCATCATTGCCACACGCGAAAGCCGCCTTGCCTTGTGGCAAGCCAATCACGTCAAACAGCTTCTAGAAACGCAAGGCCATGAAGTGACACTTTTGGGCATGACCACTTTGGGAGATCAAATATTGGATCAACCATTGAGCAAAGTAGGCGGCAAGGGCTTGTTCATCAAAGAGTTAGAAATCGCTTTGGCAGATGGCAGCGCTGACCTTGCCGTCCACTCCTTGAAAGATGTGCCCATGGAGCTGCCTGAGGCCTTTGAGCTGAGCTGCGTTCTTGAGCGTGAAGACCCAAGGGATGCATGGGTATCCCCCCATTACGAGAGCCTAGACAGTTTGCCTCTGGGTGCGGTAGTGGGCACATCTAGCTTGAGAAGAACCGTGCTGATCCAAGCGCTGCGGCCTGACCTGAAAATTGAACCGTTGCGAGGTAACTTAGACACTCGGCTGCGCAAATTAGATGAGGGGCAATATGACGGCATTGTGCTGGCCAGTGCCGGGTTAAAAAGACTGGGATTGAAAGCGCGTATTCGCCACGCTTTTTCCTTAGACACCATGATTCCTGCTGCGGGACAAGGTGCCATTGGGATAGAGATTTGTGCCAGCCGACCAGATCTCGCGCAAACGCTGTCACACTTGAACCACCTATCCACTGCTGTGCGGGTGTATGCCGAAAGAGGCGTCAGCCGCACCATGGGTGGAAGTTGTTCGATGCCCCTGGCAGCTCACGCCACGTTAGAGATGGGCACACTCTCTATACACGCCGCATGGGGAGACCCGCTTCTCAAGACAGGCGCATTGATTCACGCAAGCGAGCGATGCAGCCTAGACCTTTCAGCACCTGATGCGCTCACACAGGCGAGCGCTTTGGGAGTAAGGGTAGCGCAACAGCTGATCACCCAAGGTGCGGTAGCCGTTTAAGAATTGGAATTCCCCGCAGTCTTTGTCACGTCCCTGGTACCGGGGTGAGCGACAGGCGTGGAGGGGGCATCAACTTGAAGGGCGACGGGCATCGATGCGTCGAGCTTGGGGAAACACATGCTCTTGCCATCCCATCTTTGGCCACACCAGCACAACCCATCCTCATTGATGATGCAAGTTCCCGTGCCGCAGCATCTTGGGTCTTCTGTCATGGGGCTCTCCAAAGTACGTTGATTCAACAATTTGCGCGTCGATGGTTGGCCACCCAACGGTCTTCAAATTTCATCTCAGGGCTTCTCAAGGCACGATGCTTGGTAATTCGGCCTTTCGTGCGCATGCGCCATAGCCGAAATGAACTCGGTCTCAGCTCATGGCGCATGAGAGCAATGACATCGGACTCAGACAATCCAACACGCTCGTGGATGGTCTCAAAGGATGTTCTGTCCTCCCAAGCCATCTGAATCACTGCGGATATATCACCTGCAGAAAGACTTGAAAGCCGTTGAGAAAATTTGATTGGCATGGGTGGGATCAACGCTTGATTGGAGAATAGTTCGAAGATCTGAATGGCGCATTCAGGCCATACAAAGAGTGAGCTTACTGCAAAGTCAAATGGCAAATGGCAAATAACAAATAGTCGACGACGAGCACCAAGACGCAATGCACAAACGAACAGTTCGCTCCATTTAGGTTGTGAACGAAAGCACCATGACTCAAAACCTATGGTGACGTTCATCGAGTCTAGAGGGATCTAAAGTGCCGTACCGAGATCTACGTTGAGAAAAAGTCGTGGTCTGAACCAAATTCAACCATGTGAAACGATTTAAGCGAGGGGGCGAATTGACTAAGGTGCCCTCTT
>CAIVLE010000195.1 GCA_903906635.1 uncultured Burkholderiales bacterium | reverse complement strand
TCTAGACATTTTTCATAGTTGTTAATTTTTGGTAGGTGCAAGCAAGGGGTTATCTCCAAAAAATGAACCCAAAAATGAACCCAAAAAACAAGCCATCTACCTCAACGCGCCAAGGCCGGAGCACTCAATCGCGACAAATCATCCGCCACCGCATGCAAAGCCCCACCCCAATCCCCCACGCGCTGTTGTCTATACAAACGCATACTGGGGTACCAGGGTGTTTGTGCCGCGTGCACGCCCCAGCGCCAGTCGGGCACAAATGACAGCAGCACCCACACCGGTTTGCCCATGGCGCCTGCCAAGTGCGCTACCGAGGTGTCTACGGTGACCACCAAATCCAAGTCTGCGATGCAGCGTGCCGTGTCCAAGAAATTGCCAAACACCTGCGGCTTACCCAAGGGCGCAGGGGCTGCATGCTCGCCTTGTTGCAGGTTGACCCAGTGCACACCAGGCACCGTCCACAACTGGGCCAACTGTGCCGTGGGGATAGAGCGGTTGGCGTCGTCCGTGTGCGTGGGTCTGCCTGCCCACACCATGCCCACCCGAAGACCGGGGCGGTCGGAGTCACGTGTGCCCAGTTTGTGTGCAGGTGCTGACACAAGGTGCAGATAAGGGGCGTTGCACAAAGCCGGGTTGAAGTTGGGCAGCAGGCTGGGCAAATCCATCAAGGGCAAGTGCGCATCGAATGCACTGGTACTGCCCGGTTGTGGCTGAAAGATAGGAAGCTGGGGCAAGGTATTCGTAAACAGCGCTTGCAAAGGTTCGGGGCATTGCAATTGAAGTTGCAGGCCTTGTTGTTGCAGCCAAGGCAGGTAGCGCACAAACTGCAAGGTGTCGCCAAACCCCTGTTCAGCCCAAAACAAAACGGTGGTGTCGGCTTGAATGCGTCCGTCCCATAGATGCGCTTTGGGGTAGGGCATGGTTTGCGTCCACCCGGGGGTATCCCAACGGTTGCGGTAGAGCTGCCAGCCATCGGCATGCCCCATGTGCAAACGCAGCATCCCTAAGTAGGTTTTAGCCTGCGAATGCCCTGGTTGCACACGCAACACGGCCTGTGCTTCTTGCATGGCGGCTGCGTAGTTACCCATGGCACGCAGCACCACCAGCCGAGCCATCCGAAATGGCGGCTCGTCAAAGCCTTGCAGCGTGCGCAGTGCCTCGTCTAAGTGCCCGCGTGTCAACAGCGCGCGGGCAGTGTCTATGGGAGAGGCTTGGTGCTGGGTCATGGCGAAGATTTTGCCCCTGTAGGCACGCAGCTCAACGGGTGCTGAAAACTTAGCCGCGCATCAACCCCATCGTGGCCTGAAACAACGCACTGCGCGCATCCATCCAATCGAGCACGATGTTGAAGTGGTTGCGCTTCGGGGCCTCAAACCACGTCACTGTGTTGCCTTGCGCACGGCAGGCGGCAGCATAGTCGCGGGACTGGCGTTTGAATTCATCGGTATCGTGCTCGGCCACCGCCACATGCAGCGGCACTTGTGGGGGGGGAAGCTGGTGCATGGGGCTCAAGGCGAGGGTGTCTGCGTCGCTCAGATTGAGCCAGGTATTGGGGATACAGCGTTGCACAGGCGCCAAGTCGTACAGGCCGCTGAGCAGCACGCCACCACACAATGCGCTGGGAGATAAACCAGATCCAGCTTGCCAAGCGGGGGCAAGCAGCATGGCCGCCAAGTGCGCTCCGGCTGAGCTGCCCGACAGCACGGTGCGTTTGGGAGCCACGCCATGGGCCGTGGCGTCTTTGAGCAACCAAGTCACGGCGCGTTGGCATTGGCCTACGATCTGCGCGAGCGTGGCTTGGGGTGCCAGGGTGTAGTTGATGGACGCCACAGCCACACCGTGCGCTGTGAACTGCTGTGCCATGAACACCGAGTCTTGGCTGTGCAAAGCACGCCAATAGCCACCATGGATGAACACCAACAAAGGCGCATCGGGCTGGCCTGCCACCGCAAACAGATCGAGGGTTTCATTGGGCTCATTGCCATAGGCCACATCACGCCAGCAAGGCGAGAGCTTGTACATAGGGGCCGATGCATCGCGGTAGGCTTTAAGCTCGAGCGCAATGTCGGGCACGGTGCCTCGCGCGTCGTACTGGCGTTCTAGTTCGGCTTGCGGCCAACTGCGCCAATCAGACACCGAGGCTGTCCTTGAGGTCGTGGCGTGCAGCCATCAAGCTGTCGGAGCTGCCACGCCAGATGGTTTGGCCTTTTTCCAAGATGTAGTGGGTGTCGGCCAGGCGCATCAGCGGCACCAGGTTTTTGTCGATCACCAGCACCGACAAGCCCGAGCTCTTGAGGGTTTGCAAACAGTGCCAAATTTCGGCGCGCACCAGCGGGGCCAGGCCCTCGGTGGCTTCGTCCAAGATCAGCAAGCGTGGGTTGGTCATCAGCGCACGGCCAATGGCCAGCATTTGTTGCTCACCGCCAGACAGGTTGGCACCCAGGTTGCCTGCACGTTCTTTGAGGCGCGGGAACAACTGGTACACACGCTCCAAAGTCCACGGCTCGCTTTGGTTCAAGCGGTTGTGCGCGGTGGCCACCAGGTTTTCATAGACCGTGAGATTGGCAAAGACTTGACGCTGCTCGGGTACCAGGCCAATGCCTAGCCGCGCAATTTGGTGCGAGGGCAGGTGGGTGATGTCTTGACCCGCGAACACAATGCGGCCTTGGCGTGGCGTCATGATGCCCATGACCGAACGCACGGTGGTGGTTTTGCCCATGCCGTTGCGCCCAAGTAGGGTGACAAATTCGCCCTCGGCCACTGACAAGCTGACACCAAAGAGGGCTTGGGCGTCGCCGTAGCAGGTCTGCAGGTCGTGGGCTTGCAGCAATGCGGTGGTGCTCATGCGGGGAGCTCCTCATCGCCCAAATAGGCGGTGCGCACATCGGGGTGTTGGCGAATGTCTTGGGGTTTTCCGCTGGCAATGATGGCGCCGTTGACCAACACCGAGATGGTATCGGCCAGAGCGAAAACGGCTTGCATGTCGTGCTCCACCAACAGCAGGGTGTAGTGACCTTTGAGGGCGGCTAGCAAGTCCACCACTTTCATCGACTCTTGGTGGCTCATGCCTGCCATGGGCTCGTCCAGCAGCAGCACTTTGGGTTGGCCCACAAGCACCATGGCCAACTCCAGTTGGCGGCGCTCGCCGTGGGCCAACTCAGACACGCGCTGCGTGCAGCGGTGGCTCAAGCCCGCTTGGGCAATGGCGTGTTCTGCGGGCTCGAGCAACTGCGTGCGTTGCAGCAGTGCACGCCAAGATCCAAAGCTGTGGCCCACATGGGCTTGCTTGGCCAAGGCCACGCATTCAAGCACGGTGAACTCCGGAAACGCCGACGAAATTTGGTACGAGCGGGCCAGGCCACGCAAGGCACGCTCTGCAGCGGGCAGGTGGGTCACGCATTCGCCTTGCAAAAACACATCGCCGCTGTCAGGCCTCAACTCGCCACCGAGTTGGCCGATGAGGGTGGTTTTGCCCGCACCGTTGGGGCCAATGATGGCGTGCAGCTCGCCTGCCTCTAGCGTCAGACTCACGTGGTCGGTGGCTAGTAAACCGCCATAGCGTTTGACCAAGGCCTGTGTGTGCAGCGGCGCTGTCTGGTGCGCGCTCATACCGACGCTCCCCTGGACGCATGACCAGACGCCTGACGCGCTGCCTGACGAGACGCGTGGCGGGCGTCCCAATCGAGCGCCAGGCCATACAAGCCTCGGCGTGCCAGCAGCACCACCAACACAATGAAGGGGCCGAGGATGATGGGCCAGTGTTCGGTCAAGCCCTTGAGCAGTTCCTCGCAGCCCAGCAATGCCAAAGCACCCACCAAGGGGCCCAGCACGGTGCCCATTCCACCCAGTACCACCATCACAATCAATTCACCCGAGACCGTCCAGGCCAAGTAGGCTGGCGATGCATAGCCGGTCAGGTTGGCGTACAAAAACCCCGCGACGCCTGCCATCACGCAAGACAGCACGTAGGCGCAGAGCTTGTAGCGCAGGGTATGAAACCCCAAAGCATTCATGCGTCGCTCATTCATGCGGCAAGCTTGGAGCACCATGCCAAAGGGCGCGTGCACCATGTGCTGCGTGTACACCACGACGCCTAGCACGCAGGCAAATGCGCTGTAGTAAAGCGTGAGTGGCGCGCCCAGGTCCAGGCCCAACAACTGGCTGCGCAGCGAGATCGACAGCCCATCGTCTCCACCGTACTGCTTGAGGCTGACAAAGAGGTAATAAAACATTTGCGCAAACGCCAGCGTGATCATGATGAAGCCAATGCCACTGGTGCGCAGGGACACCCAGCCAGTGGCTAAACCGACCACAGCGCACAGCACCACGGTAGTCAGCAATTGCAGCGCGCCGTTGTCCACGCCGTGGCTGGCCAAGATGCCCACGCTGTAGGCGCCCAGACCCAGATACAGGGCATGCCCAAAACTCACCAGGCCACCAAAGCCCAGCACGATGTTCAAACTCAAGGCCGCCAAGGCCAACACCAAAGCGCGGGTTGAAAAGGTCAGCAAGAAGGGCTCATCCACCCAGCCTGCATACAGGGGCAACACCGCCAACACCAGCAACAAGCCCGTGGTGAGGGTCATAGACAGTCGCAATTTCATGTGTTTTTCACCGGAAACAAGCCCTGCGGGCGCAAGGCCAAGACGGTGGCCATAAAGACGCAGGTCAACATCGATGCAATGGCCGGGCCTGCCGCTTGGGCGCTGCTGCGGTCGATGAACTCGCGCAGCAACAAGGGCAAAAAGGCGCGACCTGCAGTGTCAATCACCCCCACCATCAAGGCCGCATAAAACGCACCTTGTACCGAGCCAATGCCGCCGATCACGATGACGATCATGACCAAAATCAAAATCGGCTCACCCATGCCGGGTTGCACCGACAAGATGGGGCTGCTCATCAAGCCAGCCAGGCCGGCCAATGCCCCCCCGAGTGAGAACACCAAGGCGTTAAGCAAGCGGATGTTCACGCCCAAGGCCGCCACCATGGTGGGGTTGAGCGAGCCCGCACGAATGAGCATGCCCACCCGCGTTTTGGCGATCAACAAGTAGCAACCTAGCGCGGCAATCAGTCCTGCGCTGATGATGGCAAAACGGTACATGGGGTACATGACGCCCAAGATGTTGAGGGTGCCAGACAAGGCCGGCGGCACGTTCATGTAAGAGGGCGACGCGCCCCACACCCAACGCGCCAGTTCATTGAAAAACAAAATCAAACCAAAGGTGGCCAACACATGGTCCAAGTGGTCGCGCGTGTACAAACGCCGTGCCACGGTCCACTCCACGAGCGCGGCCAATAAGCCCCCGCCCACCACGGCTGCCACACCGGCCGCCGCAAACGACTCGGTGGCCGCGTACACGGTGGCCGCAAAGTAAGCACCCATCATGTACAGGCAGCCGTGAGCGAGGTTGACAAAGCTCATGATGCCAAACACCAGCGTCAAGCCGGCCGACAGCATGAACAACAGCACCCCGAGTTGCAGGCCGTTGAGGAGTTGGATGAAAAAAAGCGACGAGGTCATGCTTTGGGGACACGACGCCGTGCTGGAATGAGCGCGTGATGCCAACCCATCAGTTCATGGCGCACTGGCTGGCGTGTGGATCGGCGTGGTCTTTGAGCACCACACCTTTGTTCACAAACGCGGCTTGACCGCTGCTGTCCTTGGCCACATCCACGCGGTAAAAGTTGCGGATGGGGAACTGGTTGTTGTTGAACCGGAAGGGACCTGCCACCGACTTGAAGTTGGCTTGCTTCATGGCAGCACGCAAGGGCTCGCGCTCCAACTTGCCCTGGGTTTTGAGCAATGCCGAGTTGATCAACATGGCCGCGTCATAGCTTTGTGCGGCATACAACGAGGGCACGCGGTTGAATTTCTTGCGGAAGTCGTCCACAAATTTTTTGTTCTGTGGGTTGTCGATGTCTGGGCTGTAAGGCGAGCCGGTGATGACACCCAAGGCAATGTCTTTGAGCGCGGGCAGTGTGGTGCCGTCCACGGTGGAGGCAGACAACAACGGTACTTTGCCGAGCAAGCCCGCTTGTTGGTATTGCTTGACGAAGTTGACACCCATGCCGCCTGGGTAAAACACATACACCGCGTCGGGCTTGGCCGCTTGCAGTTGGGCAATCTCAGCCGAGTAGTCGGGTTGGTTGATCTGGGTGTAAATCTCGTCCAGGCCTTCGGCTTTGTATTGAAGCTTGAAGCCCGCCAAGGCGTCTTTGCCCGCTTGGTAGTTGGGCGCCATCAGGTAGACGCGCTTATAGCCTTGCTCACGGGCATAGGCACCCATGGACTCGTGCAGCGAGTCGTTGTTCCAAGAGGTGGAGAAATACATGGGGCTGCAACCCTTGCCCGTGATGGGGGTGGGGCCCGCGTTGGAGCCGACCAAGAAAACGCCTGCATCGGTGATGGGCTTGTGAACGGCCATCATCACGTTGGAAAACGTCACGCCAGTGATGATGCTCACTTTGTCTTTTTCAATCAGTTTTTTGGCCAACTCCACGCCCACATCGGGTTTGAGTTGGTCGTCTTCTTTGAGCACCTGCACCGCACTGTTGCCCAACTTACCGCCCAAGTGTTCAATCCCCAACATGAACGCGTCATATTGGTCTTGACCCAAGGCACCCGCCGGACCCGACAAAGTGCCCAAGAAGCCAATTTTCAAAGGCTGCTGAGCGTGGGCTGCCAGGCCGGTCATGGCCAGGGCGCAAGCAAGTGAGAAGGTCTTGACAGAAGTTTTCATCATGGAGGCGTCTCGAGTGGTTAGAGGTTGAAATGGTTAGAGATATTTTAATCTTGAAATAATTTATGGCATCAGGGTTTTCACGAAACTACGCCCGCAAATTTGGTGCCAAGTTTGCCAGTCGCGTCCGCTGTGCACCGTGCCGCACGATGAGCAGGTACGCTCAACATCGCTGGTGTCGTAGAAAGAGGCAAACGCCTTGGGCAGGTCTTCCACAATGCTTTGCAGTTGCAACTCACGGCTGGCCACCAAGTGCCCGCATTGGGCGCAGTACCACTCAAACACGTCGATCTCGCCTACTGGGCGGTTGCGCTCAATCACGGTGCACAAGCTGCCTGCTTCGGGCCGTTGTGGGGAATGACGCACGAAAGCGGGCAGCAAGAACACATCGCCTTCGCGCAAGTGGACGCGCTCGATCTTGCCGCGGTCGGCAATCAACACCGAGGCATTGCCCTTGAATTGGTGAAAGTATTCTTCAAATGGGTCCACATGAAAGTCGGTGCGTTGGTTGGGCCCCCCCACCACAGTGCAAATCAGGTCAGAGTTTTTCCAAATCTGTTGGTTGCCTACGGGAGGTTTGAGCTGGTGCGCATGGTCATCGACCCAGCGGTTGAAGTTCAGTGGCGCGCTGTAGAGAGTTGGCGACGGAGGGTTCTTGAATGAAGGCGTGAAAGACATGGTGCTTACCTTTTGAAGAAATGCTCAAGCCAGCGCATGAGGCGCGAGCAACAAGCATCAAAGAAACTGCTGGACGCTGGGGCAGGCCTTGCGCCGTAAGAGATTTGCGTGAAGCGCACAAAAAATTGCGCACTCAAGCTGCGCGCACTGGCTTGAAGCAGTCGGTTGCCCAATTGGGCCAATCGACCGCTGACTTGGGGGGTGGCCAGCCACACCAAGCGCGTACCTGGCTCGCCGTTGGGCGAGGCTTCGCTGTGCATCTGCACGACCACGGTGGCGCTGCCTTGGCCCAAGTTGCCCGCATCACCTGCCACATGCAAATGGCATTCGGTGGGTTCACCTTGGTCTGGGGTTCGCACGGGGGTGAGTTGAATCTGTGTGACAAAGCGCGCAGACACTGGACCTAGACCCACTTTCACCACCGCGCTGTAGTGGGTTTCGTCCAAGCGCTGCAAAGCTTCGCATCCTGGAATGCACGGCTGCAAAACGCCAGGGTCGAGCAAGGCTTGCCACACCGTGCGCAGCGAATGGGGCAAGTGGTGACTGCCGTTGATAGCCCCCTCGTGCAGGGTCGCTGGATGTGCAATCGGTGCAGCAATTTGCGGCCTGAATGAAGTGGGTGTAGCTGGTGTGGCTGGTGTGGTGGGTGTGGTGGGTGTGGTGGGTGCTGCCAGGCTGGCCGATTCGCCAGTGACTGCTGCCACCGCACGCCGGCACAGCACGGCGCTCAAGTGGGCGCGGTAGCTGGCACTGGCGTGCACATCGCTTAGGGCCCATTCCTCGGGCAGGTGTAAACCATTCAGCGCCCGCACGGACCATTGCGCTTGCAAAGCGGCTTGGGCTTGGGGCCAGAGCCGCACACCGTGGCCCAAACCCGTGATGGCCACGCGCACGGGGCTGTGGAGTTGCCCGTTGGCCCGCGTCACGGCCACCCCCACCATGGCAAAGCGCGAGGCGGGCTGCTCGTATTTCACGTAGTGGGCGCTGGCACATGCTGGGAACCGAACGCCCAACAACACCTCAGAGGGCTGTAAGGCGGTGGTGAACAAGTCGGTGAAAAACGCGTCGCCAGACAGCTCACGCCGATTGGTCTTGACTGTGGCGCCATAAGCCAACACCCCGGCGGGCCAACATGCCGCAGGGTCGTTGTTGGCCAAGGAACCTCCGAGGGTGCCCACGTTGCGCACTTGGGGGTCTGCAATGCCAGCGGCCAATTGGGCCAGCATGGGGTGGTGACGTTGCAATTCGGCATGCGCGGCAATGCGCGCATGCGTGACCATGGCGCCGATCCACACGTGGTCGTGCTCGAGCTGAATGTTTTGTAGCTCAGGCAGGTCTTGCAGATCGACCAGGTGCGAGGGCTGGGTCAGCCCCAGTCGCATAGCGGCCAGCAGGCTCTGTCCTCCTGCCAACAGTTGTGCCTTGGGATGCTGCTGCAAGCAGTCCTCAAGCGCTTGAAGTGACCGGGGTCGAAGGTACTGCATGGGGCTTATGGGGCTCACGGGACTCATGGGGCTTCGACGCTCATGGGGTCACATCCGGCTGACGCAGCAATTGCAGGCCCTCACACACGGCCTTGACGATGCCCTCGTAGCCCGTGCAGCGGCACAAGTTACCCGACAGCGCCGCACGCACCGCTTGTTCATCTGCAGGCACCGCTTCATGCACCATGGCCAGGGCCCGCATGACAAACCCTGCCGTGCAATAGCCGCACTGCAGGGCGTGGTGGCGGGAGAAGCACTGCTGCATCACATGCAGTGCATCTTCGGTGGGGGCTACGCCTTCGATGGTGGTCACGCTGCGGCCTTGGGTTTGCAGTCCTAAGCGGTTACAGGACTTCACAGCCAAGCCGTCCACCAGCACGGTGCATGCGCCGCACTGCGCGGTGTCACAGCCTTGGTGGGTGCCTTTGAGTCCGCAGCCATCGCGCAGCACATCAATCAGCCAAGCCGAGGGCGCGACCTCCAGCGTGGTGGGCTGGCCGTTGAGCGTGAAGTGCAATGCGTGGCTCATGGAGAAGGTGATGGCAAAGGTAAAGACGAAGGTCTTGGCGCTGGGTTTCTTAAGGAATAAGTTACTTCAGGCGTAACCCCGATTCCGCAAAGGCCACGCGTGTGGCCTCGCGCTCGGCGTCGGTCAATTGCAACAAGGGTCGGCGAACCAAACCGCCGTGTTGACCCAGCAGGTCTTGCCAGTATTTGCTGTGCGCCTGGGGCTTGCCCTTGGGTTTGGAGCGGCGAATGGCTTGACGCACGGGCTCGAGGCTGTCTCGTACTTGACGGGCTTGCTCGTACTTGCCCGCAAACGCCAAGCGGGTGTATTCGTTCATGCGCTGGTCCACCCGGGTCTGCAGCAAAAAAGGTGGGGTGGAGCACAGGTAGAGCTTCCAGCCCAACTCGATGATGTTGTCGAGCCAGTCTTCTTCGTCGGGGTTGCTGACGTGGATTTTGTGGCCCGCCAACTCGGTGAGCCGGATGTAGGCCGCTCGGTCGGTGCTGTACTTGATGGCCACCACACTGGGCAAGTCGGCAATGCGGTTGCACAACTCGGGGCTCATGACATAGCCGCAGTCGGGGTGGTTCCACATAGCCAAACCAATGTCGAGTTGCTCGGTCAGATGACGGTAATACTCGTAAATGGTCTCATCCGTGTGCGCGCCAAAGTGCAACACCGGGCTGTGCACGATGACGTAGTCGGCGCCCACCTCTTGCGAGTAGCGGCCCAGCTCCAACACCACATCAAGGTTGGTGTCCGAGCACGAGGTGACAATGCCGCAGTGGCCTATGCCGCCCCGATCGCCGGCCTTGGCGGCCTCTTCTACCGAAATACGAATCAGGGCTTTGCGTTCGTCCAGGCTCATCGAGAAAAACTCACCTTGCTTGCCCGCAATGAACAGACCGCCGAGTTGCAAATCATTGATCCAGTGGCGCAGGTTCTCTCGGTAGGCTTGTTCGTCGAGTTGTCCTTTGGCATCAAACGGCGTCAGGTTGGCTGCCCATACGCCCACCATGTGTTGGCGTGCATAAGCTTTGGCTTGAGATTTGGTGTACTTCATCACAGGTCCTTGTCGAAACGTGTTTGCATGACACGCCAGAGTTGTTCTGACGTGAGGGGGAAATTCAACTCGCACTCGCCCAAGGGCGAGAGCGCGTCGCGTGCGGCATTCATCAATGCGCCAGGCACGCCGATGCACCCGGCTTCACCCACACCCTTGGCACCCAACAGGTTGTTGGGGCTGGGGGTGTGCATCGAGGTGATCTCGATCGCTGGCATGTTGTCGGCGCGCGGCACGGCGTAGTCCATCAGCGAGCCCGTGACAAGCTGGCCTTGGCGGTCGTAGACCAAGCGCTCCATCATGGCTTGGCCCAAGCCCTGCGCGGCGCCACCGATGAGTTGGCCATGTGCCAAGGTGGGGTTGACGATGTGGCCCGCGTCATCGGCCCACACCAGTCGCTCGATGGTGGGCTGGCCGGTGTCGGGGTCGATGGACAAACGGGCAATCACGCAGCCGCTGCTCCAGGCTTCGTCGCTGGTGAAGGTGTCATCCACCACGATGGGGTAAGGCGCACCGCCATCGCGTAAAGCCAAGGCTGTGCGGCACGCTTGCAAAATGGCGCTGCCCCCAATGGCGGTGCTGCGGCTGGCCAAGGCACCCGTGCCGTTTGGGCAGTGCTCGGTGTCTCCCATCAACACCGTGACCTGCGACGCATCGCATGACATGGCTTGAGCGGCAATTTGTGCAAAGGTGGTGGCATGTCCTTGGCCTTGTGCCGGTGCGCCACTGGCCACGATGACGCGACCATCGGCCAGCAAGGTCACACGGGCCGACTCAAAGCCTTGACCACACGGCTCCACATACAAGGCCAGCCCAATGCCAACCCACTCACCGCGTGCACGGCGCTCGGCTTGTTGTTGGCGTTCGTGGTTGTAGCCAAACTTGTCGCAGGCTTGGCGCAGCAAGGCTGCGAAGTCACCCGAGTCCAGCAACTCGCCACTGGCGGTGGCGTAGGGCATTTGGTCGGCAGCAATCAGGTTCTTGAGACGCAGCGCCACCGGGTCCATGCCAGCCAAACGCGCTGCTTGCTCCACCAAGGTTTCCATCAGCAATGCGGCCTCAGGGCGACCTGCGCCGCGGTAAATATTGACGGGCGCTGCATGCGCTTGGGTGGCATAGCCCGTGACATCAAGCGCCATCGTTCTGTAGGGACCGGGCAAGATGCGGGCGGCATTACGCAGAGGTACCACTGCCGAGAACGGCAGCCAAGCCCCTAAGGCAAACCTGAGCTCAGCGGCCAACCCTGTGAAGTGGCCTTGTACATCGAGCTGCAAACGCCCTTGCATGGTCGAGCCCCGACCTTGCATGCCAGCGGTGAACTCCTCAGAGCGTGTGGCTGTCCAACGCACGCTCGCTTTGAGATGCTGCGCCACCAAGGCGGTGAGCATGTCCTCGGGGCTGACCGAAGCCTTGGCTCCAAAAGCGCCTCCCACATCAGGGCTGATCAAGCGGACCTGGGCGTGAGGCAGACCCAGGGCTTGTGCGATGTCGGCGCGCGCTCGCGAGGGCGTTTGGGTACCCAGCCAAACGGTGATGCGGCACTCCTTGTCGTTATCGTGTTCATGCCACTGCGCGCTGCACGCACGTGGCTCCATGCTCATGGCCGTCACGCGGGGAGAGACCAACTGAACCTGTGCCACGTGGGCGCTGCACAGGGGCAACACGCCATGGCGGTGGACGGTGCGCGTGGTCACAGGCAGGTCACTGCCTGTGCGCGTGTCGTGGTCGGTGCGAGCAGGCAAGGGATCGCAGTGCAGCACCACCTGAGCTGCCGCAGTTTGCGCCAACTCGCGTGTGGGCGCCACCACCACTGCGACAGGTTGGCCCACATAGGTCAGGGTTTGGGTGGCTAGGAGCGAAAAATCTTCTTGATGCAACACAGGCAACAAGGGGTTGATCTGGGGCATGCGATGCTCGCCCAACTCTTGAGCGGTCAAGACAGTCACCCTATCTTCGCTGGCAAGCTCTGGTCGGTCGATGCGCAGCAATTTGGCATGTGCATACGGGCTGCGTACGAAGGCCATGTGCCAAGCCCCGGGCAGCGCCACGTCTTGTCCAAAGCAGGCTTGGCCGCGCAGCAACGCGTTGTCTTCAAGTCTGGTGAAGCTAAACGGTGGGGTCGAATGGGCGGGCTGTGTCACCAGTCTATTTAACCAAAGCTTGCGTGAGCGCCGAAGCAATTTAAATTGAACAATCGTTTAGCGAAGTTGAGCAATGGCGTGGTTTTCCGATAAGGGGATTTGGCCGAATAAACTTGTGAGATGTCCAGCAAGCTTGCCACCTCCAATCTGAGCCTGCGCCAATTGCGCGCCTTTGTCGCTGTGGCGCAAGAGTCGAGCATGACGCGGGCTGCGGCCAGGCTGCATCTCACCCCTTCGGCTTTGTCGATGCTGGTGCGGGCCATGGAGGACGATTTAGGGGTGCGCTTGTTTGAACGCACGACACGCCGCTTGGTGTTGACCGCGGCAGGGCAGCAGTTTTTGCCCACCGTGGAGCGCGTGTTTGCCGAGCTCGAACAGGGCTTGAACGATCTTCAAGCCGTGCAGCACATGAAAGACAGCGTGCTGCGCTTGGTGGCCACCCCGTTGTTGGCCAGTGCCCTGTTCCCGCAGTTGATAGCGAGTTTTCGTTTGCTCCACCCCCAGGTTCGGGTGGAGTTGCTCGATGGCCCGGTGGATTCATTGCCTGCGCTGGTGCGCCAGGCCCAAGTGGACATGGCGGTGTGCACCGCCAACGACGATGTAGTTGACTTGCGTGTCACGCCTTTGTACGCTGACACCTTGATGCTGGCGTGCCACAGCGCCCACCCCTTGGCGATGCAACGTGAGGTGGCGTGGCAAGACCTGCTGAGCGAGCCTTTGATTTTGATGCGTCATGGCAGTGGCTTGCGCACTTTGGTGGACCAAGCCTTTGCGCATTGGATTCGCCGCATACAACCCGCGTATGAGGTGTCCCAAGTGGCCACCGCCTTGGGGTTGGTGGCGGCGGGTGAGGGCGTGTCGGTGTTGCCGTCTTACGCCATTTCGCGGGTGCAATCGCTGTCGTCGAGCACCACCATCAGCACGGTGGCCTTGGTGTCCCCCACGGTGTCTCGGCAAATCGTGGCGCTGACCAAATCAGGGGTGGACGCATCGCCCGCTGCGCAGGCGTTCATGGCGCATTTCAAAATGCACGCAGGCAAGGCCTGAGACAGGGCCGCAGTCAAACCCTTCCCGCGAGCTTGAGCGACGCACGTAAGGTGTCGTTGATGCGAGTTTGCCAACCCTCGCCACTTGCACGTAGAACAGCCAACACGTCAGCATCGAGTCGAAGTTTGACGGGCTCTTTGGTCACGGCTGCTTTGGGACGCCCCCGCTTTTGGAGTTGTGAGCCTTTGTATTGATCGGCCGTTTTGAAAAATTTTTCTGTCAGCTCTGGCGCATCGTCCAGATCATTCCACGTAGCGGTCGTAGAAGGCTTTTTCGCGGTCATTTGCTTTCCTCATGCTGATGATGCGGCGCAGATCTCCGCGTGGTGTCCAAACCAATACAACCAAACGGCCCTCTAGGTGGCCTACGGTGATGAAACGGTCTTCTGTGTCGTCTTGCCTTGTGTCTTGTTCCGTCAAATCCCGTCAAATCTCGTCAAATGCAAGCCATCAAAGATCTCGCTGGCGCGCGCGAAGTCCAACCCACGTTCAGCCAAAGTCTTGTCTCGCTTGGCAGGATCGAACACAAGCTTCATCGAATTATTGTACCCCCATTAAATATAAATCAAGGGCGTGAACCTGACTGACAGGGGCTAGTTTCGATGCATGCCGCTCAGTCAGGCACCACGGCCGTGACTTCAATCTCCACATGGGCGCGGTCTTCCAGCAAGTCGGCCACTTGCACCAAGGTCATGACCGGGTAGTGACGCCCGATCACTTGTTGGTAGGCCTTGCCGAGCTCTCGGCCACGTGCGAGGTATTCTTTTTTGTCTTTCACGTACCAGGTCATGCGCACAATGTGCTGCGGCCCGGCCTTGGCGCATGCCAGGGTGTCCACAATGTTTTGCAGCGCTTGGGCGCACTGTGCCACAAAGTCGTCGGTTTCAAACTCGGCTTGAGCGTTCCAGCCAATCATGCCCGCCACATAAATTTGGCGTCCCCGCGCTTGAATGCCATTGGCATAGCCTTTGGGGGCGGTCCATCCTTCGGGTTGTAAAACATGCCACATGGGTGACCTTTCTCAGTGGGAGGGGTCTGCAGCCTGGCGCAGACGAAAACGTTGCAGCTTACCGGTCTCAGTGCGCGGCAATTGGGCCACGAACTCGATGCGACGTGGGTACTTGTAGGGCGCGATGTGTGCTTTGACAAAGTCTTGCAATTCGACCACCAGAGCATCGCTGGGTGCAACATCTGATTTGAGGACCACATGGGCCATCACAATGTGGCCGCGGGCTTCATCCGCAATGCCCACCACGCCGCATTCAGCAACTGCAGGGTGGCTCAGGAGCACGCCTTCGACTTCGGGGCCAGCGATGTTGTAGCCCGCCGAGACAATCATGTCGTCGTTGCGCGCCAAGTAACTGAAGTAGCCATCGGCATCCATCACAAAGGTGTCGCCCGGCAGATTCCAGCCGTTTTTCACATAGTCGGTTTGGCGCGGGTCGTCCAGGTAGCGGCAGCCCGTGGGGCCACGCACGGCCAAACGACCGGGTGTGCCTGGTGGCACAGCTTGCATGGCGTCGTCGACGATTTGCGCTTGGTAGCCTGGTACCACTTGGCCCAGGGTGCCGGGGCGCCAGTCTTTGCCGGCGCTGGCGATGTAGATGTGGATCATCTCGGTGCCACCGATGCCATCGGTGATGGGAATGCCGGTGTGGTCAAGCCATAACTGCCGTGTGGCCTCGGGCAAGGCTTCACCGGCAGAGACCGGATGGCGCAAACTGCTCAGGTCCACGTAATCGGCCAAGAGTGCCATTTGGCGGTAAAAGGTTGGCGCCGTGTAGCACTGGGTGACGCGGTGTTGTGCGATGGTGTGCAGCAGCGATTCGGGTGTGAGTTTTTCAAGGAGCACCGTGCTGGCGCCATGGCGCAGCGGGAACGCCAATAAACCGCCCAGACCAAAGGTGAAGGCAATCGGTGGCGTGCCGCACACCACATCTTCAGGCCCCATGTTCAGCACATGGCGCGGAAAGAGGTCACACATCGCCAGCATGTCGCGGTGAAAATGCATGGTGCCTTTGGGCTTGCCCGTGGTGCCGCTGGTAAAGGCAATCAAGCACACGTCGTCGCGCGTCGTCGGGTGGCCCAAATAGGGCGAGTCAAAGCGCTGCATGCGCGCTTGCAGCGCTTTGGGAGCGGTGCTGTCAAACAACACCATCTGCCGTAAGCTGGGCGCGTGGTGTGGGTGTGTGGGGTCGAGGCAGTGCGACAACTCATCGGCCAGACTGGCGGCGCACAAGGCGGCGCTGACTTGGGCTTTGTCGAGGATTTGTTTCAACTCTACTGCGCGCAGCAAAGGCATGGTGGGCACCACCACCAAACCCGCTTTGATGGCGGCCAAACAGCACGCAGCCATCATGGGACTGTTGGCGCCGCGCAAGAGCACGCGGTTGCCCGACACCAGCCCCATGTCGTGGATCAAGACCTGGGCAATGCGGTCGATTTGCTGCTGCAACGCACGGTAGCTCCAACTGCCATGAGCCCCGTGGATGGCGGGGCGCTCGCCGCGGCCCTCATGCACGTGGCGATCCACCAACTCGGCGGTGGCGTTCAAAAACTCGGGGTAGTGCAGCTCAGGGGCGTCAAACACAAATTGCGGCCACTGATCGCTGGGTGGCAAGCGGTCGCGCGCAAAGGTGTCTTCGTGGGAAGTTGCAGTCAGGGGCAGCGTGGAGTTGTCGGGTTGTGTCATGGCGAGCCTTTCAGGTCAGGACTTGAGCAAGTCGCGCCCGATGATGAGTTGCTGCACCTCAGTGGCACCTTCGTAGATCCGCAGGGCCCTGATCTCGCGGTACAGCGACTCGACGATGCAGCCTTTTTTCACGCCCATGCCGCCGTGCAGTTGCACCGCCATGTCGATGATCTGTTGCGCGTTTTCGGTGGCCGTCATCTTGGCCATGGCGGCTTCTCGGGTGATGCGCTGCCCCTGATCGCGCAGCCAAGCTGCGCGGTAGGTGAGCAAGCTGGCCGCGTCAAGCAGCGTGGCCATTTGGGCGATCTTGGTTTGGGTGATTTGAAACTCCCCCAAGCTCTGGCCAAACATCTGGCGAGAGCGCGCCCAGTCGAGCGACGCGTCCAAGGCCCGGCGGGCAAACCCCAGCGCGGCTGCGGCCACCGAGGTGCGAAACACATCCAGCGTGGCCATGGCTACTTTGAAACCTTGGCCGCCTTGGCCCAAGCGTTGGCTGGCAGGCACGCGCGCATTGACAAAACGCAGGGTGGCCAAGGGGTGCGGGGCGATGACGTCGATGCGCTCCGAAATTTCAAGCCCCGGGGTGTTGGCGTCGACGATGAAAGCACTGATGCCTCGCGCGCCGGGTGCCTCGTGGGTGCGGGCGAACAGCACATAAAAGTCAGCGATGCCCCCGTTGGAGATCCAGGTTTTCTCGCCGTTGATCAGGTAGTCGTCCCCCTCAAGGGTGGCGCTGCACGCCATGGCCGCCACATCCGAGCCGGCCTGGGGCTCGCTCAACGCAAAAGCGGCGATGGCGCTGCCTTGCACCACCCGGGGCAGGTAGTGTTCTTGTTGTGCAGGGGTGCCAAATAGGCTGATAGCGCCCGAGCCCAGGCCTTGCATGGCAAAGGCAAAGTCGGCCAAGCCGTGGTGCCAGGCCAGTTCTTCGCGCAGCAAACAAATGGCGCGGGTGTCGATGCTGGCTTGGGCACCGCCAAACGCGGTACCCGCCACGGCATGGCGCAACCACTGCCCCTGACCCAAGGCCTGCACCCATTGGCGGCACTGGGCGTCTACGTCGTCGCCATGCACGGCTTGGCTGTCGATGTGGCGTTGACACCAGGCTTGCAAGTCCCGTTTTAAGAGGCGGTGTTCATCGTCAAAAAATGGCCAGTCAAGTTCGGCGGGCCATGAACGAGCCACAGATGGGGTGTCTGCCATGCTCAGTCTCCTTGAAAGACAGGCGTTTGTTTGGCCACAAAGGCGTGGTAAGCCCGGTGGAAGTCGTTGGTCATCATGCAAATGGCTTGGGCTTGGGCTTCGGCTTCGATGGCTTCGTCCACGCCCATGTTCCATTCTTGTTGCAGCATCTTCTTGGTCATGGCGTTGGCAAAGGTCGGGCCGTGCGCGAGTTGATGGGCCATGGCTTGGGCTTGGGAGAGCACCTCGTCGGGTGTGCACACTCGGTTGTAAAACCCCCAACGTTCGGCCTCTAGGCCTGGCAAGCCGCGCCCGCTGTAGAGAAGCTCGGAGGCGCGGCCTTGACCGATCACACGTGGGAGCAGGGCGCAAGCGCCCATGTCACAACCTGCCAGACCTACTTTGTTGAACAAAAAGTAGGTTTTGCTGCGCTCAGTGCCATAGCGCAGGTCTGATGCCAAGGCCAGCAGCGCACCGGCACCGGCGCAAATGCCATCAATCGCCGCCACGATGGGTTGCGGACAAGCCCGCATGGCTTTGACCAGGTCGCCTGTCATGCGGGTGAAGGCCAACAGCCCTGGCATGTCGAGTTGTGTGAGCGGGCCAATGATTTCGTGCACATCGCCGCCTGAGCAAAAGTTCTCGCCCGCGCCGGTGATGACCACCGCGTGCACATCGTCGGCATAACTCATGGCGCGAAACAAGTCACGCAGCTCGGCGTAGGACTCAAAGGAGAGGGGATTTTTGCGCTCGGGTCGGTTCAAGGTGATGGTGGCCACACCTTCGTGCAAGGCAAACAAAAAATGTTCGGCTGCGTACGCCGCCAAGCTTTGGCGGTGGCGTGGCAATTGATGGGCTTGGCCGTTGAGGTAGGTGGTGCTCATGTGTGCTCCGAGGACGGGTTGGATTGGCTGTGGTGGATGCTGGTTTTGAGGTGACTCAGCAGGGTGTTGAGTTGCTGCTGCTGGCGCTCAGACAAGCCGCTGAACAAGCCCACCACCCAAGCTTCGTGGGCCGAGGCCATGCCGGCAAAGGCTTTATGGCCCGAGGGGGTGAGCAGCACGCGAAAAGAACGGCGGTCTTTGGCAGCGATTTGGCGCTGCACCAGTTGTTCTTTTTCCAACTGGTCCACGATGACCGTGATGTTGCCGCCACTGACCATCATGCGGCGCGAGAGCTCCCCCATGGTCAGGCCCTCGGAATGGCGTTCGAGTTGGGCCATCAAGTCAAAGCGCGAGAGCGAAATGTCAAACTGCTCGCGCAGCTGTTGGCGAATGCTGTCTTCGACCAAGGTGGTGCACGAGAGCAGGCGCAGCCACAGGCGCAGTGAGGCGTGGTGGTCGTCGCGCGCGCGCAACTCCAAGTCTTCGGTTTCTGGGTGACTCATCCTGCCAACTCTCCGCCATCGACGGCGATGGCTTGTCCATTGATTGCGCTGCTGCCAGGCAGGCACACGCTGAGCACCGCGTGGGCCACTTCATCAGGTTGCACCAAGCGCTGTTGGGGGTTGCGTTCGGCCAATGCTGCACGCGCCTCATCAGGGGTCTTGCCCGTTTTCTGCACGATGTTGGCAATGGCCTCGGCCACGATGTCGGTCTCGGTGTAGCCAGGACAGATGGCGTTGACGGTGATGCCTTTGCGGGCTAACTCCAAGGCCAGTGAGCGCGTGAGGCCAATCACGCCGTGTTTGGCGGCGCTGTAGGCACTCACGTAAGCATAGCCCTGAAGGCCTGCCGTGCTGGCCACGTTGACGATGCGCCCTGGTGTGCCCTGGGCGGCGGCTTGCAGCATGCTGGGCAGCGCGGCCTGGGTGCACAGGTAGGTGCCGGTGAGGTTGACGTTGAGCATCTGTTGCCACAGCGCCAAATCCGTTTTGCCAAACGGCATGCTGGCGGCTTGGCCCGCGTTGTTGACCAAAATAGTCACGGGGCCCAGCGCTTGCACGCTGGCCGCCATGGCGCGCTCGATGGCGGCTGCATTGCTCACATCAGCGGCTTCGATGTGCACACGCACGTCGGGGCCAAGCGTGCGTGCCAGCGCTTGCAAGCTGTCGGCGTTGCGCCCGATCAGGGTGAGGCTGGCACCCGCCTTGGCGAGTTGCTTGGCAATGGCAGCACCAATGCCGCGCGCCGCGCCGGTGATCACCGCGTGGTGTGCGTGAAGTGGGGAGGAGCTCATGGCGTGGTGTACTGAGTGGAGAAAGGATTTACTTGAGTGCTTGCGAGGCCGCGCGTTCGAAGTTGGCTTCGATTTGGCGCTTGGCTGAGAGGTATTGCTTGGGCCAAGCCAGCGCGGGGTAGCCAATGCGGGCGGCTTCGGTCAGCGTCCAGGCGGGGTTGGCCAAGTGGGGGCGCGCCACAGCGCACAAGTCGGCACGCCCGGCTGCGATGATGCTGTTGACGTGGTCGGCTTCGCTGATGGCGCCCACGGCGATGGTGGCGATGCCTGCTTCTTGTCGCACTTGGTCGGCAAACGGGGTTTGAAACATGCGGCCAAAGACTGGTTTTTCTAGTTTGCTGACCTGGCCTGAGGAGCAGTCGATCAGGTCAGCGCCTGCGGCTTTGAAAGCTTTGGCAATCTGCACGGCGTCGTTGGGCGTGATGCCCCCTTCGACCCAATCGTGGGCGGAGATGCGCACCGACATGGGCAGGTGGTCTGGCCACGCTGCACGCACCGCCGCAAACACCTCCAGGGGGTAGCGCAAGCGCTTGTCGAGCGAGCCGCCGTAGTCGTCGTCGCGGTGATTGGTGAGCGGAGAGATGAAGCTCGAGAGCAAATAGCCGTGGGCGCAGTGCAGCTCTAACCAATCAAATCCGGCCCGTGCCGCACGCTGGGTGGCCGCCACAAAGTCGGCTTTGACGCGGTCCATGTCGGCGCGCGTCATGGCGTGCGAGGTCTGACTCACGCCTGGTACGTACTGCTGTGGCGAAGCACTGAGCAGGGGCCAATTGGCTTCGGTGTCGTCCTCGCTCAGGGGTTGATCAATCCCGTCCCAGGCTCGGCGGGTGGAGCCTTTGGCACCGGCGTGGCCAATTTGCGCGGCCATCTTGGCGTCGCTGTTGGCGTGTGCCCAGGCCACGATGCGTTGCCAGGCGTCGCCTTGGGCGTCGTTCCACAAGCCCGGGCAACCAGGGGTGATGCGTGCGTCCGGACTGGTGCAGATCATCTCTGAAAAGACCATGGCCGCGCCGCCCATGGCGCGTGCGCCCAGGTGCACCAAGTGGTAGTCGCCCGCGATGCCGTCAAGGGCCGAGTACTGCGCCATGGGCGAGACCACGACCCGGTTTTTGAGCGTGACCGAGCGCACGCGGTAGGGCGTGAACATGGGCGGCGTGGCGGGCAGGGCGGGGTTGTCTTGGGCGAACCAGTGCTCATAGCCATCTAGCCACGCCTTGTCGCGCAACCGCAGGTTCTCGTGGCTGATGCGCTGGCTGCGTGTGAGCATGGAGTACATGAACTGCTCGGGCTCGAGTTGATCGCAGTAGCGCTCACCACACACCTCGAACCAGGCCATGGCGTTCCAGGCGGCGTTTTGAATTTTGAGGGTCTCGATGCGACGCGCCTCTTGGTAAGCGGTCAAGACATCGGTGATGTGTTGGGCAGAGTCGCCCAGCAGTTCGAATTGGCGGGTGAGCTCGATCGCATCTTCAATCGCCAGTTTGGTGCCTGAGCCGATGGCAAAGTGGGCGGTGTGCACCGCGTCGCCCATCAACACCACGTGCGAGTTGTGTTGGTTCTTGAGCCACCACTGCTCGCAGACCACGCGCTGAAAATTAAGCCAGGCCGAGCCACGTAGATGGCGCGCGTTGGTCATCAGTTTGGCGCCTTGCAGAGTGTCAGAAAACAACTTTTCGCAAAACGCAATCGAGCCTTCTTGGTCGACTTTGTCCAGGCCGTGGGCCAGAAACACATGCTCTGGGCACTCGACGATGAAGGTGGTGGTGGTGTCGTCAAACTTGTAGATGTGGGCTTGAAACCAACCGTGCTCGGTCTTTTGAAAATCAAACGTGAAGGCGTCATAGAGGCGGTGCGTGCCCAGCCAGATGAAGCGATTGGGGCGGGTGACGATGTCGGGCTTGAAGGTCTGGGCGTAGCGAGTGCGGATGCTGGAGTTGATGCCGTCGCTGGCGATCACCAAGTCGGCATCTGGGAAGTCGAGGTCTGACTGCACATCGCAGTCAAACACCAGCTTGACGCCCAGTTCTTCGCAGCGCGCCTGCAAGATGTTGAGGAGTTTTTTGCGGCCAATGCCCACAAAGCCGTGGCCACCCGAGCGGATGCGTCGCCCTTTGAACAACAACTCAATGTCATCCCAGTGGTTAAAGGCCTCTTGAATTTGGTCGGCCGTCTCGCGGTCCCAAGCGCGCATGTTCTCCATGGTCGCGTCGGAGAACACCACGCCCCAGCCAAAGGTGTCGTAGGGGCGGTTGCGCTCAACCACCGTGATGTCATGCGCTGGATTGCGCTGCTTCATCAGCAAGCCAAAGTACAGGCCAGCTGGCCCCCCACCAATGCAGACAATTTTCATCACCACTCCAGAAATGTTTCGGACTTGTATATTTCAATATTGAAATAACTTTCTCCGAAATCCGAGCAGCTGTCAAGCCCCCAGTGTTTGAGGGGTTTAAACGTGGTGGATCAGCGCTTGACAAAGCGCAGGGTGAAGCGGTCGCTCTCACCGATGGCTTCATACTTGGCGCGGTCTTTGTCTTTCAAGCGGTAGACCGGTGGCAAGGTCCACACGCCCTCGGGGTGGTCTTTGGTGTCCTTGGGGTTGGCATTGACCTCTGAGGTGGCCACGAGTTCAAAGCCAGCTTGTTCGATCAGGGCTACTGCCACGTCTTGGCGCACATAGCCAGAGGTGATTTGCGCGTCTTGGGTTTGGTCGGTGCGACCTCGGTGGTCGACGACGCCAAGCACCCCACCGGGTTTCAGGGCCCGGTGAAACGCACGCAGCGACTCTTGCAACTCGTTGCGTTCCATCCAGTTGTGCAGGTTGCGAAAACTGATCACCACGTCCGCACTGGCGTCGGGCGCGATGCGGTGCAGATCTGCCCTGAATGGGGTGACTTGCACTTGGTCGTACAACTGGGGTTCGTTTTTGAGGCGTTGCAAGAGTTTGAGGTGGTCGGGGATGTACTGCGCCAAGGAGTCGTCACGGTCTGCGGCGATGTAGTGGCCTTTGTCCTTGAGCCAAGGGGCCAAGATTTCAAGGTAATAGCCGCTGCTGCCGGGCAGCACCTCGATCACGGTGTGGTGGGCTTGGATGCCAAAAAACGCCAAAGTCTCGCTGGGATGGCGGTAGGGGTCGCGCACCACATTGCTTGCGCTTCGGTGCGGCGCACTCAGTAAGGCGCGAAAGGTCTCGGGCGAGACGGGTTGGGCCCACGCCCCCTGCGGGCTCACAGTGCAGACCACAGCCCATGCGGCACAGGCGGTGAACAGGTGTTTGAAAAATCGCGTCATACATCCTCCGGGTGGGTGTCGAGCCTACACCAACCCAGAGAATCAGACAGTCTCAAATTCTGAGCGTCTCAACCCACGTATAGACGGGCGCAGGTTCCGCGAAAAAGCTCTCCAACACGTTGTGCACGATGAATAGGTTTTTTTCGTGCAAGCTCGAGTGCGCAATGCCCGGCATGACGACAAATCGCTTGTCGGGGTTGGGCAGTTTTTCAAAGTAGTTGAGCAAGTCTTTGAAGCTGGCAATGCCATCGAACTGACCGCGCATGATCATCACGGGCACTGGCATTTTGTCGGGCTGGCACACAGGCAAGTTGATGGACATGTCCACATACGAGCCCGTGGGCACCGAGGTGTCGAGCTTGAGAATGGCTTGTGCAAATGCATTGACCACATCGGCATCGGCTGTGCCCGGGTGGTCGCGGGTGAAGATGCTCTCGATCATCGCTTGGTCAATGCCTCTGCGTGTGGTGCCCGACCATTCGCCAATGCGAGCGCGCCGCTTGGCCAGGGTGGGGCTGCCTTCGCCGGTCCACACAAAGGCGTCCAAGGCAATGCGGCTCACGCGCTCTGGGAATCGTTCGGTGAACAAGGCGGCTTTCAAAGCGCCTGAGGACAGACCATAGAGCATCAGGGGTTTGCCGCCTGTTTGCGCCAAGATATATTGGCTCACAGCCGCCAGATCATCGGCCCCGTTGCTGATGTCAAAGTTGATGTTGCGCGATTTGCTCGATCGCCCATACCCTTCGTTGTCCAAGCACCACGTGTCATAGCCCAACTTGGCAAAGTGGTCCATGGTGGAGTACTGCGGTTTGCCTGGCACTTGCAGGTCAAAGACGGGCGTGCCCGCCATGGAGGAGCCGTGCACAAACAAGATCGTGCCTTTGCTGGACTTTTTCACCATGCTGGGCACGAGCTTTCGCCACATGAACAGATCAATGGATTCGGTACCTACTTGGCGCTTGACCCAGTGCTCTTGCGCTGCGATGTGGGGTGTTTGTGAGGGCTTTGCCGCCTGTGCGCTGGGGGCAAAAAGTGCCGCGCCCGTCATGGCAGCGCCTGTCAGTGCTGCACCTGTTTGAAACAGCTGGCGTCTGTCAAGACCCGTGTTGGTGTTGGGTTTGGGGTGGTTCATGACTAACTTTTTCTTCATCAGTGTGCAATTTTGACCAAGGTGACCTCGTTGGTGAGGCTATTGGCCAATACAAAGTTGCCATCGGGAGTGGTGGATGTGTTGCGCACTATGTCACCGCCTCCAGGAATGGGCCAACTTTGGAATTCTTTGGATTGAGGGTCAAAGCGCACCACGGTGCCGGGGCGTGTGCCCGACTCGCTGTACCAAATGACGCCCTTGATCAAGGACATGCCATAAGGCTGGGATTTGGCTCCGCTGGGCGACGCCACCTCCTCCACTTGCCCTGTCTTTGGGTCAAGGTGTCCTAAAAAGCCGCGTGGGAAGTCGGCATACCAAATGGTGTCGTCTGGCGTGATGACCAAACGTCTGGGGCGAGAGGCTGCATCAGGCAGGGTGAACTCTTTGATCTCCAATGTCTTGGGGTCCACGCGTCCAATTTTGTTGGTGCCAAACGCGACGTAGTAGATGATGCCTTTGGAGTCGGCCATGATGCCGTAGGGGCGAGAGTTCTGCGTCGGTGGCGTGAGCAGTTTGAATTGACCCGTTTGAGGGTTCAAGCGTCCCACTTTGTTGCCCACTTGCGCCGTGAACCAAATCATGCCCTGCTTGTCGATCAACAAGGTGTGTGGGTCTTTGACCGTGGGGTCCGGGACCACATATTCGATGTTGCGTCCCGTTTTGGGGTTGAGCATGCCAATCAAGTTGCCCGTGTTGCCTGTGTACCAAATGTTGCCGTGTTTGTCCTCCATCAGGCCATGAGGCCCAGAGTGCGGTGTTTTGAGTGCAAACTCTTTGATGGCGCCAGTTTGAGGGTCGATACGGCCCAAGACATTGGCCATTTGACCCGAGTACCACAAGGAGCCATCTTTGGCTCCAAGGGGATCGTGCGGACGTGCGCCAGGCGTTGTCACTTGCCAGGCTTGCATGCTGACTTGGTGCGGCCCCTCGACCAAAACCGCGGGTGCTTTGGGCTTTTCTGGGTAGTTTTTGCTCAGATACTCTTTGGCTGCGGCCTTTTGTTCAGCGGATAGGTTCAAGCCCTGGTTGGTCATCATGCGCAGCACTTTGTCCCAGCCCTCTGGGGTGTAGCCCCCGCCCACGCGCTGGGCAAAGACGTGACAAACATTGCAGGCCGATTCCACAATCTCTTTGCCTGGGCCTTCGGGCAGGCCTTGGGCCAGGGACACAGGTCCAACGGTCAAGGCGAAAAAGCCCGCTGCGATGCTCGCGCTCAACAGTGGGCGTGATTTTTTGGTTTGAGGTGTTTTGTTCATCTAGGTCTCTTAAAAATTCAAGGTGTCAGGCAACAAGCCCAATTCAAGCGCCTGTGTACACAGGCAAGGGTTGGCCAAAGTAGTGTTCTAACAAGTGGTACACCAAAGCAAAGTTTTTTGACCGAGTGCTGGTGTGTGCAATGCCTGGCATGACGACAAATTGCTTGTCTGGATTGGGCAAGCGCTCAAAGAAAGCGGCCAGATCTTCAAAGCTGGCAATGCCGTCGTATTGCCCGCGCATGATCAAGGTGGGAACGTTGATTTTTTCGGGGTCACACACGGGCAAATTGGCCGACATGTCGATGTAGGTACCCGTAGGCACCGATGAATCCAAGGCCAGCACGGCATCGGCAAAGGCTTCCACGATGGTCAAATCACTGGTGCCCGGGTGGTCGCGCGTGAAGATGCTTCGAATCATGTTGCGGTCAATGGGCCGGCGGTTGTTGGCCAAATAAGCGGGCAGTCGTTTTTTGCGCTCGGCCAGTGTCGGGCTGCCTTCGCCAGTCCATACAAAGGCGTCTAGCGCCAGACGCGCCACACGCTCGGGGTGGCGTTGTGCAAACAACGCGGCACGCAAGGCGCCCGAGGAGGAACCATAGGTCAACAAGCGCTGGCCGCCGTTGGTCTTCATGATGTACTCGCTCACCGCTTGCAGGTCGTCGGCCCCGCATGAAATGTCTGCATTGACGGCACGTGTTTTGTCAGAGCGGCCGTAGCCCTCACAGTCAAAACACCAGGTGTCATAGCCCAGGCGCGCAAACCAGTCCATCACCGAAGACTCGGGGCGACCCGGAATTTGCAAATCAAACACTGGCGTTGAGGACACCGAGGAGCCGTGCACAAACAACAACGTCCCCTTGGGGGACTTCAAGCCAGCGCTCAACACCGCCGGTTTTTGCCACATGAACAAACGCACCTCCTGAGAGCCTACGCGCTTGAGCGTCCAATGGGCCTTGCCCACGGGTTGAATGGGCTGAGCGCGAGGGGTTTTGCTTTCTTGTGTCTCAGAGGCGCTGGCTGGGTCTGTCAGCAGCAGCGCACCTGACAGGCCCGCTGTGCTAGAGAGGATTTGGCGTCGCTGCATGGATTATTTGGGCAAGGCTGCCAAGCCAGCTTTAGCCACCACTTCGTCTTGTGAACCGGTGCCGCCCGAGCAGCCAATGCCGCCAATGAGATGGTCTGATTCGACAATGGGCAAGCCGCCACGAGAGGCGATCACATCATCGAGCGTCGAGACATAGGGGTTGGTGACGATGGCAACTTCCAGTATCTTGGTGTCGCGACGGAATTTGACCGCTGTTCTGGCTTTGTGCAGTGCGATGTCAATGGATGCAATTTGACCGCCATCCATGCGTTTGAACGACACGAGGTGGCCGCCCGAATCCATCACGGCGCAGTTGATTTTCCAGTTGCGATTCTTCGCCTCTGTCACCGAGGCGTTGAGCATGACTTCGGCTCTTGCCAAGCTGATGGCCGGGCCATAGGGGATGTCAAACGGCATTTTGTCTGGCACCACATCGCCCGGGTTAGCAGGCGCTTGTGCTGAGGCCAACAGGGGTAAACAGGCCAATAAGGCGAGGGTCAAATTTTTCTGCAACATGGTGAGTCTCCTTAGCGCCCAAGAAGTTAGGCGGTACCGCATAAAACCACAGGTCGTTGGTTGAGGCGATAGGAGTAACCCCAGACCCGAGGGCCAAGCCGCGCGCTACATGACCAATCTAGTCGTCTAGGCGACTCGTCGGTGCCTCCAGACCCCTGTCAGGCAACGTGTCGTGAGACGGCCAATGGGGGTGGCTGCTAGCCAAGCAACTGGCGGACTGGGGAGGTCAAGCTTGGCGTTTCAAACACCGAGGGGGAATGGAGCAGTGTTTGCAGTGTCTGGCGCACCTGCATCAAGCGTGGGTCGTCGTGGCGGGCGTCGTCAGTGGTGTCGTTGATGCAAAAAAAATCCAGTGAACCCCAAGCGTTACGCAGTTGTTTCAGTTGTGCGTGCATGTCGGCGTCACCCGTAGATACATGGCTGTGGCTGTAGTCTTTGAGTTGAGCCACGCCGTGCGCCAGAGCCCAGCGCAAGACAAAGTCTGATACCAAGGTGGGCTTGTCCCAGGTTCGAAATACAGTGGAGCGCACCCGCGCGAACAAATCGTGTGCTTCGAGTTCCAAGGCGAAGAGCAAGGACTTGAGCATCGGTCGAGGCGAGTGCGCAAAGGTGCGCGGGGTGTGCGCATAGGAGGGGTCCAAGCGGCGAGGGATGGCCTGTGTCCCTGGCGTGGGTTGGCTTGCTTTGGCTTGGAGCCACTGATGGGACAAACGGCTGGCATTCTCCAGCGATGTGTCATCGCTTCGCATGGCCAGGCCTGGCACACAAGCGTCATCGGACCAAGTGACGTAAAAACCACCCTCAAAAAACCAGTCGCTTGCGTGCACGGGCGCGCCGAAAAAAACATCGTCGTTGAGATAAAAATAACGCTCTGACAAGCCGGGAATGCGGTGGATGTATGACTCGATGTGGCCCGAGTCAAACGTGGGCAGTGCGTTGTGCGGGATCAGCGTCTGGTGGTCGACGACGCTCACCCGCTCAGAGGTTTGTAGCCATGCAGGGACTTGCGCGTCGGTCACCAGGTAGACATGCCCATGGTCCGGAAAAAATTGATCCAAAGCCCGCAGGCTGTAGCGCAGTTCGTCGTTGTCACGAAAGCGCCCCTCCACATTGCCAAAACGAGCCATGGCGCTGTGACTGTGTTGACACAGCGCATCGGCTGCTTGTTGGCGCTTGAGCCGCCATTGGTCGTCCTCGCCATCGACCCAGAGGTACACGATGTCGATGGGAGAAGTGTCTTGCATGCCGTGGATGTCAGAAAAAGTGCGAGAGTGGGGGGACAAGAAAAAACCCCGTCTTTTGAACGGGGCTTGATGGGGGCGTGGTTGGTGCCGGAGAGATGAATCGAACACCCGACCTTCTCATTACGAATGAGCTGCTCTACCGACTGAGCTACACCGGCAACCTGAGTTGAAATTATACCCAGCCCGATGGGTCGACTCAGCCTTGCAGGTGGTAGCTGGTGATGCGATCGACTTCATGTTTGGAGCCCAAAACCACACTCACACGTTCGTGCAGTTGGGTGGGCTTGACGTCCAAAATGCGTTGACGACCGTTGGTGGCCGCGCCTCCGGCTTGTTCGATCAACCAGCTCATGGGGTTGGCTTCGTACATCAAGCGCAGTTTGCCGGGTTTGTGGGGTTCGCGCTTGTCCCAGGGGTACATGAAGACACCCCCGCGGGTCATGATGCGGTGCACATCGGCCACCATCGAGGCGATCCAGCGCATGTTGAAGTTTTTGCCGCGTGGGCCCTCTTCGCCTTGCAAGCACTCGTCGATGTAGCGCTTCACGGGCTCGTCCCAGTGCCGCATGTTGCTCATGTTGATGGCGAATTCTTTGGTGTCGGCAGGGATGCGAACATCTTCTTGGGTCAGCACAAAAGAGCCCTGTTCGCGGTCCAAGGTGAACATGGCCACGCCATCACCCACCGTGAGCACCAAAGTGGTTTGTGGGCCATAGACGCAATAACCCGCAGCCACTTGGGCTGTGCCGGGTTGCAAGAAGTCGTCTTCGCTGACGCCTTTGCTGGTATCGGTTTTTTTCAGGACACTGAAGATGGTGCCAATGCTCACGTTGACGTCGATGTTGCTCGAGCCATCAAGGGGATCAAACATCAAGAGGTATTCCCCTTGCGGATAGCGGTTAGGCACAACGTGGATGGTGTCCATTTCCTCGGAAGCCATGGCAGCCAGGTGGCCGCCCCATTCGTTGGCTTCAATCAGCACATCGTTGGCGATGATGTCGAGCTTTTTTTGTACTTCGCCTTGCACGTTCTCGCTGCCTGCCGTACCCAACACATCGCCCAAAGCGCCTTTGTTGACGGCTTGGCTGATGCTTTTACAAGCACGCGCCACGACTTCAAGCAGCAAACGCAGCTCGGATGGGATGTGGCCTTTGGCGCGTTGTTGCTCGACCAGGTAGCGAGTGAGTGAAATGCTCATGGGGTGTCTCTGCGGTAGGGTTGAAATTAGCTGAGGGCGCGGGTGATGACCTCGCGTACGTCGCGACTCAAGTCGGACTTGGCGGCGATGCGGGTGAGGGCCACGTGGGCGGCGCTGCGGTAAGGCTCGGCCAGCTTGCTCCAGCGGTCCAAGGCGCGTGCCAAGCGGGCGGCGACTTGGGGGTTGAAGGCGTCAAGCTCCAACACGCGCTCGCTCCAAAAGACGTAGCCTGCCGCATCGCTGCGGTGAAAGGCCCCAGGGTTGGCGTTGCAAAAGCTAAAGATCAGGCTGCGCGCACGGTTGGGATTTTTGAGTGTGAAGTCAGGGTGCTGCATGAGCTGGCGCACCAGCGGCAGCACGTTGCCAGCGCGGTCAGGTGCGCTGGCTTGCAATGCAAACCATTTGTCCATCACCAGTGCCTCGCGCGAGAACAGGCTGTAAAAGCGCTGCAAAGCAGGCGTGGCCAAGGCGTGGCCGGCAGCGACCAAGGCGCTCAAAGCATTGAATCGGTCGGTCATGTTGTGGGCGTTGTCAAAGCACTTGAGCGCACGAGCGGGCCAGTGGGTGTCCGCCGTGTTGCGCGCATGCAGGCACAGCATGTGCAGTGCCAGTCCGCTCAGGGCGCGTCGTCCGCTAGAGACGGGGTCGGGTTGGTAGCTGCCGTTTTCACAGTGCGCTTCATAAGCCCAGGCCCAGTCCTCGTGCAGCTCTTGTGCCAGTTGCGCACGCATGGCTTCGCGCACCCTGTGGATGTGTTGTGGCTCGACCACTTCGAGTTGTTCAGCGATGTACGTTTCGGAGGGCACAGTGAGCACCAGCTCTTTGAAGGCGGCATCCAAGTTGGGGTGGCGCAAGACGACACGTAAAGCTTCCAGCAAGTCAGCGTTGAGCACCCGCTCAGTTGAGCCTTCATCACGCACGGCACTCAAGGCCGCTTGCATATAAAGACGTTGCGCCGCCTCCCACTGGTTGAACGGGTCGCTGTCGTGGGCCAGCAGGGTGAGCAGTTGCTCGGTGCTGAAGTCCATCTCCAGCACCACTGGCGCGCTGAAGTCGCGCAGCAGCGAGGGCACCAGCGCTTGGCCGTCGGGCACGGACAGACCGTGGAACTCAAAGCTTTGAGTGCTCTCGGTGAGCACCAACAATTGGCTGGGCAAGACCTCGCGCCCGCTGTGGTCGAGCAAACCCATCTGCACTGGAATGACAAAGGGCTCTTTGTGCTCTTGGCCGGGGCTGGCACCACAGCTTTGGCTGAGTGTGAGGGTGTAGCGCTGTGTGGTGGCGTCAAAGCTTCCCACGGCGTGAACTCGCGGCGTGCCCGCTTGTGAGTACCAGCGTTTGAACTGGGGCAGGTGCAGGGCCAAGGCCGAGCCCGGGTTGGCGTCGGCAATCGCTTGGGCAAAGTCGTCGCAAGTGACGGCTTGACCATCGTGTCGTTCAAAGTACAGGGCCATGCCCTTGGCAAAGCCTTCTTGGCCGGTCTGGACCGATCCAGTCACCGTCCCGCTCGCGGTGAGAGCGGGCGCGACCAAGGTTTGCATCATGCGCACCACCTCGGAGCCTTTCTCGTAAATGGTGACGGTGTAGAAGTTGTTGATTTCCACATAGCTGTCAGGCCGCACGGGGTGCGCCATGGGGCCTGCGTCTTCGGCAAACTGCCCCGTGCGCAGCAAGCGCACGTCTTCGATGCGCTTGACAGCACGTGCCGATTTGGCGGCAGCTGCGTCGCCCGCCAGCGCTTGGCTGGCCAGGTCTTGGCTGAACTCTTGGTCGCGAAACACCGTGAGGCCCTCTTTGAGTGAGAGTTGAAACCAGTCGCGACAGGTGACGCGGTTGCCGGTCCAGTTGTGGAAGTACTCGTGGCCTACCACGCTCTCGATGTTGGCGTAGTCGGTGTCGGTGGCGGTGGCTGAGTTGGCCAGCACGAACTTGGTATTGAAGATGTTCAGACCCTTGTTCTCCATCGCGCCCATGTTGAAGTCGCTGGTGGCAACGATCATGAAGCGCTCCAAATCTAGGCTCAAGCCAAAGCGCGCTTCGTCCCACGCGATGCTGGCTCGTAGCGAGTTCATGGCGTGTTCGGTTTTGTCCAAGTCGCCCGAGCGCACATAGACCTGCAACAGGTGCTCTTTGCCAGAGCGCGCCCTCACGCGCTGCTCGCGACAGACCAACTGTCCGGCCACCAAGGCAAACAGGTAGCAGGGCTTTTTGTGTGGGTCGACCCACTGTGCAAAGTGACGACCGTCTTCCAAGGGGCCCTGCGCCACCAAGTTGCCATTGCTCAGCAACACCGGGTAGGCTTTTTTGTCGGCGCGCAGGGTGACGCTGAAGCTCGCCATCACATCGGGACGGTCCAAGAAATAGGTGATGCGGCGAAAGCCCTCAGCCTCGCACTGGGTGAAAAAAGAGTCGTTGCTGACGTACAAGCCCGACAACTGCGTGTTCTTGCTGGGGTTGCACGTGGTGAAGATTTCCAGCGCAAAGGGCTCGTGTCCTTCGGGGAGGTTTTCTAACACCAATTGATTGCCTTCGATCTTGAACGAGGTGCCTTGGCCATTGACCAGCACGCGTGCCAAATTGAGATCTTCGCCGTCCAAGCGCAGGGCCACAGCCGCCACGTCGGGGTTGCGGCGCAAGGTCATCTTGTTGAGCACACGGGTTTTGACCGGGTCAAGGTCAAAGGTCAGATCAACGTTGTCGATCCAAAATGCGGGTGCGCTGTAGTTGGCGCGTTGGGTCAAGGTGGCAGAGCCTTCACGAAGCATGATGTTTTCCTAGAGGTATGCGCAAAACGGTGTGTTTAAACACCTTGTTTGAGAGAGGCTTCGATGAACGCATCAAGGTCGCCGTCGAGCACTTTTTGCGTGTTGGAGATTTCAACGTTGGTGCGCAAGTCTTTGATGCGGCTTTGGTCCAGCACGTAGCTGCGAATTTGATGACCCCAGCCCACATCGGTTTTGGTGTCTTCGAGTTTTTGCTGTGCTTCTTGGCGCTTGCGCATTTCAAAGTCGTACAGGCGTGAGCGCAGACGCTTCCAAGCCACGTCTTTGTTGCTGTGCTGGCTGCGGCCGTCTTGGCACTGCACCACGATGCCCGTGGGAATGTGGGTCAAGCGCACAGCGGAGTCGGTTTTGTTGATGTGCTGACCGCCTGCGCCGCTGGCGCGGAAGGTGTCGGTGCGCACGTCAGACGGGTTGATGTCGATCTCGATCGAGTCGTCGATTTCTGGGTAAACAAACACGCTGGCAAAACTGGTGTGGCGTCCGCCCGACGAGTCAAATGGGGACTTGCGCACCAAGCGGTGCACGCCGGTTTCGGTGCGTAGCAAGCCAAAGGCGTAGTCACCTTCGATCTTGATGGTGGCGCCTTTGATGCCGGCCACGTCACCTGCAGATTCGTCTTCGACCGTGGCTTTGAAGCCTTTGCGCTCGGCGTATTTGAGGTACTGACGCAGCAGCATGCTGGCCCAGTCGCAGGCCTCGGTGCCGCCTGCGCCGGATTGGATGTCCAAGAACGCGTTGCAGGGATCGGCCTCGTTGCTGAACATACGGCGGAATTCGAGCTTCTCGATGTCAGCCACCAAGCCTTGGGTTTCGCTCTCGATGGTGGTTAGACCGTCTTCATCGCCGTCGGCTTTGCTCATCTCAAACAACTCTGTGTTGTCGGCGAGCTCTTGCGTCAAGCGTGTCAAGGTGACGACCACGTCGTCGAGGGATTTTTTTTCACGGCCCAGTTCTTGGGCCTTTTTGGGGTCGTTCCAGACCGAGGGGTCTTCCAGGGAGGCGTTGACGGTCCTCAGG
>CAIVLE010000194.1 GCA_903906635.1 uncultured Burkholderiales bacterium | reverse complement strand
GACTATGGGTTGAGCGACCCGGCCAATGCGAGCAGCGCGCGCAACACAGTGATGAACATTGCCACGGGCACCACCAGCACGATGGCGCTCACGATAGACGGTGCCAAGGGCGAGATGAAACGCGCCAGCGGCCACTTGGTGCTCGATGTGTACGGCTTCTTCCAGGTCGAAGGCGACTTGGCGGTCGAGAGCAGCAGCACCCAAGTGACCTTGGCCAAGAAGGCCAACCAAGCCACGGCTGAGACGGTGAATGTGGACCTGCTGAGTGTGGGGGGCAGCAACTTGACGGCCTTTGCCGGTATCAATGGGGGCACCGCCAACCAGTTGGGCCTGTCCATGACGGGGGTGAACTTCGGTCTGGCCATGCTGACCGAAAAAATGGCCTCGGGCAGCACCACCCCAGCGCGCAAATGGACCACCTTGCAAGCCAATGCCGGTTTTGTGGGTTTTGTGGGCTTGGGCAGCAGCGTCACGGTTCAGGCCACGGGCGTGACCGTGGGCGTGAACCAAGCCGATGGCGATGCCACCACGGTGGTGGACTACGGCTTGAGCGACCCCTCGAACGCCAACAGCGCGCGCAAGACCTCGCTCAACATTGCCACGGGCAGCACGAGCACCATGGCGCTCACGCTCGATGGATCTTTGGGTGAATACATCCGCGCCACGGGTCACTTGAGGATTGATTTGTTTGGGTTTGTCCAAGTCGAGGGTGACTTGGCGGTCGAGTCGCGTGACACCAGCGTCAAGCTCGCGCCCAAGCCCGGCAAAACGGCCGAAGTGGTGGACGTCAGCGCACTCACCATCGGCGGCTCGCACCTCAATGTGTTTGTGGGCGTCAACGGCGGCACGTCGGACGCCATCGGCTTGCAGTTGTCTGACATCGACTTCGGCCTGGCCATGCTGTCATCTAAGAGCGACCCGTCGCGCACCTGGACGGCGCTGTCGGCCAGTGCGAGCACGGTCGGGTTTGTGGGCTTTCTGGACTTCTTGCCCACGGTGCGCAACTTACAGGTCAGCCTCAACCAAGTCGGCCAAAAAGGCGACCAAGTGGTTGACTTCAAGGCCCAAAACCTTGACATCCCCACCGGCACCGGCAGCCATGTGACCCTCACGCTCGACGGCTCAGCGGGCGAGTTGCTGCGCGCCGAAGGCGATGTGACGCTCAAGTTGCTTGACTTTGCCCTGTTCAAAGGCCGCATCGGTTTTGAGAAGTACACACCGTCCTCGCCCTTGATTGTCAAGAACGCCAATGGCAGCGAGACCTCGGTGCAAGCCGAGTCGATGATGGCCATCACGGGCACCAACATCACCGCGTTTGTGGGTTATGCCAATGGCGGCTTTGACACCACCAAAACCCTGACCGAGCAAGCCGATCACCTCTACGGTTTTGGTGTTCAAGGCGTGGACTTTGGGGTCTTGATGACCAACGCCGGCGGTCAGTCTTACACCGCAGTCAAAGCGCGCATGGATAACGCCAGCTTGTATGGCATTGACCCGAGCATCTTCCAACTCACGGCAGATGGCCTGAGCTTTAGTTACGCCAGCGCCAACCCCAGCAAAGGCGTCATCGACTACGCCAAGTCCTTCAATGGCGGTTTGGCCTTGGGCTCGGCTGGGCACATCGTGATTGACTTCAACAGCAAGAAGATGGGGGTCTATGCCGAGCGTGCCACGCTGGCGATTTCTGACTTCTTGTACTTCAGCGGTGCCATTGGATTTGAAAATGTCGATTATGCCGACACCCTCAAAAACACCGCGGGTGCGACAGTTCGTGGCGCCAAGGGCTTCTCCATCGGTGGCGCCAACATCACCGCGTTTGTGGGCTATGCCAGCGGGGGCATTGACCGCACCAAGACACTGGCCCAGCAAGCCGATCACCTGTATGGCTTTGGAGTCGACAACTTGAGCTTTGGCTTCTTGAGCTTGCAAGACCAAAGCGGCATCAGCTACGACTCACTCAAGGCCCACGCCGACACAATGGCGGTGTATGGCTTCAATCCCAATGATTTCCAGTTGTCTGTCTCGGGCCTGGACATTGAGTACAACAGTGCCGGCACACCCGGCAAAGAACTTGACTTCACGGGCAGCAAGCACCTCTCGGTGGCCACGGGGGCAACGCCCATTGATCTGGATTTCAAGGGCGACCTCATCGGGGTCTTTGCCAGCGAGGCGCTGCTCAAGATCTCTAAGTTTGTCTACGTCCGAGGTGCCATTGGTTTCCAAAAGGGCAGTTTTGGTGACATGGTCGATAGCGCGGGAAGCACCATTCGCAACTTGGACGGCTTCACCATTGGCGGCGACCACATCGACGTCTTTGTTGGCTTTGCCTCTGACGGGATTGACCAAAACAAGAGCTTTGCCCAGCAAGCCAGTAGCCTGTATGGCGTCGGGGCAGAAGGCATCAGCTTTGGTTTGATGCAGGTCAAGTCCAAGCTCGGCACCGAGTACACCGCCTTGAAAGCCCATGCCGACACGGTCGCGATCTACGGCTTCAATCCCAACGATTTCCAACTCTCGGCGCGCGGCATTGACGTGGCCGTGAACGAAGCCTCCGAAGAGCAAAAAACCATCGACTTTGTGCAAAGTTTCCAAAGCACCCAAGGCTACGCGGTGAGAACCGGGGGCACGCCGGTGCTCTTGGACATGCGCAACACCGTGCTGTCGGCTTCAGTGGCCAATGCCACCTTGCGTATTTCAGAGTTTGTCTACATCTCGGGCTCTTTTGCCTTTGAAAAAGGTGGCGAAGTCGAAATCGCCGCCAACACCGCATTGGGCACCATCGACCACGTCAAAGCCGACGCCATGACCATCGGGGCGAGCCACGTGCAAGCCTTTGTGGGCGCAGGCGGGCCTTACCGCACGGACACCAACGGAGACGGCATCATCACCGTGGCGGACGCGATCAACCCCGGGGCCATGGGCTTTGTGGTGGACGACTTCAGCTTTGGCATGGGCATCTACAAAGCCAAGGCGAACTTGGATGCGCCCTTGTCCAATCTGGTGGTGGGCACCGAGTTCACGGCCCTGCGCGCCACGGCCAACAAGATTGGCTTGGTGGGCATTGGAGACGCCTTCAAGTTCTCGCTCGACGATGTGGTGGTCAACGTCAACTCCAGCAGCGACAAAATGTTTGCCGCTGACTTCACCCGCGGCGGCAAAGTGGCAGGCCTTTATGTGCCCACGGGCGACCCGGCCTCTCCGGTGTTGTTGGACTACACCAACGAAATCATCAGCGCCACCGTGGGCCACGCAGTGGCCAAAGTCGCCGGCGTGTTGTATCTGGAAGGCGGCTTCACCTTCCAAAAACGCATCATCGATGCGGTCGACTTCAAACTGCCCGGTACGGCCATCCGCATGTCCGGGGACGCCTTGGTCATTGCCGGGTTGCACGTCAGCGCGTTTGCCGGTATCAATGGCCCCTACATCACCGACAGCAACCACAACGGCTCGTTTGCAGATGAGACCCCCAACAGCAGCGCCATTGGCTTTGCGGTGGCTGACCTGAACTTTGCCTTGGTGATGATGTCGCCCTCTTTTGCGGGGCAAACGGCCAGCCAGGTGCAGTTCTTTGGACTGACCGCCACCGCTGGCTACGCGGGCTTGGTGGGCACCGCGCCTTATTTGACGCTCAACGCACAAGACGTGGTGTTCCAGTTCAACGGCGCGTTTGCCGATGGCTACCCCATCCCGATGGTGTACGCCGACTTCTCGTCCATCCACAGCGGGGACCACACGGGCTTAGATATTCCGATTGGCAGCAATGCGACAGCCATCAATATGAATTTCGATTCGAACTTCCTGCGGGTGGGCATGACGGCCAACCTCGGGGTGTTCAATCTTTTCAACATCAACACGCACTTTGATTTCTCCTTCACGCTGCCTTCGACGGGCAGTTTGATCCCGACGATTGACCTCTCGAGCCTTAAAAACTTGCTGCCCGAAGTCACGCCCTCAACGCCCGATTGGCTCAAGAGCGCGATGTCGACGATCAAGAACATCAATTTGTCGATCGGTATCGATGGCATCAGCGGGGACATTGAAATCCCCAACATGAACATCAACTTGGGTGGCTTTGTCTACATACAGGGCGACTTCAAGCTCAGTTTGGGGGTGAACTTCACGGCCGATGCCGCCACCGGCATTGACCCCTTGGTCGGCTCTTTGATCGACAAGGCTGTCAATGCCGCGGCCAGCGCCATCATCCCCGGTTTGCCCGCAGACAAGGTCCTCAAGTACTTGCTCGACGTCTCCGATGACTTCTCGGTCATTCACAACGTCAAGTTCAAAGGCGTGACCTTTGGCGCGAGCAATGTGAACATTTTTGTGGGCGGCGGCACCCCAGACTTCAGCCAACCGCTCTCGAGCCAATCGGGCCTGGTTGGCTTTGGTTTACAGCACATTGATTTGGCCATTGGTGTGGTCAAGGCCCAGTTGCCTGACTTCTTCGAGGCCCAATCGGTGACCTCCATTTATGCCCATGCCAATGAGCTGGGCAGTTACGGGTTTGGTGACTTCCTGAAAATTCTGGGCCAAAACATCACGGTCGAGGTCAACACGGGCGGTGAAGTTTTGGGCGGGCTGTTCCGAGCCATGCCGGTGTACTCGGGCATGCGTAAAACTGACCCCATCACGGGGGTGACCACCGTGGGCCTGAACGTGGGCACTGCAGCCCATCCCGTCACGCTCAACTTTGATGGCCATGAGTTGATTGGCTTAGACATTGGTTTGGCTGACATTGCGGTGGCCGACTTCTTGTTCCTGCGTGGCTCCTTGGCTTTCCGCAAAGGCGATGTGTTCAACGTCAAAGTGGACATGAATGGCTTGAAGCCCCTGCTGCAAGACTTGAGTGCGGTCACGGGCCTGGGCATGGACTTCAACAACCTCAACATCAACGTCACCGCCATGACCTTGGGGGGCGCCAACTTGAGCGGCTTTGCCGGCGTGGGTGGTCCTTACCGTTATGGTCCAGACTTGAACGGGGACGGCCTGCTGGACTACATCAATGCAGGGGCCGTGGGCTTGGCGGTGGACAACGTGGACTTTGGCTTGGCGATCATGAAGCCCAGCATCTTTGCCAATATCCCCGCCTTGGAGGCTGCCTCGCCCAAGTTTGTCTCAGCCAAAGCGGACATCCAAAATGCAGCCCTGGTGGGCATTGACCCATCGTTGTTGTCGGCCAAGATGCAAGACATCGAGGTCAACATCAACACCTTCATGATGGGCATGGGCTATGTGGATGCGGTGCTGCAAGTCCTGGGCCCACCGTTCATCGACTTCAAGCACAGCCAGTCGTTCCAAAACTTCACCGAAGACGTCAACCACAACGGCATCTTGGATCCGGGCGAGGACCGCAACCAAAACGGCATCATCGACACCGCCGGTTTTGCCTTGCCTGCGGGCGGCAACAACATGGTGTTCTTGGACTTCAACAGCGAGATCATCCAGGCCAAGGTGGGTTACGCCGAGATCAACTTGGCGGGCTTTTTGCAAATGTCGGCCTCGATGGCCTTTACCAAGCGCAGCGGCGAAGTGGTCACGCTCTCCAACGGTGAGCAAACCACCGTCACCACCTTAGCCATTGGCATCAGCAACGGCAACGCGTTCATCGGGATTCCAAGCTTTGTCGACGGTAAGCCGCGCGGCTACTTCTATGACAAAAACGGCGATGGCCGCATCACCGGCGACGAGACCAACCCCAACGCCGTGGGCTTGGCCATCGTCAACTTGAACCTAGGTCTGGTGGTGGCCGCAGAGACCGTCATCAGCATGGCCGGCATGAAGCTTGGCGTCTACATCGCGGGCCAAGCCACCATCGACAAAATTGGCTTGGTGGGTGTGCCCGACTCGGTGGTCCTCGAAGCCACGGGCTTGCGCTTGGATATCAACATGGGCGCGCGCTTGACCATCGCCACCGGCTTTCACCGCGACGAGGCCACCAACGCCGTGTCCTACGACAGCGGCAGCGCGGGGGCCTCGTTCTCACTGACCACGATCGACTTCTCCAAGAGCACGTGGATCGACCCGGGCACCACCAAGTACGACACCTCCGACGATGTGGTGCGCCAAGGCTATGCCATTGAAACCGGGGACCCCCAACATCCGATCGTGTTGGACTACTCAGGTATTTATTTGCGGGTGTACGGTCAGGCCAATTTGAGCTTGTTTGGTTTGGTCAAAGCGCATGGTGTGCTGGACTTCCGCTTCAGCGAGTCCGATGGCTTGGTGGTCTTTGCCGATGTGGGCATCCAAATCGGGCCTGATGCGTTCAACATCAGCTCGCACGCCACGGGCTTGTTGGTCATCAACTCCAAGGGCATTGCGGCGCGCTTGAAGATCGACCAAACCATTGACCTGGGACCTGTGGCCAAGATCTCGGTGCAGTTTGACTTGTCACTCAACTCCTTTGGCACCGAGGTGGTTTACAACGTGCCGCTGGAGTTCGTCAAAACGGTGGGCTTTAGCCAGTTTGTCATCACGGCCTACCCACCCGGCAAGCCCACCTGGGTCGGCCCCTATGTGGCCTTGACCGGCAAAGGCGACTTGGACTTGTTTGGGGGCGCCTTGACCCTCAAGGGCGACTTTGCGCTGATCGCGTCTTTCTCCAACGGTGTGTTCCGACTCGAGTTGGGTGTCTCCGCCGAGTTGGCGTTAAAACCCATTGCCACACTGTCAGCCACCGGCACCTTGGGGCTGGTGGTCGATGGCGACCATTCGGGCCTCTACGGCAGCTTGGAGATCGGTGGGGCAGGGGCTGACTCGGTCTTGATCGATGGTGGTGACGCCTTCAAAGTCAAGGGCCGCTTCCTGCTCCAGATCAACACCACCAACCAAATCCAAAGAGCCCGAGGGCGTGACGCCAAAGGCAACATCTACGACCCCGTGACGGGCGAGGTGGTGATGGTGGACCTCACGCCCCAGATGCTGCGCATTTCAGGGCGCACTGAGATTGACATTGGCCCCTTGTCGATGAAGGGCGCCATCGATTTGCTGATTGACAGCCACGGCATTCAAGCCGCGATGGACGTCTCGCTGGAGTTGGGCGCGTTTGGTGAGGTGGCCGTCACGGGTGCGGCCGCCTTTGGCTTGGATGCCAACAACGACCCGTACTTTGCGTTGTACCTGGGTTTCAAAATTCAACTCGACATTGCCATCATCAAGATCAAGGGCAGTGCCGTCTTGCAGATCAACACCAGCTCACTGCCCTACACCACCTTGAACGGGCACACCATCGCGGCGCAAACCTATTTTGACTTGGCCATCGATGGCGAGGCCGACCTGTATTTGTTCAAGATCGAGTTTGCCGGTCACATGAGTGTGATTGGGGATGTCTTCACCTTGTCCTTGGATGGCAAGATGGACTTCTTTGGCGTGATGCAAGTCGACATTGGTGGCTACATCGACTCACATGGATTCTTTGAGTTCCACGGCAAGATCGAAATCGACATCAACCTAGGGCCGCTGCACCTCAACGCCGGCGCGAGCATGTTGTTGAGCAACCACCCCACGCGATTCCACGCCGAGGTGTGGGGCTCACTCGACTTCTCGCTGCACATCGGTGTCATCAACATCGACTTCACGTTGGCAGGATTCCGTGGCGTGATCGACATCACGCCATCGAGCGCCTACTTGGCGGCTCGCGTCACGGTCATGGGCATCTCGGTCTCGGGCAGCTACCTTTGGTCCTGGGCCGATCCTCCCAAGATCAGCTACTTGCAAGATGACGGCACCTTGGTGCTTAACACCGGGGATGCATCGGGCCGCTACGGCGACAAGACGTATGACGACATCACCAACGAAGCCACCTCGGTGGAGTACGACCCGATTGCTGACCAGTACTTGGTGCGCTCACTCGGGGTGGAAAACCGCTACGCACGCAGCAGTGTCAAGAAAATTTACGCCCGTGGTGGTGCCGGCAACGACTCGTTCTACATCTCTGAAGGGGTGGATGCCGTGCTCGACATCGATGGCGGTGCGGGCAACGACAGTTTCTTGATCTTGGGCGGCGCCGCGGGCAGCCGCATCGTCGGTGGCGCAGGCAACGATGAGTTTGCCGGAGGCGCTGTGAGCGGCATCTCCTACTTTGGCGATGACCCCAACAACATCTTGTCCACCGGCAACGACCGCTTTGTGGGTGGCAGCGGCAATGCCTATGTCGACATGGGAGCGGGTAACGACATCATCTCCGGTGGCCCGGGCAGCGACACCATCATCGTGCGCGGGGGCAACACGACCATCGACACCGGGCCCGGCGGTGATTTGATCTTGCTTACCCCCAATGCAGGCCATATCTCGATCACCGGGGGCACGGGGTACGACACCTTGCGTATCTTGCCCATCAACAGCCAAGTTCCACTGGAATTGGGCGACCACAAGCTGCGCTACGGTATGGACTCGGGCGAGTTGGTCATCACCTTCAACGATGGGTTAGACGTCATCGAGATGAGCGACACCGCTGCCCTGACCAAATTGGTCACCAGCACCGATGTCAATTGGGGCGCCACAGGTCTGTCTCTGTATGCTGCTGGCACCGTGGACGTGAGCAGCGCACACTTCAAAGCCGCTGATGGCATGCTCAGCATCAGTGCAGACCGCTTTGTGGGCACCTTCAACACCGAGGTCGCCTCGATCAGCTTGGAGTCGCGTGGCGTGCATGCGCAGCCCTCGGATATCACCGTGATCGAGCGCGACAGCTTGCGCGTGATCAACGACCGCTGGCAGTCGGGGGGGCTGACCACCCACGATGGACGTGTCACCGTGATGTTGCAAGACGCCGAGTCTTTGTTCTCCTTGGACTCTGGCGCGATCAGCACCTTCTCATCGGGCCAGAACATCTCGGTTGTGGCAGACGACATGGATTTTGCGTCGGGTGACAACAAGGTCTCGGGCACAGGGGTCTTGAGCCTGATGGCTCGCACCTCCACGCAAGGTTATGAAATTGGCGGTGCAGGCCAGTCACTGTACGGTCGCGACCAGTCCACGGCGGGCAACACCGGCTTCTTGGCCTTGGGCATGCGCGACTTGTCTGCTTTGAAGGCGGGTTTCAGCGAAGTCGACATTGGCGCCAAGACCGCAGGCTCGACCATGATCATTGGGGATGCCAAAGACGAAACGGTGGGATTGTTTGATTTCAGTGCCAAGTTGGCCGACACCACCAAATTTGCGGCCGATGAGATCGTGGTGGCGGGGGATGTTGAGTCCGCTGCAGCTGTTTACACCAACAGCCGCTTGCTGGAAGTGCGTCGCCAAAACTTCTACCCTGAGCTGGGCGCCAACTCAGGGTTGCACGGGCCTACCCTTGACATCACGGTGAGCGAGCAAGCACTGATCAGCGGCGTGTTGGTGGCCGACACCTCGGTGCGCATCAACGTCAGCGGCAGCACTGGTCATGGCGGTTATGTCTCTTATGGCGCTGAGGCCAACAGCTTGACCGCTGACATGGGTTCGGTGATTCGGACCACCCAAGCGGGCGGTCACATCAGCGTGCAGACTTCGAGCTCCGTCATCAGCGCGGCTGGCGTGTTCGCCGATGGGGATGGTGCTTCCATCGTGATGGATGCTGGGGGCAGCATGACCTTGCTCAGTGGCGCCACGGTGGCGGCGTCTGGCAGCAACTCCTCGATCACGATGTCTTCGCATGACTACATGCACATGAACCCGGGCAGCGCGGTCACGGCAGGCGCCATGTTCATGAATGGTTCTCCCACACCGACATTGACCGGGCCTGGTGCTTCGGCTTCGTTGAGCTCTGTGGGTGAGATGACTTTGAGCGGTGATCTCACAGTGGCTGGTGCTTTGCGTATTTCTGCCGGCGAGACCGTCAATGCGGGCGCGAGCTACTTTGACAGCATTGATGGACAGGCCGTTCAAGTGGTGGCCACGGGACAAGCCGCCACCATCACCGACAGCGCCAAAATCTCTGCGGGCTTGGGTCAACTGGCTCAAGGCAACTTGAGCAGCGATTTGACGGCCCTGGTGCAGTCGACGGCTTTGGGGATGAGTGGCTCGGTCAGCGTCACGTCGCTGGCCAATTACACCCCGTTCTCTACCTTGAGCGACAGTCAAAAATCCCTGGTGGCTGCGCAACTGGGCTACACCACTTACGCCAGCGGGTTCTACAACCCCACCACAGGAGAGTTCCGTCAAACCCTGCAGCAGGGCGGGGCGGTAGCGGCGACCGGTTACACCCAATACAACGGCTTGACCTTGGTCAAGACCGATGCCACGGGCAAGATTCACGTGGTGCAAGACTTGGCGCAAGGCGTCTCGGCCGACTACAACAACAGCCAAATCGATTGGGCTGCGGCAGGTGTCACACCGCCTGCGGCGGGTGCGAGTTTTGACAGCCTCACGGGCGCCCAAAAACTCGTGGTCGCGGCTCACCTGGGCTATGTGTTTGACTACTACTCCATGCCCGGCGATTTGTGGGATGGTCCAGGCGAAGTGCCGGTCAACCCCATCCCCAGACCTGATGTGAACGCTTCTTGGTTTGACCTCACCGCTGACCAAAAAGCGGTGGTCATCAACTTCATCGACAACGTCACCTTAACCCAGGCGCGTGCCAGCGACCCGGCGCACCCGAACGACCCCACTAAGTACATCATGGTGAGCCGTCCGGTGGTCAAGAACTTCATCAACTTCAACGCGCAAGCGGGCAAGCAGGTGGTTCAGACCTTCCAGCAAGGCACGATGACGGACTACCAAAACGACAGCATCGTGTGGGGCAGTGTGGCCAAGCCTGCGGCCAATGCCAGTTTCTCGCAGCTCACGGCAGACCAACAGCAAGTGGTCGCCTCGTCACTGGGTTACACCTTGTATCGCAACGGTGTGTGGGTCAACCCCAGTGCCTTGCCTGTCAATCAGGTGGTCACGGCGGTGGGCACAGCCGACTTCTCCCTCGAGAGCATCGACTGGGGCGGCGTGGCGACACCGGCACTTAACACGCCCTTTGAAAAACTCACGGCCGCCCAGCAAGCCGTTGTCACCCAGTCCTTGGGCTACGCCGCTTTGCACAAGTCCATGTTTGTCAATGCCAATGCTGACGCAGGCAAACAAATCCTCTCCAGCCTCAACAATCTGGTCAGCACCGACTACAGCACCCAAAACTTGACTTGGGGCTCGGTGCCCGTGCCTGTCAATGGCCTGCCCTTTGATGGACTCACGCTGGAGCAACAAAATGTGGTCATGGCCAAGATGGGCTACTCCCGCTGGAATGGCACGGTCTACTACAACGCGGACCAAACCGCTGACAAACAATATCGCTTGAGCTTCACCCAAGGCACGGGCAAAGACTACACCAACGCCACCGTCCATTGGAGCGATGTGACTGTGCCTGCTGCTGGAACGGACTTCAGCCATTTGACGGCGCAACAGCAAGCGCGTGTTTTGAGTCAAACAGGTTTTGTGCAATACAACACCCCGGTGTACTACCGCGCAGCCAACGGCACCTCGCCCGCGAGCTTGCGTACTACCTTTGTGGAGGGCCAAGGCGGCGACTACCTCAACAGTGCCATGTCTTGGGGCAGTGCCGACGCCGTCAAGACCAACCGGTGGTTGGTCACCGACAACGCCGATGCCTCACGTCGCTTCATCGTCTACGCGTTGGACGCGAACAACGACGGCACGGTTGAGGCCTTGCAAATTCGCCAAGTGCATCCGCTGGTGGGCCAGCGCGGCTACGGCTTCTTGATGACTGGCACGGTCAACACTTTTGAGGCCAACACGGCCCTGGACATTTCGGTGAAAAACGCCGCCATCGTGCGCGGCAGCTTCAACTTGATGGGCGACGGATCGAGCTTGTCGATCCGCTCCGACACCTGGACTTACTGGGAAGGTGAGGCCACGGTGCCGGGCAACATCAGCTTGATTGGCGGCTTCAACGCAGCGGGTGTGAATGTGAGTGGCGCCAATTCAAATGGCACCAGCTTGTACGTGCACGCTTCCTCGAGCTTGTATTCCAGTGCAGCCGGTGGCCAAGTCTTGCTGGAAGGCGGACGCGATGTGGAGATCCATGGCCGGGTGGTGGCCGGTGGGACCAACAGCGCACAAAATGGCGTCCAGTGGACCGGAGACGACGCACGCATCACGGTCGTGGCCGGAGAACAAATCTTGGTCGACACCGCGCTCACCGCCACAGGCACTGTGAGCTTGACCACCACCACCAACACCAGCGCAGACGATGCAGGCGTGGGTGTGTTGGTGACCACCGCAGGCGGCTTGACTTCCTTGGCCAAGACCAGCAGCAACAGTGTGGGCGGCTCAGTCGTGGTCAATGCTGTGGGTGACATCAGCATCATGGGGCAAGTCACCGCAGGGGGTGAGGTGCAACAGATCTATGCAAACGGCCATTTGGTGTCTGAGAGCGTGGACTGGGTGGACAAGACCTCCAACATCAGCCTGAGCTCTGTGGGGGCGGTCTATTTGGGTGGTATGGCTACCGCACGCGACGGCACCACCTCTGAGCTCGGTGGCACCTTCCGCGCGCACGACAACATCACGGTGGTGGCTGGGATCAACCACCAAAACTTAGGCGTGCGCTTGCCCGGCAGCGGCAAGATGTCGACCTACAACCCCGATGGCCGCATTGACATCACCGCCACGGGTGACGCCTTGCTGGACGGCAACATCGTCGCAGGTGGCGCCATCGACGACTACTACGATGCCACGGGCGCTTACTTAGGCAGCATCCCACGTTATTTTGATGGTGACTCCACCATCACCGTCCATGCCAAAGGGCAAGTCACCTTGGGCAAAGGTCTGGTCGCGGGCAAGCTCATCGATGTGCGCGGTGGAACGGGCCACACGCCTGCCACGGTGCAGCACCCAGAGTTAGATGACGGTGTGGTCTTGGGGGGCAATGTGCGCTTGACGACCTTCCGCGAAAACAGCGAAGTGCGCTTGAGCGCTGACGGCGACTTGACCGTCTCGACCCCAGCTTGGACGCAAGAGATCGTGGCCGATGGCTTTGCCGAGTTGGCCAGCGGTGTGACCACCGCTCCCGTGTCGTTTGGCATCCATGTGCACACGGGAGCCTTGGCCAGTGACGCCATCTTGGCGCAAGGTGTGGTCAGCCTGCCCACCAGCGCCACGCGTGACAACACGGATTTGCTGGGCCTGGTGGCTGACTTGCAAGCTGCCTTGGCCAATTTGGGCATTGCCGACACAGTGGTCAAGGTGCGCTTGGTCGATGGTCGCTTGCAACTAACCAGCAGTGGTTATCTGTTTGACATCTACGACGCCAACGGCAACGCCGAGCGCTTGGGTTTCAACCAGATCGCCACGGCCAGCGCTGCGCGCACGAGCGGCGCCAAAGTTTCGGCTCGCATGGCGGCCCTGGAGGCAAGTGCCCGGGGATCCTCGGTCACCATTGGCGACCCTTCCAAAGAAAGTGGCTCCATCACCTTGATGGGCTACGTGAAGGCCTACGACGCCAT
>CAIVLE010000193.1 GCA_903906635.1 uncultured Burkholderiales bacterium | reverse complement strand
GCGATCTTGAGCTATCGATCGGACTTGGAACGATACATAAAAGAAAATCCAGCGTTTTATAGTTCATTAGAGCCTTTAGGCGTTAAGGACGATGCGCCGGATATTGCAAGGGCAATGGCCAGGGCTTCCATGTCGATAAAGTCGATCACGATCAGGCCGCCCAAGTCGCGCAGACGCATCTGGCGCGCCACTTCGTCGGCGGCTTCCAGGTTGGTGCGGGTGGCGGTTTCCTCGATGTCGCCGCCCTTGATGGCGCGGGCCGAGTTCACGTCCACCGAAACCAAGGCTTCGGTGTGGTCAATCACAATCGCGCCGCCTGATGGCAGGGTGACCGTGCGGGCGTAGGCCGATTCGATTTGATGCTCTATCTGGAAGCGACTAAACAACGGTGTGTCGTCGCTGTAGCGTTTCACACGGGCGGCGTGCTCGGGCATGACGTGGGCCATGAACTGCTGCGCTTGGTCGTAGATGTCGTCGGTGTCGATCAGGATGTCACCGATGTCGTTGTTGAAGTAGTCGCGAATGGCGCGAATCACCAAGCTCGATTCCTGATAAATCAGAAAAGCGCCTTTGGTTTTGCTGGCGCCATCAATGGCGGTCCACAGCTTGAGCAAGTAATTCAAGTCCCATTGCAGCTCGGGTGCGGTGCGGCCAATGCCGGCCGTGCGGGCAATGATGGACATGCCGTTGGGGTATTCCAACTGGTCCATGGCCTCTTTGAGTTCAGCGCGGTCATCGCCTTCAATGCGACGGCTCACACCGCCACCTCGTGGGTTGTTGGGCATCAGCACCACATAGCGACCGGCCAGCGAGACGAAAGTGGTGAGGGCAGCGCCTTTGTTGCCACGTTCTTCTTTCTCCACCTGAACCAGCAGCTCTTGCCCTTCGCGGATCACGTCTTGGATGCGCGCTTGACTGACAGAGACGCCTTGGGCGAAATACTGTTTGGAGATTTCTTTGAACGGCAAGAAGCCGTGACGGTCTTCGCCGTAATCGACAAAGCAAGCCTCGAGCGAGGGCTCGACGCGTGTCACGATGGCTTTGTAGATGTTGCCTTTGCGCTGTTCGCGGCCTTCAATTTCGATTACGTAATCGAGCAGTTTTTGTCCATCGACGATGGCCAGGCGACGCTCTTCAGCCTGGGTTGCATTGATCAGCATCCGTTTCATGATGCATTCCTTCACGTTGTCAAATCATCACAGGCCCATGACGGGCCAACGATGCCGGAACAAACGTCAGAAAACGAAGGGAATTGCCGCTGAAACCCAAGCCATTCGCGTATTAACGCTGGCGACGGTGGGTGGGCGCGTGGATGGGGGCGAGTCGTGTGCCGGGTTGAACGTGCGCCATGGGTATGGCGGGGACACGTGGGACCGGGCTTGATCTGAGGGAAATGGCAATGCGTGCAGCGCTGCACGCTTGCAAGGGCCAAAGCCATTGCGCGCAGAGTTCCAACATCATCATTACCAAAACCATGAGGCTTGCTTCTCGCTGTGATCCGTTGTTGAAGCATTTCTAGCTTCAGCAACTTGGGGTATTCCGTTTCAGTGTTTTCTGAGCATCGGCTCATCTTTTGGGGTGCGGGCCATCCAGTCTCAGTGGTACTGGGTCTGCGTCGCAGGCACAAAAGGGGCATCGACCTCACCGCGTTTGTTGGTCCGTGCTCTAATCTCTGTTAAATCAAGCACTTAGAACAAAACGCTGGTGAATAACATTATAGAGGCAGCCGCCGCTGCTGAACCCCCCTCGGTGAAAACCCTTGCTGTCGACGAAGACTCGGCGGGGCAACGCCTGGACAATTTTTTGATGCGTCACCTCAAGGGCGTGCCAAAAACACACGTCTACCGCATCATTCGCTCTGGTGAGGTAAGGGTCAACAAAGGCCGTGCCACGGCGGACCAACGGGTGGTGGCAGGGGATTTGGTGCGACTGCCTCCGGTGCGTATCTCTGCGCAAGTTGCGGCGAAGGCTGAAAACCCAGCGCCGGCCCGCGAGTTCCCGGTGTTGATGGAGGACGAGTCTTTGATCGCCATCGACAAACCTGCCGGTGTGGCGGTGCATGGCGGCAGCGGCGTGAGCTTTGGGGTGATTGAGCAGTTGCGTCGGGCTCGGCCTGCTAGTTTGAATTTGGAGTTGGTGCATCGCTTGGACCGCGAGACCTCGGGTGTTTTGTTGGTGGCCAAAAAGCGCAGCGCACTCAAGCATTTGCAGGATCAGTTTCGTGATCGCGAGACGGGCAAGACGTATTTAGCGCTGGTGCTCGGGCTGTGGCCATCCAATAAAAAAGTGATCGATTCGCCTTTGCACAAATACATCGTGGAAAAAGGCGATGGTGAGGGAGAGCGCCGAGTCAAAGTGGTGGGCAAGGATGACCCCAACGGCATGCGCTCTATCACCTTGGTCCGTGTGGCGCGAACGGTGGGTCCTTACTCCTTGTTGGAGGTGACCATCAAAACCGGGCGCACCCACCAAATTCGTGTGCACTTGGCCAGCCAAGGCCACCCGATTGCTGGAGATGACAAATACGGCGACTTTGAACAAAACAAGCAATTGCAAAAGCTGGGGCTCAAACGCATGTTCTTGCACGCCTGGCAGCTCAAATTTCAGCATCCGCAAAGTGCACGCCCGATCACTTTGCAAGCTCCCTTGCCCCCGGAGTTGCAACACTTCGTGGATTGCATTCAGCCGCGCATTCAATCTCAACCCGAAGACTTCTGAGAGCCATGACTTTGCGACCTCGTCAATTTGATTTGATTGCTTTCGATTGGGATGGGACTTTGTTCGATTCCACCCAAATCATCACCCGGTGCATTCAACGCGCGGTGGTGGACGTGGGCGGGGTCAAGCCCAGTGATGAGGCCGCCTCGTATGTGATTGGCATGGCCTTGATGCCAGCGCTCGCGCATGCCGCACCGGATGTGCCAGAGTCAGATTACCCCCAGCTCAATGCGCGCTACCGCTTCCATTACATGCAGCACATGGATGACATTGCCTTGTTTGACGGCGTGTTGCCCATGTTGGAGGCGTTGCGTGCAAGGCATCATTGGTTGACGGTCGCCACGGGCAAAAGTCGCCGCGGGTTGGATGAGGCCTTGCATTCGTCTGAGTTGAAAGGCGTGTTTGATGGTTCCCGCACAGCCGATGAGACAGCGGGCAAGCCGCACCCTCTCATGCTGCAGGAGTTGATGCGTGAATTTGGCGTCGCGCCTGAGCGCACATTGATGATTGGCGACACCACCCATGATTTGCAAATGGCGCTCAACGCAGGGTGCGCCAGTGTGGGCGTGAGCTACGGGGCCCATGCCCATGACCAATTTGAACCTTTGAGTCCGCGTTTTGTGGCGCATTCGGTGGGGGAGTTGCACGATTGGTTGTTGTCCAATGCCTGATTCACACATTCCAGCAAGGGTGGCGCTTTGTGCCAGTGTGGATTTGGTGGAAGGCGGCCTTGCCGTGCCTTTTGATGTGGTCTATGCCGGTCAAACGTGCCGAGCGTTTGCCGTGCGATTTCAAGGTCGCGTGCATGCCTACCTCAACCGCTGCAGCCACGTGGCGATGGAGATGGATTTTCAACCCAATCGACTGTTTGATGACACGGGTCAGTGGTTGTTGTGTGCCACCCACGGCGCGGCGTATGTCCCTGACACGGGGGCATGTGCAGGGGGCCCGTGCCGTGGTGGATTGGTCAAAATTGACCTCACAGAATCCTCTGGCGTGGTGCACTGGCATACTGCCTACAACCTCAAGCCCTTCGAATTTTTGTTCTGAGTTTTGATTTATTTTTCGCAAAGAAGCCGTCATGTCTGAACCTTATTTCACCGAGCAAACCCCAGAACCCAACCCGCCAAAGTCGACTTGGGAGCGCGAAGCGCTGGAGCGCTTGGCTTTTGCCACTTTGGCCGAGCAACGTGCTGCACGGCGCTGGCGGATCTTTTTCCGCTTTGCCTGGTTGCTGTTTGCGGTAGTACTTGTTTGGACTGGTTGGCACAAAGGCGGCATGGGTGGGGCGAATCCGAGTCAACCGCACACGGCGGTGGTCGAGATCAAAGGTGAAATTGCCGATGGTGCCGACGCCAGCGCAGAGTGGATCGTCACGGCATTGCGAACGGCCTTTGAGGATGAGGGCTCGCAAGCTGTGGTGTTGCTGGTCAACTCCCCTGGGGGCAGCCCTGTTCAGGCAGGAATCATCAACGACGAAATTCAGCGTTTGAAGAAAAAACACAACAAGCGGGTTTACGCTGTGGTGGAGGAGTCTTGCGCCTCAGCGGCGTACTACATTGCGGTCGCGGCTGACGAAATTTATGTCGACAAGGCCAGCATCGTGGGCAGCATTGGCGTTTTGATGGACGGGTTTGGATTCACCGGGTTGATGGATAAGCTGGGAGTGGAGCGCCGGTTGATGACGGCAGGCGAGAACAAGGGATTCTTGGATCCTTTCAGTCCGCAAACCAAAGCCCAGCGTGCGCATGCTCAAACGCTGCTTGATCAAATCCACCAGCAATTCATTCAAGTGGTACGTGAGGGACGGGGCAAGCGCTTGAAAGAAACGCCTGAGCTGTTCAGTGGTCTGTTTTGGAGTGGTCAACAAGCGGTTGACTTGGGCCTGGCCGATGGTCTGGGAAATTTGGACTACGTGGCGCGTGAGATTGTCAAAGCTGAAGACATCATCGATTACACCCGCCACGACAACGTGGCTGAGCGTTTGGCCAAGCGCTTCGGTGCTGCCATTGGCGAGGGTGCGGTGCATGCGCTGCAAAGGGCGCAACCATTGCGCTGAGGGGGCGAGCCCCAAAGACCCAGGCTGCTGCCTGGGGGCGCTTGGGTCATTTGCCGATGGCAAACACGGTGGGTTGACCTGAGATGGCCTTGGCGCTGTTTCGCCAAGCTTGAACACTTGTGCAACTGACCTCCATGCTTGGCAGTGTCAACCCGCTGGCGCGAGCCACGCGGGTGCTGCTTTGTAAGCCCCGAAGCAAAGCCTCCCAAAGCGCTTGATTGCGGTATGGCGTCTCAATGAAAAGCTGGGTCTGACCTGTTTTGAGAGCCAGTGCTTCGAGCTCGCGAATGCGTTGGGTGCGCGCGGTGGCTTCTTGGGGCAGATAGCCTACAAAAGCAAAGTTTTGTCCGTTCAAACCACTGGCTGCCAGCGCCAGCAACAAGGACACTGGGCCGATCAAGGGCACCACGCGCAGGCCGAGTTCATGGGCGGCGCGAACAACGGAGGAGCCAGGGTCAGCCACGGCAGGCATGCCGGCTTCACTCACCAGCGCAATGTCTTGCCCAGCCAAGGCCGCTTTGAGCAGTGGCTTGGCATCAAACTGGCCCGCATGGTCCCCTTTTTTGTGGACTTCGCGAGGCAGCTCCGTGATGGTGAGTTGCTGCACAGGCAAGGCCAAGGGCAGCACCGCGTCGACGCGCTTTAAAAAAGCGCGGGTGCTTTTGGCGTTTTCTGTGATCCAGTGGCACGTTTGACTTGCCACTTGCAGGGTCGTCTGAGGCAGCACATCGTTGAGGCTGGCTTGGCTGTCACAGCCAAAATCCAAGGGTGTGGGCACCAAATACAAGGAGCCCCGTGTCGCTTGCGTGGACATCACAGCGGTAGCCCCGCAGCTCGCAGCATGCGGGTGGTGCGGATCAGCGGCAAGCCGATCAAGGCGGTCGGGTCATCGTTATGAATCGCCTCAAGCAAGCTGATGCCCAAGCCCTCGCTTTTGGCGCTTCCTGCGCAGTCATAAGGTTGCTCGGCCAGCAAATAAGATTCAATTTCGGCATCGCTCAAGTCGCGAAACTCAACCTTGACCTGAGCGAGTGCGCACTGCTCAAAGCCGGAAGCTTCGCACACGACGGCCACTGCCGTTTGAAACACCACCGTTTGGCCGCGCATGCGTTGCAGTTGCGCCACGGCGCGCTCATGGGTGCCAGGTTTGCCCAGCGGCTCGCCAGCCAGATCGGCCACTTGGTCCGAGCCAATCACCACAGCCTGAGGGTGTAGGGCAGAGACGGCTTTGGCTTTGGCCAAGGCCAATCGACAGGCCAAGGCCTGGGGCGCTTCATCAGGCAGAGGTGTTTCATCAACATGTGGAGCGACCACTTGGAATGGCACTCGCAAACGACTCAACAGTTCGTGGCGATAGCGTGAGGTGGAGCCCAAAATCAGGGCGCGATGGGAGTTTGGCATGGCGCAATTCTCTTACACTGACCGAATGGATCACCAATTGAATGCGCCAACCATAGATGTCAAGGCTTTTGCCAAGGCACAGACCTTTTTGTCCGGACACACGCCCCTGGCCCAATTTGAGCGAATTTCACAAGACTGTGTGGGTGAGGTGACGGGCGACGTGGTGTGGTCCATTCAAGGCTCCACCCAAACCTCTGCCTCAGGCTCAGACGCGGCGTGGCTGCATTTAGAGGCCACAGCCCATGTTCCTTTGACGTGTCAGCGCTGTCTCGGTTCGGTCAGTTTGGCTTTGCGTCTCAATCAAGACTTTCGGTTTGTGGCCGATGAGGCGACTGCTTTGGCGCAAGATGAGGAGTCTCAAGAGGATGTGCTGGTGCTCAGCCGAGACTTTGATGTGTTGGCTTTGGTGGAAGATGAATTGCTTATGGCATTGCCTATCGTGCCCATGCATGAGGCTTGTACCCATGAGCGAGCACTAACTTCTGAGGATGAGGGTGATGATTTTTCCGATGAAAAACCCCATCCGTTTGCTGCTTTGGCAAGTTTGAAAATCAAAAAAGCCTGAAAATCAGTGACTTGGTCTATAATCGTGGGCTTCGTGTCACACTGGCTTAGAGTTGGTTTGTGGCCCCATGATCAACCCACTTTCACGTTCAGGAGCCAACCATGGCTGTCCAACAAAACAAAAAATCTCCTTCCAAGCGCGGCATGCACCGTTCGCACAATGCCTTGAACGTGCCTGGCACGGCCGTTGAGCCCACCACCGGTGAGACGCATCTGCGTCACCACATCAGCCCCACTGGTTTTTACCGTGGTCGCAAAGTGCTCAAAAGCAAATCAGAAGCCTGATTGCCTTTGATACCCATAGGCCCGTGGCACTTTAAGCGCCTCGGGCTTTTGTTTTTTCACGAGACTTTGCATGATCACTGTGTCTGTTGATTG
>CAIVLE010000192.1 GCA_903906635.1 uncultured Burkholderiales bacterium | reverse complement strand
GTACACAGCAAAGCCAAGGGCAGGGACACCGCCACCACCAGCGCGGCGCGCAAGCCACCCAAAAACACATACAGCGTCACGCACACCAACAGCGATGCTTCCAGCAAGGCCTTGATCACCGTGCCCGCCGCACGCGAGACCAATTCCCCCCGGTTGTAAAACACCTGAACCCTCATGCCTGGTGGCAGGCGGGGTTGTAACTCGTCGAGCTTGGCGCTGACTTGTTCGACCAAGTCGCGCGCGTTCACGCCGCGCATGCCCAACACCAGCCCTTGGACGGCTTCACCTTGCCCGTTTTGTGTGACCGCGCCGTAGCGGGTGAGGGCACCCACGCGCACTGTGGCGACGTCGTCCACATACACCTTGAGGTGAGGGTTTGCAGTGGACAAGCGCACGGTACGTAAGTCCTCGAGGGATCGCACTGCGCCCACCACCCGCACCACCAAAGACTCGTCGCCCACTGTCAAGCGGCCTGCGCCGTCGTTGCTGTTATTGGTCAGCAGGGCTTGGCGTAATTCGCCCATGCTCACGCCCAGGGCCGCCATGCGTTCGGTGTGGGGCACCACCTCCAGGGTTTGCACTTCGCCGCCCAGCGAATTAACCTCAGCCACACCTGCAACAGTGCGCAGCTCAGGACGGATCACCCAATCTAAGACGCGGCGCTTCTCGGCCAGGCTCAAGCCATCTCCTTCGAGCGTGAACATGAACATCTCGCTCAAGGGCGTGGTGATCGGCGCCAAGCCCCCACTCACGCTGGCGGGCAAGTCACGCATCACATTGCTCAGTCGTTCAGACACCTGCTGGCGCGCCCAATAAATATCGACCCCTTCGTCAAAGTCAATGGTGATGTCGGCAATGCCGTACTTCGAGACCGAGCGCACGACCCGCTTGTTGGGAATGCTCAGTAACTCTTGCTCGATTGGCTTGACCACTCGTTGCTCAATTTCTTGCGGCGTCATGCCCGGGATTTTCAAAATCAATTTGGCCTGGGTGGGCGAAATGTCAGGGAAGGCATCAATCGGCAAGGTCAACCATGCGTGCAAGCCACCCAGCAGCAAGGCCACACCCAAGCCCAGCGTGAGATTGCGATAGCGCAGACTCAGGCGAATGAGGTGTTCAAACATCACTCGTCCTTTTGCAACAAGGCACGCAGCGCTGCAATGCCGCTGATGGCCACTTGAGAATGGGCAGGCCAGTTTGCCTCCACCAAGGCCAAGTCATCGTTGGATGACAGCACGCGCACGGGGTGCGCGGTAAAGCCCGTGCTTTGACGCACAAACACCAGCGACTGATTGTTCCAAGGCGTCAGCGCCCGAGCAGGCAAGAGCCACCGCAAGGCGCTTGTTGACGCAGGGATTTTGGCTTGCACGGTGATGGTCACCACCTCGCCCACTTGCAAGCGGCCGGGCTGAGTCACCACAGCTCGTGCCTTGGCCAGCTGGCTGGCATCGACCGCGCGGCTCACGCCAACGAGCTTGGCCAGCGCTTCGCGGCTGGGTACAGCCACCGCATCGCCTACTTGCAACTGCGCCGCTTTGTCGCTGGCGAGTTGGATGTCGAGTTGCAAGCTGCTGTCGTCGGCCAGTTTGAAAAGTACCGCACCGGGCTCTACCCGTTGGCCCACATCTGCAAAAGCTTGGGTCACCACGCCTGCAATGGGTGCGGTCAGGCTGCCGCTGGCATAGCCCATGGTTGCTTTGTCGTGGTCTGGGTTGGCGCCGATGCCTGCTGCGCGTAGCTCGGCCTCGCGAGCTTGCACCAACGCTTGTGCCGCCTCTTGCTTGGTGCGAGTGATCTGCACGCGCACGGCGGGAATGATTCCTTCGTCCAACATCGCTTGGTCGCGTTGCAGTGCGCTGTCGGCATTTTTAAGCTCCAGCTTGGCTTCTTGCCACTGGCGGCGGGCCTCTGCAAGTTGAGGGCTGGTGAATTGCGCCAATGGGGCTCCGGCCTTGACACGGTCGCCCACCCCCACCCACAGGCGCGAGAGCTGGCCCGGGTAGGGGGCAGATACGGTCACATCTTTGCCGGGCAAGGTGCTGACCTGGGCACTGGCCAGCAGCTGAGCGGCTGAGGCGGCTTGCACGGTGGCCACTTGCACGCCGAGTGCGGCTTGCTGCTTGACGTCGAGTAACAGCTGTTTTGGCAGCGCAGCTGGGGTTTGTGCGTGGCCAAAGCCGGCGCCGCCTAGCAAGAGGCACAGTGTCAGACCTGAAAGAACCCTTGATGAATTGGACATGCCCAACTCCTTCCAAACAAACCATGAATCAAACAAAGTCGCAATCTGCGACCGACTTGCGCATAGAGATGAGGTCATCAGACCACACCAATGTGACGCGGGCGTTCAAGCGTGGCGGTGCGAAGGTGGAGGGGCCAGCGCCGGGGGTGGCAGGCCTGCGCGATAGGGCGCGTGTGAGGTGTGGGTCGTGTGTTGCCACATTGTGGCAAGTAGGGGAGAGCGGTTAGCAGGGTTGGGGTGTTCGGCGTGACTTGGGGCGCTGCTGAGGGGGTTGTTGCCAGGGTCGCTCACTTCGCGTGTGAGCGAAGTGGCCACCCCCAGCGCTGGTGACTCGGGCGTATCAGCCTGGCTCAGCTCAGTGGTGTGTCCCATAGGGGGCAAGTGCGACACCGCTTGGCTGACCTCGTCCATGTGAAACCCGGTGCGACTGCTGCTGCCGTAATGCGCATGCAAGAAAGGCCCGAGCGCCAACAACACCCAAAGGGTGTGCAGCAGCGCGAGCCGACCGCGGTGGAGCAGGGTGGGAGAGATCACACCCTCATTCTAGGTTTGCTTTGTCAAGCCGTCAGTCGGCTTTTGCACCAGAACTTTTGACCACTGCGGCCCACTTGGGGACTTCGGTGCGCAAGAAGCTGCCAAATTCGGCTGCGCTGTTGCGACTGCTGGACATGCCGAGCTGCGCGAATTTGTCCACCACGTCTTGCGACTCCATCGCGCGGTTGAGGGCGGCATTGAGCTTGTCGACCAAGGCTTGGGGTGTGCCTGCAGGCAAGAAGAAACCAAACCAGGTGTAGTCGTCAAACTCTTTGTAGCCAAACTCGGTGATGGAGGGTACTTCGGGCAACAGTGGCGAGCGGGTGGCACTGGTGACAGCCAGCGCGCGCAGCTTGCCCGCTTTGATCATGGGCACTGCAGGCGGCATAGAGGTGCTGGCCATGGGTGTGTGTCCGGCCACCACTGCGTTGATGGCCGCAGCGGGTTGGTAGGGCACGTGGGTGATGTCGACCTTGGCGGCGGTTTTCAAACGCTCCATCGACAAATGGGTCGTAGTGCCAATGCCTGACGAGGCGTAGCTCAAGGGGTGCCTCTTGGCCTCTTCCACCAATTCAGGCAAGGTCTTGGCCGACACGCTGGGGTTGACCGTGAAAATGTTGGGCGTTTTGGGGCCCAGTGCCAAGGGCACAAAGTCTTTCAGTGCGTCATAGCCTGCGTCTGCATACAGCGAGGGGTTGACGGCATAGGCCACGCTGTGGACCAGTACGGTGTAGCCATCGGGCGCGGCGCGTTTGACTTGGCCCGTGGCAATGTTGCCGCCTGCGCCGCCTTTGTTTTCAACGATGAAGTTGCCGCCCGTGATCTCGGACAACTTTTGGGTCAGCGAGCGCGCCACGATGTCGGTGGACGCACCAGGGGCAAACGCCACCAGCAAGGTGACCGGCTTGGCCTTGGGCCACTCGGCTTGTGCTGAAGCTTGGAGGCTCAACAAGCTGCACACGGCAGCCAAGCCCATACCTGCCAGGGTCGTGGTGCGCGCCAGAGTGTTCAAGCGTTGTGCAAAGTGGGCCATGTCTGTCTCCTCTTGAATTTAGTGTCGGTGAAGGCGCGTTGTGTCTCAGCTGGCTTTGACCAGGCAGAAGTCGAAGTTGACTTCCAAGAACGGCGTCTCGATGCCAAAGCGCTCGGCCACTGCCTTGTCGTGGGAGGGCACAAAAGGAACCACCAGGCCGGGGCGAACGCCAAAGACGGTGTCGTTGTCGATGTAGTCCGAGCCTTTTGGAAACAACTCGGTCACCAAGCCCACGTGGCCTGGGGCGCTGACGATCACGTGGTAGTGCGCAGGCCGCCAAATGCCGCGGTTGCTGGCGTGCAGCAGTGCCCCCACAGGGCCGTCGGTGGGTACGGTGTAAGGGTGGGGGCGGATGGTGAGGAGGTTGAAGCTGCCATCGGCCTCGCATTGAATTTTGCAGCGCAGGTTGTGCGGGTCTTGCTCGGGGTCTTGCGCCGGGTACAGACCGTTGTCAGCGTTTTGCCAAAAGTCAATTTGTGCGTTGGGGATGGGGAGGCCGTCCACGCCCAGCACGCGGCCTTTGAACCAGGTGCGTTCTCCAGGTTGGCCGTTTGTCAAGTCGCTGCCATTGGGCTTGACTTTGGAGTCGTGGTTGTGGAATGGGCCCAAAACGCTGCTGGGTGTGCCGCCCACGGGTTGGGAGACCACATCGACCATGGACGAGATGCCCATGATGTCGGAGATCAGGCTGAACTCGTTGCGTTCGCCGTCAGTGATGGCCGCGCTGGCGGTCAAAAACTCCAGACCTTGTAACCACTCGGCTTTGGTCAGATGCGACTCTTGCACAAAGGCGTGCAGGTGCTTGACCAACAAAGCCATCACTTCGCCCAAACGGGGGTTGCTGGCGGATGCAAAACTGCGCATGGCAGCTTCGGTGACCGAGAGGGAGAGCTTGTCGTGGGTGGCGTCTGTCGTCATGGAGAGTCCTGAAAGAAAGGCTGAATACACGTGAAAAGAAGATCGGAATCGAAAGATTGGTTTTATCGATAATATTCGAAATCAGTCTTATTTGTCGATAAAAGGCTGTTGTGCTGGCTGTCTGCAAGCGCGTCACGTCAGGCACATGGTTGGCTGCTTAGCCTGCTACTTTGAGGCACACTCTTGGCCCTATGCCACACGACACATTTACTCCCTCTACAGGCCCGCTCAACGGGCTGCGCGTGATTGAACTTGGTCAGTTGATTGCAGGCCCGTTCGCTGCCAAAACCTTGGCCGACTTTGGCGCCGAGGTGATCAAGATCGAGACCCCTGGTCAGGGTGATCCCTTGCGCAAATGGCGATTGCTCAAAGACGGAACCTCTGTGTGGTGGCAAGTTCAGTCGCGCAACAAGCGTTCGGTGGCGCTGGACTTGAAGCAAGCGCAAGCCCAAGACATCGTGCGCCAATTGGTGCGCGATGCCGATGTGCTGATCGAAAACTTCCGCCCTGGGGCGATGGAGGGCTGGGGCTTGGGCCCGGATGATTTGCACGCCATCAACCCACGCTTGATCATGCTGCGCATCAGCGGCTATGGCCAGACCGGACCTTATCGAGACAAGCCGGGCTTTGGCGTGGTGGCTGAAGCCATGAGCGGGTTGCGCCACCTCACGGCCGAGCCCGGCCGCGTGCCGGTGCGTGTGGGCATCAGTCTGGGCGACACGCTGGCTTCCTTGCATGGCGTGATTGGCATCTTGATGGCGCTGCACGAGCGCCAACGCAGCGGCCAGGGCCAGGTGATTGATGTGGCCTTGTACGAGGCGGTCTTCAACTGCATGGAGAGTTTGTTGCCCGAGTACAGCGCCTTTGGAGCCGTGCGTGGGCCCGCGGGCAGTGCCTTGCCCGGCATCGCACCGACCAATGCCTACCGCTGCAGTGATGGGGGCTACGCGTTGATCGCAGGCAACGGCGACAGCATCTACAAGCGCCTCATGCACGCCGTGGGTCGCGACGATTTGGGTCAAGACCCAGCGTTGGCCGACAACGCTGGCCGCGTCAAACGGGTGGACGAGATTGACGCTGCCTTGGGGGCTTGGGCTGCTCAACGCACCGTGGACGAGGTGCTGGCGGTGTTGGATGCCGCGTCCGTGCCTGCCGGGCGCATCTACACCGTGGCCGACATTGCCGCCGATGCCCACTACCAAGCGCGGGGCATGATCCAGCATGTAGAGATGAACGACGGAACGTCGATGGCCGTGCCGGGCATCGTGCCCAAGCTGTCGCGCACACCGGGCGGACACCGACGTAACGCGCCCACATTGGGGCAAGACACCGATGCGGTGCTCAGCAACATGGGCCTCACCCCCGAACAAATTCAAACCCTCAAAGACCAAGGCATCGTCGCATGACACGCATTTATTTCAACGAAGTGGTGACCCGCGATGGCTTTCAGATCGAGCCCGAGTTCATTGCCACCGACGCCAAAGTGGCCTTGATCGATGCGCTGAGTCTGTGCGGCTACGCCAAGATCGAAGCCACCTCGTTTGTCTCGCCCAAAGCCATTCCGATGCTGCGCGACGCTGAAGAGGTGATGGGCCGCATCACACGCGCACCGGGGGTGGAATACACCGTGTTGGTGCCCAACCTGAGGGGGGCGGAGCGGGCCTTGGAATCCAAAGCCGATGAACTCAACTTGGTGATGTCAACGTCTGAGACCCACAACCGCGCCAACTTGCGCATGGGCCGTGAGCAAAGCTTTGCCGCACTGGCTGAGGTGGTGCGCCATGTGGATGGACGCACGCCCATCAACGTCTCGCTCCCGACCGCGTTTGGTTGCCCGATGGAGGGCGATGTGCCCCAGGCGCAGGTGGTGCAGTTCGCGGAGCGCTTTGCCGGGCTGGGTGTGCGTGGCTTGACCATTTGCGACACCACGGGCATGGCACACCCAGCCCAAGTGGCTCACATGGTGGAGACCTTGAAGCAACGCCTGAGCGGCGTGCAACTGACGATGCATTTCCACAACACGCGAGGCATGGGGCTGGCCAATGTATTGGCCGCCGTGCAAGGCGGCATTGTGCGATTTGACGGCTCACTCGGTGGCTTGGGCGGCTGCCCCTATGCGCCGGGTGCCAGCGGCAATATTTGCAGCGAAGACGCGGTGCACATGCTGCACGCCATGGGTTATGACACGGGCATGGACTTGCCGCGCTTGCTGGCTGTGGCGCGAGGTCTGCCCTACATCGTAGACCATGAGGTGCCCGGTCAAGTGGCCAAGGCGGGTTTGATCACCGACTTGCACCCAGCGCCTGAGCAGGCCTGAGCTGATCCGCTCAGGCCTCAGGCTTGCAGGCCCGGCCCTTGGTACACCAATACTTTGAGTGCGCGCTCTGGCGACACGTCGGCAAATACGGCAGGGTTCACCACACGTTCTTGAAACACCAGCTCAGGCGCGAGTGATTGCATTTGTTCTTGCAAAAAGTCAACGCCCAATTCGGGCGCGTTCAAGCACAGCACCGCGTAGCCATCGGGCGCGAGCAGGTCGGGCAGGCGACGCATCAACTTGGCGTAGTCTTGGGTGGCCACGAAGCTGCCTTTTTGGTAGCTGGGCGGGTCGACGATGATCAAGTCGTATGGCCCACCGCGGGTGATCTTGCCCCAGGTTTTGAAAATGTCATGCACCAAAAAGCTGGCACCTGCCATCACGCCATTGAGCTGGTGGTTTTGCTGGCCAATGGTCATCGCGCCTTGGCTCATGTCCACGTTCACCACATGCCGCGCCCCAGCTTGCATGGCCACCACCGAGAAGGCGCAGGTGTAGGCAAATAGGTTGAGCACTTTCAGACGTGCTCGCGCTCGCACATGGGCACTCACCCAGCGTCGGCCCTCAGCCATGTCAAGGAAAAGGCCGTGGTTTTGTCCTTTCAACACGTGCACTCGATAGCGGGCAGCGTCTTCGCTGACCACATGCGGCTCGGGCACCTCGCCAGCCATGAGCCGGGTTTCGGTTTGGCTGGCGTGGCGGCACTGGAACACCCAGTTCAGCGGCTGCTCAGGTGCCAACTGCTGCCAGCGTGCCGACAGGGCGTGATGCAGCGCGGCAAGGTCATCCTCAGCCACGGGTTGAAAACTGGTCAACACCCACACGGGTGGAAAAGCATCCAGCGTCCATTGCTCGCAGCCGGGGTAAAGACCGCCACGGCCATGGAAGATGCGTTGTGCATCTTGGGGCAGAGGCATCGTGGCGATGGCGTTGAGCAAGGCTTGCATGGGTGACAGCATCCAAAGAGGTGAGCGGGTGGGGTGTGGCACGATGTTGGCGCAACGCCGCATCGTCGAACACCAAGGTGTAGATTGTCGGTGTATCAAGAATTCAAGGAGATCGTATGAAAAGCAACATGTGGGTCATGGCCCTAGCGGCTGTGTGTCTGAGCAGCTCGGTTTGTCTGGCACAAAGCGCCGCCTCACCTGCGCTGCCCACCTATGCAGAGTCAGAGCCGCTGGGGGTGGCGATGGAAGGTTGGGGCTACCCTTTCCCACTGCACAACTTGCAGTTTGAGATGCAAGGTCAACTGGTGCGCATGGTGTACATGGACGTAGCTCCCACGGGCAGGCCCAACGGCCGCACGGTGTTGTTGATGCATGGCAAAAACTTTGGCTCTGACTACTGGGCGGGCACCTTGCGCAGCCTCAGTGCACAAGGCTACCGGGTGATCGCGCCCGATCAAATTGGCTTTGGTAAATCCTCTAAGCCCGAGATTCGCTACAACTTTTCTGATCTGGCGCGTAATACCGAGCGCTTGTTGAATCACTTGGGTTTGAGTCGTGTGGCTGTGGTGGCCAACAGCATGGGGGGCATGTTGGGTGTGCACTTTTCGAGGATGTATCCGCACCGTGTGAGCGCGCTGGTGTTGGAAAACCCGTTGGGTCTGGAGGACTACACGCTGCACATCGCGCCACAAGCCACCGACAACTTGGTCAAACTTGAAATGGCCCAAACACCAGCTACTTACCGCAACTTTGTGCGCAGCTACTTTCCGATGTGGCAACCCGACTATGAGCGCTTTGTCGAGCAATTCGCCCGTGTGCAATTGAGTGCCGAATATCCGCGGTTTGCCAAGGTGTCGGCGCTGACCTACCAGATGATTTACGACGCGCCCATCACCGCCGAGCTGCCGCGCTTGAATATGCCCACGCTCTTGGTCATTGGTCAGTTGGACCGTACCGTGTTTGGTCGACGCTTTGTCTCCCCTGAGGTGGTGCGTTCTTTGGGGAACTTTGCGCAATTGGGCAAGATCGCACAAAGCCAGATTCCGGGTGCCAAATTGGTAGAGTTTGAGGGCGTGGGCCACGTGCCGCACCTGGAGGTGCCTGAGCGCTTTCATGCCGCCTTATTAGAGTTCTTGCAAGAGCAGCATTGACCACGCTTTTTGCAATAAGCACACCAACAAAGTGGGTTGTAATGAACTGGAGTCCTTGTGTCGCTGCGCCCATTTGAATATTTTTCACCTGCATCAGCGCAGTCCGTGCACACGGTGTTGACCGACATCGACGACACACTCAGCTTGCACGGACGATTGCCTGGCGCGGCGTACAGCGCGTTGGAGCGACTGCAAGCAGCTGGTTTGAGGGTGATTCCTGTGACGGGCCGTCCGGCAGGCTGGTGTGACCACATCGCTCGCTTTTGGCCGGTGGATGGGGTGATTGGTGAGAACGGCGCGTTTTACATGTGGCACGACGCGCATGCACACGTGTTGCGCTGCCGTCATTGGCTTGCGCCAGACCAGCAGGCGCTTGCTCGTGAGCGTTTGGCCCAGGTACAAGCGCGCATCTTGACGGAGGTGCCCGGTTGTGCCGTGGCCTCAGACCAGTTTTGTCGCCTCTACGATTTGGCGATTGATTTTTGCGAAGACGTCCCCGCCTTGCCCGCCAGCGCCGTTGAACGCATTGCGACTTTGATGCAAGAGGCGGGTATGACCGCCAAGGTCAGCTCAATTCATGTAAACGGCTGGTTTGGAGATTGGGACAAGCTCGCCATGACGCGGGTGATGATGGCCGAGCGCTATGGCTTGGACTTGGAACAAGAGGCCACCCGTATGGTGTTTGTCGGCGACTCGCCCAACGATGCCCCTATGTTCGCCTCATTTCCTAATTCTGTGGGTGTGGCCAATGTGCGTGACTGCTTAGACCGCTTGCCGCATCTGCCCGCGTGGATCACCCAAGCGCCGGGTGGTTTGGGATTTGTGGAGTTCACCAACCGTTTGCTGGCCTTGCGATCCAACTCTTTGCCCGATTAATTTGGTTGCGCACACAACCATCCGTATTTCTACCTAGTTGCGTGCGCAACTATATTTGCCTAGAATTCCATATTTGCACAAGCAAAGACTATTCTTCAAGGAGACGTGATGACTTCAATGCTTCAAAAACTCAAACCCGTGATCGCGGCTGGTTTACTGGTTCTGGGGTCGTGCGCCATGGCGCAAAAGTATCCGAACAAGCTGATCGAGTGGGTGGTGCCTTATCCGCCCGGTGGCGGAACCGACACGGTGGCGCGCGCCCTGGCGCAAACCATAGGTGAGGCCCTGGGGCAAACGCTGGTCATCAACAACAAACCCGGTGCTGCCACCAACATTGGTGCCGAATATGTGGCACGCGCAAAGAATGATGGCTACGTGATCATGTCGGCGGATACGGCCACACTGGCTGCCAATCCATTTCTGTACAGCAAACTGCCTTTCAATGTCGAAAAAGACTTTGCGCCCATCGGATTGACGGTGCGCTTTCCGATGATCTTGGTGGTCAACCCCAGCGTGCCTGCCAACAACCTCAAAGAGTTGTTGGTTTGGATTCAAAATCAGCCCAGCGTGAGCTATGCCACACCCGGTGCTGGTAGTCCGCACCATTTGACGGCCGAGTTGTTCCGTGAAGTCAGCAAGACCCAACTCACCCACATTCCCTACCGTGGCGCAGCACCTGCCGTGCAAGACGTGGTGGGTGGCCAAGTGCCGATGATGTTTGTGGATACCGCCAGCGGGTATCAGTTCATCACCACGGGCAAGCTGCGTGCCATCGGCATCGCCAGCGCGAAGCGGGTGAAAAACTTCGAGCAGATTCCAACGCTGAGCGAGCAGGGGATGAAGAATTTTGAAGCCTATGCCTGGCAAGGTTTGGTGGCGCCTGCGGGCACACCAGACGAGGTGATCAACACACTCAACAAGGCGCTGCTAACTGCAATCAACAGCACCGAGATCAAAGCGAAGTTGCAGGTGTTGGGCCTAGAAGCTATCCCCAGCACTCCCAAAGCCATGGCCGACTATGCTGCCAAAGAGCGCGCCAAGTGGGGCCCACTCATCAAGTCGACAGGCATCAAGGCCGATTGAAAGCGAAGCCATGGCGATTCAACTCGACCGTTCGTTCACTTACCGCTTGCATTTGCTATCCAAGGTGTCGGACCACGAAAGTCATAAGTCCTATCTCGAGGAGATAGGGCTTTCACTGAGCGAAGCACGCTGCTTGGCCACGGTGGGAACCTTTGAGCCCATGTCGGTGATGGACTTGGCAGACAAAGGCAACTTGAACAAAGGTCAAGCCAGCCGTGCGGCTCAAATTTTGGTGGACAAAGGGCTGATCCTTAAAAAAGAACACCCCTGCGACGGACGTGGTGTAACTTTGAGTTTGACCGCCGCTGGCAAAAAGCTGTGGGACAAAACCATGGTCCTGATCGATGCCCGTAACCGACACATCGTGGCATGTCTTAGCAAAGAGGAGCAGATCACGTTGAGCCGTTTGCTGGACCGTTTGCTGCAACACAACATCGGCGAATGATGACGCCAAAGAGGATTTAGAAACATGCACACCCCCACCACCGAAGCACGTCCTTCGATTTATTACCACTACCAAGTGCATCGCCCCTGGCTGGCGTCGCAACACCCCAAGCAAGAGCGTAAGCAGGTGGTGATCGCAGGTTCCGGCCCCGCTGGCTTGGTGACTGCCTTGGAGCTGGCACGCCATGGCGTGTCATGCGTCGTGGTGACGGCTGAGTTGCAGGTCTCGCAGGGCAGCCGGGCCATTGTGTTCACACGTCGATCGATGGAGATCTTGCAGCAAGTCGGCGTGGCCGATCGACTGACCGAGAACGGTTTGCCTTGGCGCTTTGGCAATTCGTTTTACCGCAACCAGCGGGTATTTCGCTTGGAGGCGCCCCACGACGCAGACGACCGTTTTTTTCCAATGATCAATATCCAGCAGCAATACCTGGAGGAGTACCTGCTGGAGGCCTGTAGCGCCAACCCGTTGATTGATTTTCGCTGGGGCAATAAGGTCACGAACGTTGAGCAGAGGGACGGCTTTGCTGTGGTGGAGATCGACACGCCTGAAGGCCCCTACTCCTTGGAGACCGATTGGCTGGTTGCGGCTGATGGGGGACGCTCTGGCATTCGTACTGCCATGGACTTGCACATGCAGGGTGCGTCCTACGAAGGCTTCTTTGTGATTGCCGACATCAAAATTGATCTGCCACTGCCCACCGAGCGACTGGCTTACTTTGACCCGGACTGGAACCGTGGCAACACCATTTTGATGCACCGTGAACCGCACGGTATTTGGCGTGTGGACTACCAATTGCCCGAAGGCGAAACACCCGAAGAAGCGCTCAGGCCCGAGTCGCTCAAGGCGCGCATTGATGCGCAATTGGCCATGATTGGCTACGCGGGAACGCCTTGGGAGATGGACTGGTCTTCAGTATATTCTGCACGGACCTTGACATTACCCGACTATGTGCACGGCAGCGTGATCTTCACAGGCGACGCGGCACATTTGTTGCCCATCTTTGGGGTGCGTGGTGCCAATACCGGGTTCCAAGATGCGCAGTCTTTGGGTTGGCAATTGGCCTTTGTGGTCAAGGGACTGACCAGCCCACAACTGTTGGCTAACTACAGCGCCGAGCGCGTGGGAGCTGCACGCGAAATCATCGAAGAGTCGGGCAAGAGCACGCGCTTCATGGCGCCGCCTGCAGGTGGTTTTCAGCTGCTGCGTGATGCGGTGTTGTCGCTCTCGCTGACTCAAGAATTTGTGCGCCCGCTCTACCACTGGCGCACGTCGCGTCCGCACGCGTACACGCAGTCGATGCTCAATAGCGCAGGCGATGATGACGCCTTGTTCACTTGCGGTCCAAGCCATGGCGCGCCACCACAAAACATCCGTTTGGCCTCTAACGACTTTTTGTTAGACCACTTAGGGGGTGGCTTTGATTTGTTGTATTTCACCGAGGCACAGACAATTCCTGAGCCACTGCAAGCGGTGGTTCAGGCTGCTCGATCCAAGGGCGTACCCATTCGCATCACAGCGGTGGGAGCCAAGCAAGCGGTTGCGGGGGCGGACGCCAATTTGGCTGACCCAGATGGCCATTTCCGTCAACGCTACGGCGTCTTAGCCAGTGGCGCTGGCTATTTGCTGCGACCTGACCAACATGTGTGCGCGCGTTGGCTCACGTTGGACGCCAAGCGCCTGCAAGACGCGCTGAACGCTGCATTGCCACAGTAAGGAGAACCTGTACATGAAGCCCTCACACACCACCCTCAACATTGCTGATTTGGAAACCGTATACGACGGCTTGGCTACGGCCATTGACCAAGCGGGCAGCGACAAGGCGCAGCTCTTTTTAGTCAAGCTGGCTCTGCTCAATGCCAACGCTTTGGGCGATGCAGCTTTGTTTCAACAGCAAGTGCAAGTGGCACTGCAAGACCTCTAAAATTTTCAAAGGCTTTTATGACGATTGATCGCATCCACCACGTGGCTTACCGCTGCAAAGACGCCAAACAAACCGTCGAGTGGTACGTCAAGCACTTGAACATGAACTTTGTGCTTGCAATCGCTGAAGATTTGGTGCCCAGCACCCATGCTCCCGATCCCTACATGCATGTATTTTTGGATGCAGGTCACGGCAATGTGTTGGCCTTCTTTGAGTTGCCCAACTCACCTGAGATGGGGCGTGACACCCACACGCCCGAATGGGTGCAGCACATTGCCTTCAAGGTCGACAGCGTGCAAGCGCTGCATGACACCCAATCACGCTTGCAAGCGGCCGGCATTGAGGTGGTTGGGGTGACGGACCACACCATCTTCAAGAGCATTTACTTTTTTGACCCCAACGGTCACCGCTTGGAGTTGGCCTGCGACGTGGGCACGCCCGAGATGTATCAAAGCCTTGATGAGGTGAAGTGGGCCATGTTGGAAGAATGGAGTCAAACCAAACGCGCACCCAAGCACGCAGCGTGGATGCATAACAAAGAACTCACGCACTGAACGGATCGAGTCACCATGACCAACTTATTGAACGAAACCCACAATCCAGCGCTTCGCAGCTGGGTGCCTTCTGCCAATGTGCCAGCTTGCGATTTTCCGATCCAGAACCTGCCATTTGCAGTGTTTCGTCGGGCGGACTCCAACGAAGCCTTTCGTGGCGGTGTGGCCATTGGCGACCAGGTGTTGGATTTGGCGGCGCTAGCCCAAGCCGGTGTCTTGTCTAGTCTGGCGGCCACTGCGGCACAAGCCGGTTCGCAAGACAAGCTCAACGCCTTGATGGCCTTGGGGCACGAGGCATGGTCTGCGTTGCGCTTGGCCTTGTCGCGCGCATTGCGTGACGGTGCGCCTGAGCAAGCCAATTTACAGGCGTGTTTGGTGCCGCAGTCGCAGGTGGTGTTTGATGTGCCGGCGCGCATTGGCGACTACACAGACTTTTACACCTCCGTGCACCACGCCACCAACATTGGCAAACAATTTCGTCCAGACAACCCCTTGCTGCCTAACTACAAATGGGTCCCCATTGGTTACCACGGCAGGGCGTCGAGCATTGGGGTCTCGGGCCAATCGTTTGCGCGCCCCAAGGGGCAGCTCAAAGCGCCTGACGCCGAGGTGCCGGTGCTCGCTCCGAGCAAACGGGTGGACATTGAATTGGAATTGGGTATTTTTGTGGGCCAAGGCAACGTCAGCGGCGACGCCGTGCCCATGACCTCTGCTGAAGACCATGTATTTGGCATCTGCTTGCTCAACGACTGGTCGGCACGCGACATCCAGGGCTGGGAGTACCAGCCGCTCGGGCCTTTTTTGTCGAAGAACTTTGCCACCACTGTCTCGCCTTGGGTGGTGACGCTAGAGGCCTTGGCGCCTTATCGCGTGCCATTTGTTCGACCGGCCCAAGACCCACAGCCGCTGCCTTATTTGGACAGCGCTGCCAACCGCGCGCAGGGTGCGTTTGACATTCAGTTGCAGGCGGGCTTGTTGACACCAAAGATGCGCCAAGCCGGCTTGGAGGATGCGTCGATTTGCCGCACCAGCTATCGCCATGCCTATTGGACGATTGCGCAAATGGTGACCCACCACACCGTCAATGGTTGCAATTTGCAAGCCGGTGATTTGTTGGGCAGTGGCACCTTGTCGGGCCCCACGCTGGACCAAGCCGGTGCGTTGATCGAACTCACCACGGGAGGCAAGAACCCGCTGCCTTTGCCCAATGGCGAGACCCGCGTGTTTCTGGAAGACGGTGACTCCGTGGTGCTGCGGGGCTGGTGCGAAAAGGCAGGCGCAGCGCGCATTGGCTTTGGCGCTTGCTGGGGCACCGTGCTCCCTGCCAAGGGGTAAGCAACCCAGTGGCCCCTCAGGCTGAGTTGCCCGAGGCGGCCACGGCTGTCACCTGGTCCATCACCTGGTTCATCCCCTGGGCCATCACTTGACCTTTATGTCGAGGTGGTGTGTGAAAACGCTTGGCGTATGCCCTCGGGCGAGTTGCCGCTGGCCAGCAGCAGGCTCAGCAGCAGCCGGGCTTTGGATGCACTCAAGTGACCGCAAGGGATGATGCCTTTGGCAATCAGGTCCATCTCTGAGCCTGCAAACCCATAGGTTTGCGTGAACACGCGGCCACCGCGCACGCGTGTGCACAACACCACGGGCATCTGGTGCATGAGCTCGACTAGGGCGCCCACGCTGGCAGCGGGTACATGGCCCGCGCCCATGCCTTCAATCACGGCACCGCTGTATCCCAGGCCTTTGAGGGTGGGCAGCATGCGTGCATCCTCGCCCAGCCCCAGTGAGACCTGCGCTACCGCGTGGTCGTGAGTGAGCGGTCCCTGAATGGGGGCGATGTGGCGTTGGGGAGTCATCATCAATTCCACCCGACCTTCAGCCACAAACCCCATGCAGCCCGTTCCGGGTGAGGTGAAGGCACTGGTCAGGGCAGTGTGCGATTTTTGAGCCCAGCGTGCGCTGTGAATTTCATCGTTGAGGACCACCACCACGCCCATACTGGACAAGCGGGAATCTGCAGCCACGGTCACCGCCGACAAAATGTTGGCAGGTCCGTCTGCCCCGGCGGCTTGGGGCCCACGCATGGCACCCGTGACCACCACCGGACGCGGGCTGCGCACCAACAGGTCGAGCACAAACGCGGTGTCTTCGATGGTGTCGGTGCCTTGCACCACCACTGCGCCGTCGAAGTCATCTTGCAAGCGCTGGTTGAGCAGGTCTGCAACGTCAGCCAAATTGCGAACACTCAGTGAGGCACCCGGCATGCTGAATTGGGTGATGGCCTCGAGGGTGGCCACCCCGGCCAGTTGCGGCACGCTGTCAATCAGCTTGTCGGCGGTGAGGGTGGGCGTGATGCCGCCTGCGTCCGAGCGGGTCATGGTGATGGTGCCGCCGAGCGACACGACCAAGATGCGAGGTGCGCTCATTTGGCGTGGTCGCGTTGTTGGGCCAAGAACCAGT
>CAIVLE010000191.1 GCA_903906635.1 uncultured Burkholderiales bacterium | reverse complement strand
CCTGCAAGGCGAAACTGGCCTGGCCACGCTTTTGCTGACTGTGGCTGGTTTGAGCCTGCTGGCCTCCATCTACGAAATCATCGAAACCTCGCCTGAAGGCCAATTGCTAGCAGCCTGGGTGGTGTTCTGGATCGCTGGCATGGCATTGGTAGTTGGAACCCGTAAAACTGTCTCACGCCTCTACGGTGATTGGAAGCGCGCGGATCAAGATGCTCGCATGTGGGAAATTGCAAAGGCCGATCCTCGCGTGATGGCTGATATCGCCTGCGCGCGTAGCCGCGCAGAGTGATTTCACACAACTTCAAGCTTTTGCCAACGCGTTGATCGCGCTGGCAAGAGCCAAATCTTTGTGCGTCAAGCCACCCGCGTCATGGGTGGTGAGTGTCAGGCGCACACGCTGGTAGACATTCCATATCTCGGGGTGGTGGTTGTGCAATTGAGCCAAATCTGCCACCTGCTGAATGAACGCCATGGCTGCCTGAAAACTCTCAAAGTCCCACTCCCTTTGCAAGCTTCCAACTCGCTCACATTGGGACCATTCGGGTACACAGCGGGTGAGCACGGGGGCGCTGGCTAAAAACTCCATCAATCCCGCGCACGCATCCTCCACCAAGTCCAAGACCTCCTCAAAGCCCGCGCTGGCGTGTTCGTAGGGGTCGGGGACCACTGTGGCGGTGGATGATTTGAAAAATTCGGCGAATCGTCTGATCTTGTGTTGGTGTTGGGCTGGGCACTGGATTTGCAAAAGCGCCAAGTTGTCCCAATCCATGGCTAGGATCAAATCCGCTTGGACAAAGTCTTGTGCGCACACCTGACGCGCACGCAAGTCTGACAGGTCATACCCTCTAGCACGCGCATGCGCCTGGCTGCGCGCGTCTGGCGACGCATCCACGTGAAAGCTATGGGTACCGGCTGAATCCACCGTCACCACATTTAACAAATGTGCCTGCGCCAAGTGATGGTGCAGCACCCCATGGGCTGTTGGGCTGCGGCAGATGTTGCCCATGCACACCATCAAAATCTTGTAAGCCATGGTCTTGATTGCGCAATGAAAACCCCACTCTAATCGATACACGTCACCTGGGTGTCAAGCAGGGACTTCAGGGTATTCCTAGAATGACTACATGACACACCCTCACCTCTTTGAGTTCACACAGCAAGCCTTGGCCGATGGTTACCAGGAGGTGATCGAGCGCCAATGGGCCCCCAACACCGTGGCCGAAACCCATACCCACCCATTTGCTGCGCGTGGCTTGCTGACCCAGGGAGAGATGTGGTTGACGCAACAGGGTCAAACTCAACACCTCAAACCCGGCGATATCTTCACCTTGGAACCCAACACGCCCCACGAAGAACGATACGGCAGTGAGGGCGCGACCTACTGGGCAGCGCGTCGCTCGTGAATTCTTTGGGTGGGTCCTACCGCGCTCTTGTGGTGGGAGCAACGGGCGGGATTGGCAGCGCCTTTGTGCGCGCCTTCAAGCAAGAGCGAGCTTGCCAACAGGTCCACAGCCTGTCTCGGCTCACACATGCGGGCTTTGATTTAGAGGATGAGGCCAGCATGGCACATGCTGCCGCACAGCTTGCCCAGTTTGCGCCTTTTCAAGTGGTGATTGATGCCACGGGAGCGTTGACCTTTGAGACGCAAGGTCCAGAAAAAAGCCTTCAAGCCCTGCAAGCCCAGCACATGCTTAAAAACATGGCGATCAATGCCGTGGGGCCCATGTTGTTGTTCAAGCATTTGTTGCCTCTTTTGGACCTGCAAAAGCGAACGGTGTACGCCAAGTTGTCAGCCCGTGTTGGCAGCATTGGAGACAACCGTAAGGGAGGTTGGTACAGCTACCGTGCCTCCAAAGCAGCCCTGAACATGTTGTTGCACACAGCCGCCATTGAGGCCACCCGCAAACGCCCTTTGTTGGTCATGGCGGCCCTACAACCTGGTACCGTGGCTACTGCTTTGTCGCAACCTTTTGTGACGTCTGGGGCCCTGAACCCCGACACCTCGGTGGCTGGACTACTCGAGACTTTGGATAGTTTGCCTGCGATTTCAGGCGCACACTTTGTGGACTACCAAGGTTTGCCTATTCCTTGGTGAGGATGACTCCTACGCCAGCAAGTCATGCACTCTGTTGACGGTAAGATTTCAAATGGGTCTAAAAGATTCTTATAAGAATTTAAATTTATGAAAATATCAGATTTGAATTGGCTTTATCTGGTTGGTGCTATTTTATCCGAGGTAGTGGCGACATCCGCGCTCAAAGCTACCAAGGGTTTTACGCAGCCAATTCCGTCAGCGATAGTTGTTATTGGATACATATCAACCT
>CAIVLE010000190.1 GCA_903906635.1 uncultured Burkholderiales bacterium | reverse complement strand
GGAACGGCCACGCAGCTTGGGGGTTCAGCGTCGTTTGCGCTGGGGCAGCGGGTGCTTTCGCAGCTTTCTTGGCGGCTGGTTTTTTTGCAGCTTTTTTAGCAGCGGGTTTCTTGGCAGCAGGCTTTTTGGCCACAACAGCTTTCTTTGCGGGGGCCTTTTTAGCGGCCGGTTTTTTTGCAGTTGCCATTTTTATATTCTCCTAGATCAAGTTGAGATCATTGGGTGAAAAGCACTTCGCATCAGTTGGATGCCTGCGAAGCGATTCATGGCGCTGGACCCGGGTCCAACCCCATGAACACAGTGAGTCCGACACCCCACCTCGAATTGGGTGCTTGTGTGTGTGGCGGACAAATGGGTTGTCATCGTGTGTGTGGCATCAATCCCACGACAGAGCACCACCAGATTGGTACTCGATCACACGGGTTTCAAAGAAATTGCGTTCCTTTTTGAGGTCGATCATCTCGCTCATCCAAGGGAAAGGGTTCTCTTAATTGGGGAACAATTGCTCCAAGCCAATCTGCGTTGCACGACGGTTGGCAATGTAGCGCAAGTAGCCCTTGAACATCGAAGCATTGAGCCCCAACACGCCGCGGGGCATGGTGTCTTCGGCATAGCGGTACTCAAGCTCCACCGCTTTCAAGAACAGGTCTTTGATTTCTGCTTTGAAGTCTGCGGTCCACAGGTGTGGGTTTTCAAGCTTGATGGTGTTGATCAGGTCAATGCCAAAGTTGCAGTGCATCGACTCATCGCGCAAGATGTATTGGTATTGCTCCGCAGCACCGGTCATTTTGTTTTGACGACCCAGGGCCAAAATTTGTGTGAAGCCCACATAGAAGAACAAGCCTTCCATCAAGCACGCAAAAACAATCAAAGACTTCAACAGCGTCTGATCGGTTTGAGGCGTACCGGTGTGGAAATTGGGATTCATGATCGCGTCGATGAACGGGATCAAGAACTCGTCTTTGTCTCGGATGGACTTGACTTCATGGTACGCATTGAAGATTTCAGACTCGTCCAGGCCCAAAGACTCCACGATGTATTGGTAAGCGTGGGTGTGAATGGCCTCTTCAAAGGCTTGACGCAGCAAAAACTGACGGCATTCGGGCGCTGTGATGTGGCGGTAAGTGCCCAACACAATGTTGTTGGCAGCCAAGGAGTCGGCTGTCACAAAGAAGCCCAAGTTGCGCATGACCAAGCGGCGTTCGTCATCGCTCAGACCATTGGGGTCTTTCCACAAGGCGATGTCGCGTGTCATGTTGACTTCTTGCGGCATCCAATGGTTGGCACAGGTGGCGAGGTATTTCTCCCAAGCCCACTTGTATTTGAAGGGAACCAGTTGGTTCACATCGGTTTGGCCATTGATGATGCGCTTGTCCGCTGCATTGACGCGTCGCTCGCTCGTTGCGGCTGTAGAAGGCGCAGGTGCCACGGGAGCCGTTGCACCATCGTTCAAGGTGCGCACTGAAGAGACAGGTGCTGCAGAAAGAGGTGGGAGTTCCATCGAGCGAGCAGTGATGCCGCTGGCTAGTGGTGATGGCGATGAGGGCTTGACTTCTTCGTCCCAGGTCAACATAGAAAATTTTCCAATACGCTAATTATGAATGCAACGAAGAGAAACGCAAAGCGTTCCTTCACTTCGTTGCTGATTTGTGTTGCTCAATTGCAAAAAATCACTGGCACGATTCGCAGGTGGGATCGTCCACGCCACAGAACTTGATGTCAGTGGCAGGGATGGCATTCATCTGAGCTTGTGCCGCAGCTGCAGCCGCTTCGAGTGCGCTCATGCCGCTGTTGCTCACGCCACCGGATGACACCGCATTGTGCGAGCCAGCTTGGACAGTGGATTTCTCCACTTGTTGTGCACTGGATGTGCGCAGGTAGTACGTGGTCTTCAAACCGCGCAGCCAGGCGAGTTTGTAGGTCTCGTCGAGCTTCTTGCCCGAAGCACCCGCCATGTAGATGTTGAGGGACTGGGCTTGGTCAATCCACTTTTGGCGACGAGCCGCGGCTTCTACCAGCCAGGTGGCCTCGACTTCAAATGCGGTGGCGTACAAGGCTTTGATTTCTTGTGGCACGCGGTCGATGGGACGCAACGAGCCATCGAAGTGTTTCAAGTCCATCACCATCACGTCGTCCCACAGGCCCAGACGCTTCAAGTCACGCACCAAGTAGCCATTGATCACGGTGAATTCGCCCGACAAGTTGGATTTGACGGAGAGGTTGCCAAAGCAAGGCTCGATCGACGCGTCCACACCGATGATGTTGGAGATGGTGGCCGTGGGCGCAATCGCCACGCAGTTGGAGTTGCGCATGCCGTCTTGTGCGATCTTTTTACGCAGTGCATCCCAGTCCAAAGTGGCTGAGCGATCGACCTCGACATACCCCCCGCGCTCTTTGGCCAGCATATCCAGTGTGTCCAAGGGCAGCAGGCCACGGTCCCACAACGAGCCTTTGTAGCTGGAGTACTTGCCGCGCTCTTTGGCCAACTCGGTGGAGGCCCAGTAGGCGTAGTAGCAAATGGCTTCCATGGAGGTGTCTGCAAATTCCACAGCGGCTTGGGACGCATAGGGAATGCGCATCTCGTACAAGCTGTCTTGGAAAGACATCACGCCCAAGCCCACAGGGCGGTGGCGCAGGTTGGAGTCACGCGCTTTTTTGACTGCGTAGTAGTTGATGTCGATCACGTTGTCGAGCATGCGCATGGCCACGGTGATGGTGCGCTTGAGTTTGTCGTGGTCGATCTCTTTGCCGTTGGGGCCGTCTTTCAAATGCTGCGAGAGGTTCACCGAGCCCAGGTTACACACCGCAGTTTCGGTGTCGCTGGTGTTGAGTGTGATCTCGGTGCACAGGTTGGACGAGTGCACCACGCCTGCGTGCTGCTGGGGCGAGCGCACGTTGCACGCATCTTTGAAGGTGATCCAAGGATGGCCGGTTTCAAACAGCATCGACAGCATCTTGCGCCACATGTCGGTGGCTTGCACGGTTTTGCTGGGCTTGATTTCCCCGCGACGAGCCTTCTCTTCGTAAGCCACATAGGCTTTCTCAAAGGCTGAGCCGAACAGGTCATGCAAATCGGGCACATCAGAGGGCGAGAACAAGGTCCACTCGCCTTTTTCCATCACACGGCGCATGAACAAATCGGGAATCCAGTTGGCCGTGTTCATGTCGTGCGTGCGGCGGCGGTCATCGCCCGTGTTCTTGCGCAACTCCAAGAACTCTTCGATGTCCAAGTGCCAGGTCTCCAAATAGGTGCACACCGCGCCCTTGCGTTTGCCGCCTTGGTTCACAGCCACAGCGGTGTCGTTGACCACTTTGAGGAACGGCACCACGCCTTGTGACTCACCGTTGGTGCCTTTGATGTGGCTGCCCAAAGCACGCACACGTGTCCAGTCGTTGCCCAAGCCGCCAGCAAATTTGGACAGCAAAGCGTTTTCTTTGATCGATTCGTAAATGCCGTCCAAATGGTCGGGCACCGTGGTCAAGTAGCAGCTAGAGAGTTGTGAGCGCAAGGTGCCGCTGTTGAACAGCGTGGGCGTGCTCGACATAAAGTCGAAAGATGACAGCACCTCATAGAACTCAATGGCACGTGCTTCACGGTCAATTTCGTCCAAAGACAAGCCCATGGCCACGCGCATGAAAAAGGCCTGGGGCAGCTCAATGCGTTGTTTGCGCACGTGCAGAAAATAACGGTCGTACAGGGTTTGCAGGCCCAGGTAATCGAATTTCAGATCGCGATCGGCTTTGAGGGCTTGGCCCAAGCGTGCCAAATCAAATTGCAACAAACGCTCGTCGAGCAAGTCGTTCTCGACCCCTTTGCGGATGAACTGTGGGAAGTACTCTGCGTAATGCTGACCCATGTCTGAGTGGGCGACTTCTTGACCGAGCACCTCGCGCACGATGGTGTGCATCAACAAGCGGGCGGTGGCATAGGTGTAGTCAGGGTCTTTTTCAATCAGGGTACGCGTGGCCAAGATGGCCGCTTTGTAGACCTCGTCCATGGGGACGCCGTCATACAGGTTGCGCATGGTCTCAGCCATGATTGGGTCGGGCTTGACATCGGCGCCCAAGCCCGTGCAGGCGTCTTGAATCAAACTTTGCAGGTGCTTGACATCGAGGGGGACTCGTTGGCCACCTTCCGTCACGTGAAGCGCAGCAACCGCTGGGCTGAGTTGTTCTTTGGTATGGGCGCGTTCTTGTGTGCGTCGTTCGCGGTACAGCACATAAGCACGGGCGATTTCATGGTGGCCGCCACGCATCAAGCCCAACTCGACCTGGTCTTGCACGTCTTCAATGTGAAAGGTGCCCCCGCCTGGGCGTGAGCGCATCAGCGCGCGCACCACCGCTTGGGTGAGTGCATCCACCACTTCGCGAACGCTGGCCGATGCCGCGCCTTGGGTGCCATGCACAGCCAAAAACGCTTTCATCATTGCCACGGCAATTTTGGCGGGTTCAAAAGGCACCACAGCACCATTGCGACGAATGATTTGGTAATGGGCCAGCATGGAAACGCTGTCAGACGCGACGCGGTCTTGAGGCGTTGGCATGGGGCTTGTGCTGGCTGTCTGTGGCGCGTTTTCAGCGATTTGCATGACGGGGTTCATCCTTGTGATTGATTGACATGGTGTGGGGGCGTGGCTTGTCTCGTGCAGGTCTGCCGGATGGCCTCTGGTGCGCAATGTGTTCAGATCGCGTCACCAACAGGGCACACTATATCTGGTGTTGGGGTAGCCTTCAAGACGCTACGGGTAGTGTTTTCATGCATAAAAGCAGTGAAGGCTAATTTGGCGCCCCAAGCCTTGGGTGCCAGATTTTTTGACATGCAATTGAAACCCAAGGCGCATGCGGTTGTTGAAACGAAACCCAGAATCCATGCCACTTTTGAGCAAGTTTGGCGCGCCAAACCGCGTCGTTTCAAGAGATGCAAAAAGATGAATTTACCGATGCCCCGCTTGGGTGCATGCAAGAGCGCCTAAGATTTTTTTTCGACGTTCGATGAAAGAAAAATATTTTCGGGAAAACACCGATCAGACCATCCCAAAAGTTGTTGCATCAAACGCCAATCAAAGCCCGCACCTGGGTCTTGTTTGCGACCGGGTGCCACATGTTCGTGTCCGGCCAAATGTGCAATCGGGTAGTGTTGTGCGATGTCTTGGATGAGTTTTCCCAGCATCTCGTACTGTGCTGGTTCAAAAGTTTCACCATCCAGCCCTTCGAGCTCGATCCCAATCGAGTCGTTGTTGCAATCGTCGCGACCTCGGTAGTGCGAACGCCCTGCATGCCAAGCGCGGTCATCGCAGCTGACAAATTGCATCAACTGCGCGTCTCGTCGGATGAAAAAATGCGCGGACACCTCCATGCCTCGAATTTGACCAAAGTAAGGGTGTGCGTCCCAATCTAGGGTGTTGGTAAAGAGGGCAGGTACTTGGGGGCCTCCGTACTGACCGGGGGGAAGGCTGATGGCATGGATCACCACCAAATCCACTTCGCTACCCGTGGGGCGCGGCCCAAAGTTGGGGGAGTGAATGTGTCGCGCGTCTTGGTACCAGCCTTGGCGCCACAGCGAGGCGTCGCTCATTCGTTGGCCCTCATGTGCAGGCCCTCATGCTTCCTTTTGCACGCGATGTGCCTCGCTGCAATACATCCCTTGCTGACCCGCCAGCGCATCCTCACTGGGCAGATGGGCGCCACAGTGCGCGCAGGTCACCATGATTTGAGGTCCTGGGGGCTTGTCTTTTGGATTGATTTTGTCTTGGGGGCGTTGTTGGCGAAGCCACCAGATAGCGCCCAAGGCCATCACCAACAAGATCAGGTACTTCATAGGCTTCTGCCGAGCACCACTTCCAGCACAAAGCGTGAACCGACATAGCCCAGCAGCAGCAAGCCCGAGCCGATGTAGAGCACGCGCACCGCGGTGCGACCACGCCAACCAAAACGGTTGCGCCCCACCAGCAAAGCGGCAAAGGTCAACCACGACAGCACAGAGAACACCGTTTTGTGGTTCCAGCGCCAAGCGGCTTGCTCACCATACAGACTGTCGCCAAACAGCCACCCTGCGGCCAAAGTGGCCGTCAACAGCGCAAAGCCGCCGGAGACAAAGCGAAACGTCAGGCGCTCAAGCGTCAGCAAGGGCAGGCCAATGTGGGTGTCGGTCCCTAGGCGCATGTTTTTTTCTGCCCGCGTCATGAGCCAGGCATGGACCACCGCAGCGGCAAACAAACCGTAAGAGGCAATGCCCAGTGCCCAATGCATGGGCAACCAAGGCGATGCCGCGACGTGTAAGGGGGCTCCCGGGAACAACGCCGCGACCAGCACCACCACGGCCCCCAAGCTTGCCAAGGTCCAGCGCACGCGCAATTGAGGAAACCAGTGTTGCTCCAACAAATAAAAAGTGAACATCAACCAAGCGGTGACCGACAAAGCTGGCGCAAAACCAAAGCGGGCAAACCCCTCTTGCGCGCCGAACAAGGCAAACACCAAACCCAAGCCGTGCAGCACCCAGGGCATCACCAGCAAACGGTGTCCCGTGGCGGGGGCAATGCGGGGGCCAATCAGCGCCGTCAAGGCATACGCAGCCGCTGTGGGCACTCCAAGCCACAGGGTGTGTGGGACGTCGCTGGCTAAAATCATGACGCAAGTTTAGCGTTTTGCTTGACCCACACACCAACCCACTTTGGGGTTATCGATGGCTTCCACCCTCACCGACAAACTTTCTCGCCTGGTCAAACACATCAGTGGACAGGCCCGCATCACCGAAAGCAACGTGGCAGACATGTTGCGCGAGGTGCGCATGGCCTTGCTCGAGGCCGATGTGGCCTTGCCTGTGGTGCGCGACTTCATTGCCCGCGTCAAAGAAAAAGCCCTGGGTCAAGAAGTCATCGGCTCATTGCAACCTGGCCAAGCCTTGGTTGCCATCGTCAACCAAGAGTTGGCCGCCACCATGGGCGAAGGGGTGAGCGACCTCAACTTGGCGGCGCAACCCCCCGCTGTGATCCTCATGGCCGGCTTGCAAGGGGCGGGCAAAACCACCACCACCGCCAAGCTGGCGCGCTGGCTCATCCAGCAGCGCAAAAAGAAAGTGCTCACCGTCTCGGGCGACGTGTACCGCCCAGCGGCCATTGAGCAGTTGAAAACCGTCACCGCACAAGCCGGTGCCGAGTGGTTTCCAAGTAGCCCCGATCAAAAACCACAAGACATTGCACGTGCCGCGCTTGATTACGCGCGCAAGCATTATTTTGATGTGCTGTTGGTCGACACCGCGGGTCGTTTGGCCATTGACGAAGCGTTGATGCAAGAAATCAAAACCTTGCACCAAGTGCTCAACCCGGTGGAGACCTTGTTCGTGGTCGACGCCATGCAGGGTCAAGACGCCATCAACACGGCCAAAGCGTTCAAAGAGGCCTTGCCGCTCACCGGTATTGTGTTGACCAAACTCGACGGTGACTCACGCGGTGGTGCGGCGCTGTCGGTGCGCCAAATCACGGGTGCTCCCATCAAGTTTGCCGGTACCAGCGAAAAAATTGATGGACTTGAGCTCTTTGACGCACAGCGCCATGCCGGTCGCGTCTTGGGCATGGGTGACATCTTGGCTTTGGTCGAACAAGTTACCGCAGGCGTGGACATGGAGGCCGCGCAAAAGTTGGCCGACAAAGTCAAACGCGGCGACGCCTTTGATCTGAACGACTTCTTGTCCCAAATTCAACAAATGCGCTCCATGGGTGGCCTCTCGAGCTTGATGGACAAATTGCCCACGCAAATGGCCGCCAAAGCCAGCGAAGTCGACATGACCCGCGCCGAAAAAGACATTGGTCGCAAGCAAGGGATCATCCACAGCATGACGGCGCTTGAGCGGCGCAAGCCCGAGCTCATCAAAGCCACGCGCAAGCGCCGCATCGCTGCGGGGGCGGGGGTTCAGGTGCAAGACGTGAACCGCTTGCTCAAAGAGTTTGAGCAAATGCAAGACATGATGAAAAAAATGCGCGGCGGTGGCCTCATGAAAATGATCAAGCGCATGGGCGGCATGAAAGGCATGCCCGGCATGGGCGGGGGCGGCTTGCCGGGCATGCGCTGAGCCCGTTTTGCCCGAATGCGCTTTCTCGTGCCTGCTGAGGTCGCGAGCAGCCCAGTCTCAGCGATCAGTACTGGCTGGGCGGTAAATCCACCTGCATCCCGTCCATGGCCTCGCTCAGCGTGATTTGACAAGACAAACGGCTGTTGGTTTGGCGCTTGCATGCAGCAAAGTCAAGCATGCCGTCTTCGTCGTCGCTCATGGCGGGTAACTGGCTCAGCCAGGGTTCACGCACCATCACATGGCACGTCGCGCAGGTCAGGGTGCCGCCACAGTCGGCGGCTACGCCGTCGATGTCGGCTGAGACCGCCGCTTTCATCAAGCTGTGTCCAGGCTTGGCTTCGATGGTGGTGCCTTGCGTGTCTTGGGCGTTGTCGAAGAGGGTGATGCGAATCATAAAAAGGGTCCTGGTGGGGGGGCTGTCAGATGCGGCTGAAATATTCTCGCCGCTGAAACTCTAGGCTGTCTTCGGCGGCCTCAAAGCGCTGCTGCTCCGCCTGTTTGAGGCGGCTGTAATAGTGCACAAACGCATCGCCAAACCCCTGCGCCATGGCCGCATCGGCTTGGAACGCACTCAAGGCCTCGCCCAAGTGGCTGGGGATGCGGGTGTGTGTGGCTTGTGCCTCCTCCACAGTTTGATAAGGCGCTTCGGTCGCCGGCGGGGGCATACGCTCTTGCGCGATGCCTGCCAAGCCTGCGTGAATTTGCGAGGCCATGTACAGATAGGGGTTAGCGGCGGGTTCGCCCAAGCGGTTTTCAATGCGTGTGGCGCTGTCGCCTGCTTGGCCAATGACGCGCAACATGGCGCCTCGGTTATCGCGTCCCCACACAATGGCCTGTGGTGCCAAGGCGTTGGGCTGAAAACGTCCGTAGCCATTGGCAGTGGGCGTGCACAGCAGCGTGCTGCCCTGGGCATGGTCTAGAAGGCCCGCCAAATAATGCGCCCCCAAGTCTGACAGCGTGTGACGCGCGTCATGGGCTTGGGTGCGCTCAGGCGCCTCGTCGCGCATCAGCGCGTTGCGCCCGTCGCTCAAGCGCACCAGCGACTGGTGCAAATGCCAACCGCTGGACATGATGTGTGGAAACGGAGGGCGACACATGAAGCTTGCGTGGTAGCCCGCGCGTCGTAAGGCTTGGCGGACCCCGTTGCGAAACAGCACCATGTTGTCGGCCGCCGTCAGTGCATCGGTGGCACCAAAGACCGCTTCCACTTGGCTGGGGCCGAACTCAATCTCTAAGGACACCAAAGGCAGCCCCAGGCCTTGCGCAGTGTGCTGCACGATGCGAAGCGGCTCCTCACATAAGTCCGCGTCGTGCTCTGACAGCAGGCGGTAGCCCGGGTGAATCATGCTCACCGCAGGTGCGCGGCCTGGCCAGTCGGCCAACTCGGGGTCGAGGTCTTTGCCGTGCGTGACGTCTTGCAAGCGGTAGATGTGAAACTCAATTTCCAAGCCACACACCAACCCTAAGCCTTGTTGCGCTAAACGGGCCAGTGCGCGTTGCAACTGGTAGCGGCTATCTAACGCCACGGGCTGGGCGTTTTGAAACCAGGGCTGGCATTGCAACCAAGCGGTTTTATCCACCCAGGGCAAGATGTGTAAGCTGTGCGGGTCGGGCATCAGCAGCAAATTGCTGGCAAATTCAAAGCCTGGCAGCTCAGAAGTGATGTTGGCTTCAAACACCTTGAACGCGGTGCGATCCGAGGTGTCTTTGAGCAGCAAGGTGCTCACCATGCCAATGCCGTTGTGCAAGGCGTCAATGGCAGCCTCGGTCACCAAGGTTTTGCAGCGGGTCACGCCATGCGCATCGCACCAGGCCAGACGCACGAGCTCGATGCCGCTGGCGCGCAGCAGTTGTGTGGCGCGTGCCACGCCCGCTTGTCGTTCGGGGGTGTCTAGCCCACAGCGTGTGGCAAAGCTGCTCATGCGCTCACCTGCGAGCCTGTGTCATGGGGGCCAACGGGCGGCGATGCCAGCGCTGCAGGCCATGGCGCACGGGCTCGTTTGGCAGCCACCGCTTGCTGCCACCAGGCTTGCCAGTCGTGTGCGGGCGCGATGCCGTCGACCGTGTCGGGGCCGATGCGCTGGGCCGCCACCTCAGCCTGGGCCAAGCCAGGTGGCAACTTGCCCCCCGCCACATCGTCAATCGCTTGCAGCAGGGTGCGGCGGTTGGCCATGATGGCTTTGTCGCTGGTGCCAAGGTGCTCGCGGGTACGGTCTTGGATGGGCCCCATGCTTTCGCAGGCCCATTGGTCGTGCACATTGATGTCGTGCTCACCCATGCCCAGGTAAGTGCGCGTCATTTGTTCTTCTGGATCAAACCCCCACTGGTTGTGGCGGCCTGACTTGGGGACGTAGTCGGGCAAATCAATCGCCTGCAAACGCTGTTGGCGCATGGCTTCTTTGTCTACAGGCCCCTCAAAACTGGTGAATACGGAGTACCAATAGGTGTGCGTGTCGTCCACGGGCACGTGCATCTGCGTGATGGTCATGGTCTCAGACAGCGGAATCACAAAGGTGTGCGGAAAAATCGCATTTGTCACCCGCACATGGGTCAAGGCCTCGGTCATGGGGCGCAGGCTGGTCAGTCGCATGCCATAGGGCATGGCCTCTAAGCTGATCTGTGGCTGATCGAACTCCCTCATCACCCGGGTCATGGGCCAGCGCTGTCCGTCAATCTCACCCGCGCTGGCACCGCGAAACTGTTTGCCATACGTGTCGTCCAACGACTCGTCATTGAAAAAGCGGTGCAAGAACGACGCGTGTGCTGGATCAACACCCACCTCAAAGGCCTGCAACCAGTTGCATTGCCACAAGCCCTTGAAGGCAAATGTGTGGCTGTTGGGCGCGGTGAAGCAGTCGAGTGCTGCAAACGGCGGGGGGGTGCTGTCTTCGGGCCCAAACCAGCCAAACAATATGCCACTGCGTTGCACCAGCGGATAGTGGCGCTGTTTGACGTGCTTGCACAAAGTGCTGCCCGTGGGCTCGGCAGGTGTAGCCACGCATTGGCCCGTCACATC
>CAIVLE010000189.1 GCA_903906635.1 uncultured Burkholderiales bacterium | reverse complement strand
GTCATTGAAGCTCGCGTACTGTGTGATGTCGGGCTGGGCGGCCTCTGACATGTTGACTTGGTAGCGGCGCACAAACCAACGGATCAAGGCATGGGTCAAGCGCCCGCCTCTTGGGCGTGCCACAGAACCGGCAAAAACAGTCAAGGCCTGCTTAGGCAGCAGGTATTGCAAGAGCACGGTGAGGGTTTCGGTCATCACTCAGATTTTAGGTGGCCCCAACGAAGACGCCCACATGAGCCCAAACGAACTCAAACGAACCCAAACGCTCCAGCTCAAATGAGCCCCAGCGGTTGAATAGGTTCATCTGAGCCGTGCACAATGTTTGACATGAACCCTTTGTTTGAATGTCAGCATTTGATGAAACGCTACGGTGACAACACCGTGGTCAACGATGTGTCGTTTCGCATCGCACCTGGCGAGTGCCTGGGCGTGATTGGCCCCAACGGCGCGGGCAAAACCACCACCTTGCGCATGTGCTTGGGGCTGGCCAGACCCGACAGCGGCAGCGTCCACGCGTTTGGCTTGTCGATGCCCGAGCATGACTTGGCCATCAAAGCCCGCCTAGGGGTGGTGAGTCAGTTTGACACCCTGGACCCCGACTTCAGTTGCGCCGAGAACTTGAGGGTGTTTGGCCGTTACTTTGGCCTCAACAAAGCCGACCTTCAGACGCGCATTCCGCAGTTGCTGGACTTTGCCGCCTTGACCCATAAAGCCGACGCCAAGCCCGGCGAGTTGTCTGGCGGCATGAAGCGTCGGCTGAGTTTGGCACGCGCGCTCATCAACAACCCCGACTTGCTGCTGCTCGACGAGCCCACCACGGGCCTGGACCCACAAGCGCGTCACCTGATGTGGGAGCGCTTGCAGCAGCTGCTGCAACAAGGCAAGTCCATTTTGCTGACCACGCACTTCATGGACGAGGCCGAGCGCTTGTGCCACCGATTGCTGGTGCTCGACCACGGCAAAAAAATTGCCGAGGGCACGCCGCGCGACTTGATTGCCCAATACCTGGAGCCTGATGTGGTGGAGGTGTACGGACAAGGCGCGCTCGCATTGGTCAACAGCCCCCTCAAAGACTTGGCACAACGCCTGGAGACCAGTGGCGAGACGGTGTTTTTCTACACCCACCAAGCAGCGCCTTTGCTGCAAGCCTTGGCTGCCCACAGCGGGCTGCGCACCCTGCACCGGCCGGCCAACTTGGAAGATTTGTTTTTGAAATTGACCGGACGCCAAATCCGCCAAGAGGGCTGAGACCATGCACACCTATTTTCGTTTTTGGCCGGTGTTTTTGCGCAATTTGCTGGTCTGGCGCAAGCTCGCCATCCCCAGCCTGGTGGCCAATATTGCCGAGCCGCTGATGTGGTTGGTGGCCTTTGGCTACGGCATGGGCGCCTTGGTGGGCGAGGTGAGCTTGGAGGGCCAGCGCGTGCCCTACATCTTATTTTTAGCCAGCGGCTCCATTTGCATGAGTGCGATGAACGCGGCCACATTTGAAGCGCTGTACTCCGCCTTTTCACGCATGCATGTGCAAAAAACCTGGGACGGCATTTTGAACGCGCCCATGCGCTTGGGCGATGTGCTGTTGGCTGAAATGCTGTGGGCCGCCTTCAAGGCCTTGTTCACCATCACGGCCATCTTGGGGGTGATGATGGCGCTGGGCATCACCCACAGCTGGAAGCTGTTGGCGGCCTGGCCCATTTTGTTGTGCGTGGGCATCACCTTCAGTTGCCTGGCACTGATCTTCAATGCGCTGGCCAAGGGCTATGACTTTTTCACGTATTACTTCACGCTCTTTCTCACGCCCATGATGTTTTTGAGTGGCGTGTTTTTTCCGCGCGAGCAACTGCCCGAGATCGTGCGCGACATCTCCGCTTGGCTACCCCTGACCCAAGCCATCGCCTTGGTGCGCCCGCTCTTTTTGGACCAATGGCCCACTCAAGCTGGGCTGCACCTGGGCGTGTTGGGACTCTATGCGGTGGTGGCTTGGGGCATCGCGCTGCACCTGACCCAAAAGCGCTTCAAAGCTTGAGCTGCGTCAGCCAAACGCAACCGTTCACCCGCTAATATTCTTTTATTCAATCCAAGCAACAAGGGAAATCCAATGAACATTCAAACCGTAGGCATCATCGGCGCCGGCACCATGGGCCATGGCATTGCGCAGGCTTGCGCCGTCTCAGGCGTGAACGTGGTGATGGTCGACATCTCCGAAGCTTCGGTCGCCAAAGGCGTGGCGGCTGTGGCGAGCAGCTTGGATCGCCTGATCAAGAAAGAAAAAATCACCGAAGCCGACAAAGCAGCCGCTTTGGCGCGCATTCAGGGCAGCACAAACTACGACGACCTCAAGGCCGCGCAACTGGTGATCGAAGCGGCCACCGAGAACTTCGAGCTCAAGGTCAAGATCTTGAAGCAAGTCGATGCGCTCTTGGCGCCTGAGGTGATCGTGGCCTCCAACACCTCCTCCATCTCCATCACCAAGTTGGCCGCCGTCACCCAACGCGCAGACCGCTTCATTGGGATGCACTTTTTCAACCCCGTGCCGATGATGGCTTTGGTGGAGATCATCCGTGGCTTACAAACCAGCGACGCCACCCACGACGCGGTGCATGACTTGGCGACCCGTCTGGGCAAGAGCCCCATCACGGTCAAGAACGCACCGGGCTTTGTGGTCAACCGCATCTTGGTGCCCATGATCAACGAAGCCCTGTTTGTGCTGGCCGAAGGTTTGGCCACCCCCGAGGACATCGATGCGGGCATGAAGCTCGGTTGCAACCAACCCATCGGCCCCCTGGCACTGGCCGACATGATCGGCCTGGACGTGTGCCTGGCCGTGATGGAGGTGTACCTCAACGAGTTTGGCGACAGCAAATACCGCCCTTGCCCGCTGCTCAAAGAAATGGTGGCTGCAGGGCGCTTGGGCCGCAAGACGGGGCACGGCGTTTACGTTTACTGAGGTCATCCTGAGGTCAAACTGAGATCAAACGGTCCTCAAAGTTCAGGCGTTGCGCCATGAAACTTGGCCTGCTGCCTGAGATCCTCAGCAACTTGATGCATAGCATCTTGATCCATAGCAACTAGCAAGCCCTGCAGGCCTGCTTGGCGCCTACCCCAAAAGAAAGGGGTCAAGGGGG
>CAIVLE010000188.1 GCA_903906635.1 uncultured Burkholderiales bacterium | reverse complement strand
TTGCGCGCGAGCACTTCCATGCGCTGGCTTCGCACACCCAAGGCTTTTTCATGTATTCCAAATGCGTTAGAAAAAACATCCATCGCACAACTCCAATCTGGATTGACTCCAATTCATTGACACCCGGCCTCAAGTTGTGAAGCCTCGTGTCGATTAGTGCAAGAGATGTGCCAAGTGTTTTTGACGCTGTTTGCGGCAAAACTTTGCCGCTAGATTGCCGCTTTGCATCCAAACACAAAGTTCAGATGCTGCGACGGGCGCAACGCCGAATTGGCTCAGTGCACCTCGGTGACGGCAGCTTGGGCGGCATAGGCGCTCATGCGCGCGGTTTGAACGGCGTTGCGTTGCGCCACGTCGGTTCCCAAGCGTTCATTGGCGTTTTGATGCAATCCGGCCAAGATGGAATTGCGCGTGATGGGCGCGCGCGTATCACGGTTGACGTGCAGGTAGGCCGCTTGCTGGCCTGGGATATTGAGGGCCACGTTGGGCCTGGTTTCATTGCGAGCCGATGGGGTGAGAACGGTCAAGTACAAATCATCCAATCCCACGGGGCCGAAGTTTTTCAAACCCGTGTCCTCAAAATATTTATCGACCATGTCGAGTTGTTTGAGCACGCTGTGACCCAGGATCGCTTTGGGGTTGGCACCAAAGCCTGCGCTGGCAGCTCCCCGGTCGGGGCCATCACAAAACTGGATGATGCCGTGACAGCGGTTGTTGCTGGCTTTGGGGTTCATCCCGTCGCTCTCCATGAGCGTGAGACGGGCAAAGTCATCGGGCGCAAAACGGTGTTGTTCAGAGAGTTGAACAATTTTGTTCATCACTGCTTGTTTGTCTTGTGCGGGGATGAAGCCTTTTTCAATGGCACGGTCGATAGTTTTTTCAAGCACTGGGTTGTTGTTGCGATCTGCGCGCAACAACAGTTGTACTTGTGCCGTACCTGCCAACGCTGTGTTGGCCGGAGTGTTGGCAAGAGTGTTGTTGGCTTGCGCAACGCTGGACGCGTTGTAGGCGGCTTGCGCTTGGGTGACCAAGGGGCTCAAGCTATCCAAGCTCAAGCGCTGGCCTGGATGGATCAAATTGGCGTTGTTGATGTTGTTGGAGCGGGCCACGTTTTGCGCCAAGCGCATGGCTTCCGAGTTGCTGATGGTCACACCGCGCGCAGCCATTTGGTCGCGCACGATGCCGCTCAAGGTTTGGCCCGATTGCACCGACACACTCCAGGGCGCAGCAGTGGACACGGGGCTTGCAGAGCCCGACATGGTGGCCGCCACATTGGCCGGAACCGCTAACTCTCCACCGGGTTGCTGCTGAGCTGCTGCCAAGGCACGCGTGAAAGCAGGCGCTGAGCGCGCAAACGCCAAGGGACTGCGAGCCAACTGGGGAAAGCCAGAGGCATCGGTGCTGGTCACCGTGGGGTTCATGGGCGGATCGAATCGCATGGGCAGGCCTTGTGGAAAGTCCGGGTTTAAAAAGCTGGTCTCGTTCTTGCAATGAGGTGTGGGTCTGCAACAAAAAGTCAAAAAACCAACACCTGACCCGAATGAATATGCAAGTGCTGTGCCTAAAAAATCCCGACAGTCGCCCTGCCCTGATGGCCCGGCGATGGGGGACAGTGCTGAGCCTTGTTTTTGTTCTCTTCACCCTGGCAAGCCCCGTCAACTGGGCGTTTGCACAAACTGTGGAGACACAGCCAAGCACGTTTGACGTGCTGCAAAAACAAGCGCTGCAATGGGCTTCCAGCGCTCCTGCCTTTCAGGGCAAGAGCCTGCACGTGGCGCCATTGGATAGCCGCATCACGGTACAAAGCTGTCAACAAACCCTGCAATTTGATCAACCATTTCCAGGCCAACCCTCGGTGCGTGTGCGCTGTGCCCAACCGCAATGGCAGTTATTTGTGACCTTGAACCAAGGCTCAGAACCTGCATCGGTGTCACGCAATGGCACCACAGCCCCTACCTTACACAAAGTACTTATTCCTAAAGAACTACTTAAGCGTGGTACTTACATCAATGCCGCCATGTTCAATGTGGCTGAAATGCCTGCGGCTGGCATGGAGAGCCAGTTGATCTCTGACCCCAAGCTCATTGCCAACATGGAACTGGTGCGCGATTTGACACCCAGCACACCCTTGAGAACTTTTGACGTCAAAACGGCGGTTTTGGTCAAACGTGGGCAAGAGGTGCAGGTAACGGCGGGTGAAGGACAAGGCTTCTCCATCACCATGCGCGCAGAATCTTTGCAAGATGGCGGATTGGGTGAACAAATTCGCTTGAAAAACAGCGAGTCGGGTCGATCTTTGACAGCAGTGATCACTGGGCCGAACACCTCAAAAGTGAGATAAAAAGTGCTAATGATAAAAAGAAGTGAAAAAACCCCCTCAAGTTCTAGAATTTGGGGTCGATTGAAGTGTTGTGGAAAAGTTTGACCTGCTTTGACAGGTTCAAGAAAGAGAGAACATCATGAGTGACGCTATTTCGAACTATGGACGGATGGCCCAATCGAACGCTGCCATGCGCAGCAACATCGAAAAGGTTGACAAAAAGAGCGCTTCTGCCGCACAAGGCAAAGATGAAGCCGCACCCCAAGCGCCTGAAAAGGCAGCAGCTGGAGCAGACAAAGTGAGCCTGAGCAATGTTGCCCAAAAAGTCATGGCCCAGCCCGACTTTGACCGCGCCAAGGTAGAGTCCATCAAGCAAGCGATCAAAGATGGCAATTACCCCATCAATCCACGCCGCATTGCAGAGAGCTTTGTAGCGTTGGAAAAAATGATCACCAGCTGATCGGCATTTACCCCACATGACCACTACCGCCAGAGCAGCTGCAGATCAAAGC
>CAIVLE010000187.1 GCA_903906635.1 uncultured Burkholderiales bacterium | reverse complement strand
GCTTCTTCTGGAGTTCGGCCATGTACTCCGCACCGGTGCCCTTGGGGCGGGTGATTAACTCTGCTGCGCGATTGATGGGTGAGTACAGTCCGCTCATAGGGGGCGCTCCGTGATGGTGATGTGATCCTTGATTGTGCCACCACGCTTTTGGTGCGGCATTATGGTGGCAAGCCTCATAGCGTCTATGTCGGTGGTGCCACCTTCGGCATAGCTGAGTCCGGCCTCATGTGCTCGGGCAGGGTCAAATGCGGCAAAGCGTGAGCGCACATGGGCGGGTTCAAACATGGCAACAGTGGTGTAATCCCCGTCAGATGACTCGCGTAGCTTCATGGAGTCAAAGCCTTTGCTTTTTAGGTACGCGACCACTGGCTTGGTTTCATACAGCATGTAATTGCCCGTTTTGTACAGGTCAATCAAATTCTGCGGCGTTTTGTCCTTGACAAAGAAGTCATGCATGTGGTGCATATCGGTCTCAGGATTAAACGTCTTCTGCGCCTTCACCTTCATGGGGTACACGGTGGAGTGAATGCGGTCTGGGGATGCCATGTCCCCAAATTCTTTTTTCATTTCCGCCTTGTGCAGGCTGTTGCGACGGTCGTACTCCTTGGTGAACTCATCGCCTTGCAGGTTGTTGAGAGAGTCATAGTCCATGTTTTTGTACTTCATGGAACGGTACTGGTCATTGGCTGACTGACGCTCAGCTTTGGCCTCATCACCCAAGCGTTCGGTGTACCTTCCCTTGCCGATCCAGTTGTTTGCAAACTCTGGCTTTGGGGTTACAAAGGAAAGATTGTCATCGTAGCCGGGTTTGAATCCACCCTGCAAGTCTTGCTTGCTGCCGTGGTACACGTCTTGCGCATACCCCATCGCCTTGGCGCGGTCTTCTGGTGTGTTGTGTTCATGCAAACCTAGCAATCGAATGGCATTGATCCTTGCCAGCTCAAGGGCGTCTGATTGCGGGTACTGGGGTTTGGTCATGTTCGCCCTCGTGGGAAGTTTCCCCGATCATACCTTTGACTAGATGTCAAGTCTATGCTTGCAGCCTTGGCACTTGGAGTCGGCTTGGCCGAGAGCGGTTTTGGTGTATTGGCAGTCACGGGCCATGGTGAAGGGGATGGACTTCATGCTGGCCTCCCGTGTCCAGCCGCTCATGAAGTTTTGATACCAGCCATCTTGAACGGCCACGATCTGGTCAAACTCTCGTCGGTTGAAGCACCCATAGTTCATGTAAGTTTCCTGTAAGGTGGAATTTAATTCCACTCAAGCCGAGTAAGGGTTGGTCATAGTGCGGGCACGTTGGTTGTATTCATCCGCGTCAAGGATGTCGTCCTCGTCCACGCTGTCTTCGCGGGGGAAGTCGATGCTGATCCAGCCTGCATCACGCAGGTAGCGCAGGCCCTGACTGATGCAATCAACGAACTCATCATGGACTGTTCCCTCTGGGAATGAGCAAATTTGGCTCACACACCCTTCGGCCCAGTCTTTCACAAAGCCGGGCTTGACACTGGACTCGGGCACATAGACGCGCCCGGCCTTGATGATGTTGGCGACGATGCTGAGGCGCTGCACCTTGTCGGCTCGTCCGGGGTTGTACGCGATGACGGGCAAGCTGGCCTGTTGCAAGTCTTGGATGAGGGAAATGCCTGCGGACTTGTCCTCTACGAGAATGACATCCACTCGCTTCTTCCCTTTGCCTTCGCCGTACACCACCTCGAACTCGTCGATCACCTTGGGGCGTAGCTGCGGGTACTGGAGGTGGTCTTGCCAACAGTCAAGGATCATGACGCACATGCCGCCGTCCAAGGGCTTGAACACCCCGAAGGTGATGCAGCCAGTGGGGTCGTTGATGGTCTTGTCGCTGGTGGCGCAGTCGTAGGACTGGAGGATGTACTCCAGCTTGGGGAAGGGTTTGCCCGCGCCCCAGAGCTTGAACCACTCGCGCTTGACGATGCCGCCCTCTTCTGGGTCGATGATCTCGGCGTGAATCTCCTGCCGCCCCAGATTGGTGCCTTCGTACTGGAGAATCTGCTTCTGGAAGCTTGGCGCAAGGTTCTTGATGTTGGAGTACGTGCTGGCCCGTGTGATGGTCACGTCGTCGCCTTCGCGGTCGATCAGCTCCAGCACCACGTCCTTGGGCTTGGGCGTGGTGGAGCAGATCAGCTTGGTGCGCGTTCCCAGACGGATACCGAACTGGATCATGTCCCACGACTCGCGCAGATACTCCCACGCGGCCAGCTCGTCCAGCCACCCGCCATGGAACTGCGGGCCACGGAAGCGCTCAGGCTCAGACGCGGGTATGCCTTTGATCAGGCTCCCGTTGACCAGCGTGATCTCGTGCAGGCTGGAGTTGTACTTGGCTACCAGTAGGGGCGGGATGACCTTGAGCAGGCCGGAGTCGCCCTCGAAGCAGGTGGACTTCAAGTCGCCGGACGTTGGAGCCGACACCAGCCAGCGGGTTCCAGCTTCTTCGCATGCCCATGAGGCCAGCGTCTCAGCCGCTGCACGGGTCTTTCCTGCGCCTCGACCGGCCAGCAGCAGCCAGATGTTCCACCAGTCGCCCGAAGGCTCGATTTGGTGCTTCAAGGCCTGTTCATTGAGCCACTTGAACTGCCAGTTGAAGACGATCTGCTGGTGCGGGGTGAGGGCGGTGAACTCTTTCTGGGTCTTCTCGTCCTCCATGACGGCTTCGAGAGCGCTCATTGGGGCTTGATGTAGGCGTGGGACTCGTTGTCGCTCTTGATGTCCGCCTCCAAGAGGTTAAAGTCTTGCAGCACCTCACGCTGGACAAGCGCAAGGCCGTAGTCCATGAGGTACTC
>CAIVLE010000186.1 GCA_903906635.1 uncultured Burkholderiales bacterium | reverse complement strand
GCGGCCTGCTGCACGGTTTGTGAGGCCACGATGCCGCCGGCGCTGGGGCGGTTTTCAATCACCAGCGGTTGGCCCAGTTTGTCCCCCATTTTTTGCGCCACCAAACGCAGCGTCAAATCCCCCGTGCCACCCGGGCCATAGCCCACCACGACCTTGATGGGTTTGTTGGGAAAGGTGTCGGTGTTGATTTGTGCACGTGCAGAGTGCATGCCCACGAGCCCAAGGCACAGGCTCGCGCACAGCACGCCGCGTTGCCAGGTGGGTGTGCGAGTAGCCGCACCGGGTGCGCCAAAAGGGGTGAAGGTCATACGAGAGATCTCCAAAAAGTGCGTCAATCCGCGCGGATGCGCGCACGCGCCACCACGTCTTTCCACAGGCGTTGTTGTTGGGCAATCAGCGCGGCAAATTCGTGCGGTGGGCCACCACCCACCAAGGCGTCTTCGCTGGCAAAGCGCTCGGCAATGGTGGCGCTGTGCAAGGCTTTGTTGCACTCTTCTTGCAAGCGTTTGACGATGTCACTGGGCGTGCTCGCCGGCGCCATCATGCCGTACCACTGCACTGACTCAAAACCCTTGTAGCCTGACTCGGCGACCGTGGGCAGGTCCGGCAGCGAAGCCAGCCGCTGTGGGGTGCCGGTGGCGATGGCGCGCAAGCGCCCGCTGCGGATGTGCGCCAGCAAGGCCGGGGTGCCGGCAGAAAACGCCTGCGTGCGCCCGGCCAGCAAATCGGTCAAGGCAGGCCCCGTGCCTCGGTAGGGAATGTGGGTCATGAACATGCCGGTGGCAAGCTTGAGGTACTCCATCGCCAAGTGCCCCGCGCTGGCGTTGCCTGCCGAGGCGTAATTGAGTTGCCCGGGGTGGCGTTTGGCGTAGTCCACCAACTCGCGCAGGTTTTTGGCTGGCACATCGGGGTGCACCACAAACAGGCTGGGCACTTTGGCCAGCAAGGTGACCGGGGCGAAGTCGTGGTTCACGTCATAGCCGGTGTTGGCAAAGATGTAGGGGTTGACCGCCAGAGAGCCGACATGGCCCAAGATGACGGTGTGACCGTCGCCCGCGGCGCGTGCCACTTCTTGCATGGCGGGCACACCCCCACCCCCGGCCTTGTTGTCGAGCACGACCGCAAAAGGCAGCTGGCGTGACAGCTCTTGGGCTACTGTGCGCGCCACGATGTCTGAGGTGCCCCCTGGCACAAAGGGCACAACAAAGCGGATGGGTTTGCTGGGCCAAGGAAGGGCTTGGGCTTGGGCGTGAGCCGTGTGGGTGAGCGCACCCCAGCCCGCTGCGAGACTGGCCTGTAGCCATTGGCGACGGTGGGTGTTGAGCGAGTGTGGCATCACGATTTCAAGAGGGGGTTTGCTGGATGACTAGCGTCCCATGGCAGGCAGCTTTGCAGCCGCAGCGCCAAACCTAATAGACGCGCGTCACTGTGGTGAGCGCTTGCGAGTTGCAAGGCCATGGGCAAGCCACTGCTGTGCAGCCCCATGGGCAAGGTGAGCGCCGGGTGGCCCGTCAGGCTGTAGAGTCGGTTGCAACTGCTGCGCTGGCCGCTGGGGTTGTGCATCAAGGCGTCCAAGGTTTCAGGTGGCATTTCGCGCCCGGGCGAGAGCAGCACGTCGACTTGTTGGGTCAGCACCTGCTCAAGCGCTTGTTCCAGCTGCCAGCGTTTGACGTTGGCTTGCCAATAGTCTTGCGGGGTCACCTCGGCGGCGCTCATCAAGCGGCGGCGCAGGCCCTGGCCGAGCAGCTGCGGTTGGTCGCGCACCCAGTGCTGCAACTGCTGGTAGCCCTGAAAGCCAATCAAGGTGTTGGCCAAAGCCACGGCTTGGTCGGCGCCCTCGAGCTCCACATCGATGAGCTGAGCGCCTTTGTGACGGCACTGGGCGAGCACCTCTTCAAAGCACTCCCAAATCTCGGGGTCGTGCGCTTGCGCCTGCACTTGGCGGCGCATCACGCCAATGCGCAGTCCGGGCAAGGCGGTGCGTGTAGGCGTTGTTGTGCCCAGCGTGTTTGGGGCGAGGTCCTTGTGCGTGCGCGCCAAGTCACCACGCATGGCCTCAAACATCAACACCGCATCGCCCACGCTGCGTGTGAGCAAGCCCACGTGGTCCATGCTGGGTGCCAGTGCCATCACGCCGTCCATGGGCAACACGCCGCGGGTGGGCTTAAAGCCCACCAAGCCACACGCGGCGGCGGGGTGACGCACCGAGCCGCCGGTGTCGGTGCCCGTCGCAGCCAAGCAAAAACCTGCCGCCACCGCCGTGCCCGAGCCGCTGCTGGAGCTGCCCGGCATGTGCAACCTGTTCCAGGGGTTGCGTGCAGGGGCAAACACATCGTCCGTGGCAGGCGAGCCAAATGCAAACTCGTGGCAAGCCGTTTTGCCCAGGCTGATCGCGCCGGCTTGGGCCAAGCGTTGCACCACCACGGCGTCTGTGTCGGGCACCCAGTGCTCCAGCGCACGAGAGTGCGCGGTGGTGCGCACCCCACGGGTGAGGAGCACATCTTTGTGGGCGATCGCAATGCCGTGCAGCGGGCCGCGCCATTGGCCTGCTGCGATCTCGCGCGTGGCCTGCTCGGCCTGAGCCAGCGCCGCCTCTGCGGTACGCGTGATGAAGGCGTTGAGCTGGGGCTCTTGCGCATCCGCGCGTGCCAAACACGCCTGTACCAGTTGCAGCGGGGTCAGCGCTTGGGTGCGCACCAGCTCAGCGGCTTGGGCAATCGACAAAGCATGCAGTGGCACATCCATCGAGGGCATCACACGCCAGGCGTGCCTGGCAGGGCTTGCTGCTCAAACCAGTCGCAGATTTGTTGGCCATTCCAAAACACCACGTCATCGCGTCCGCTCAGGTACTCCAGCATTTCCTCAAAGTAGCGGATGCGGTGTGATGCGCCCGAAATGTAGGGGTGCACCCCAAAGGCCAAAATGCGCGCGCCATTGGCCGAATCCAAATACAAGCGGTCAAAGGCATCGCGGGTGCGGTTGAGCATGGCGTCAGACGCTTGGTGCGCGGTCAGCATGATGCCGATGTCGTTGAGCTCGATCGTGTAGGGCACCGACACCAAACGGCCATGGCGGGTGTTGACGAATTGCGGCTGGTCGTCGAGCACCCAGTCGCCAAACCACTGCATGCCAAGTTCTTTGATCAGGTCAGGCGTGACAAAGGTTTGGCTGCGCCCTGGGCCCAACCATCCCTTGGGGCGGTGTCCGGTGAAGCGGGTCAAGACGTCCAGCGTTTGCGCCATCATGGCGCGCTGATCGGTGATTTTTTGAATCGGAATTTGTTCGTAGCAATGGGCCATGAACTCCCAGCCTGCATCGAGCGCGGCTTGGGGCACGCGGGGTCGGGTTTCGCAGACCTTCGCGTTGATCGACATGGTGGGTTGGATGTTGTAGCGCTTGAAGGCGTCAAGCAGTCGCCAAAAGCCCACGCGCATGCCGTACTCATGCCACGTCCAATTGGGCACATCGGGCACGGGGGCCACACCGCCGGGCGGGGGCGAGGCCATGCGGGGCATGGGGCGCGAAATGTCCCACTCTTCGATATTGACCACGGGCCACACCACCACACGCGCGCCTCCGGGCAGTTGCAGGGGGGCACGGTCCACGATGGCTGAAAAATCAAGCCGCTCGTGCGGGCGCCAAGCGTTGGCTTCTTCGTCGGACATGGTTCAGGCTTTCATAGGTGAAGGGGGGATTATTTACTGAATGCCACCCGGAATGCTCGCTGCAATCAGGCGCAACTTGTCGGTCTCGGTGCGAATTTCTCGCACCAATTGCTCGGGGCTGCTGCCCACCAGGGTCATGCCCATGGAGGCAAGTTTGCGTTGTGTGTCGGGCTCGGCTAACACGGTGCGCACGGCGGCGTTCAAGCGGGCTTGGATCTCGGGCGCCATGCCCTTGGGGCCAAACAAACCCACCCAGTAGGTCAAGTCATAGCCCGCAAGTCCGGCTTCGCTCAGCGTTGGGGCGTCCGGAAATCGCGGGTCACGCACGGCGCTGGTGGTGCCCAAAAAACGCACCTTGCCGGCGTCGATTTGGGGCTTGGCCGCCCCGTCAAAAATGACCTGACACACGCCCGCCAGCACGTCTTGCATGCCGGGGCCAGAACCTTTGTAGGGCACGTGAACCAAGCTGGTTTTGGCCATGCTGTTGAACAACTCGCCGGCAAAGTGCAAGCCACTGCCCATGCCTGAGGAGGCGTAATTGACTTTGCCCGGGTTGGCGCGTGCGTAGGCGATGAACTCTTGCACATTGCGAGCAGGCACCAAGGGGTGGGTGACCATCAGCAAGCCATAGCTGCCCACCAAAGAGACCGGCGTGAAGTCGGCCACCGGGTCGTAGGAGAGGTTTTTCTCGGTCACGGCCATGTAGGTGTGGGTGCCGTTGGTGGTCATCAGCAACTGGTAGCCATCGGGGTTGGCGCGGCTGACCATGTCGCTGCCAATGCGTCCGCCGCCGCCCGCGCGGTTGTCAATCACGATGGGCTGCCCGAGCGCGCGAGACATGCCTTCTGCCAGGATGCGCGAGGCTTGGTCAGAAAAGCCGCCTGCCGCGTAGGGCACCACCATCTTGATGGGGCGGCTCGGGTAGGCCTGGGCGTGTGCACCCGCGCCCCATGCGAAGGCGCATGCCGCAAGGAGGGCGTGAAAGGCGTAGACGGGCCAAGGGCGCATGTTCATGGGGGCTCCTGCGTGAGGGTTTGACAAAGCTGGGGCATTTTGCGTTGTGGCGTTTTTACGTGCAAAGCGCGTCAAACCCGCAGATGGTGAGTCGCAAAGGCTACACCTCTGCCCCCTTGTGGCGTGTCGCTTTGGCTGTGGCAACGTCAAAATCGCCGCACATTCCCAAGCTTGGCCAAACTCCTGCCAAGCCCCAACCCAAAGACACTAAGAGAGACCATGAAACACCTGCGTATTCCTTTTGTGCAATGGCTTTTTTGTGTTGCCTGTGCTTTGCTGGTGTTGACGGGGTTCAACGCTCAGGCCCAGAGCTACCCCAGCAAGCCGATTCGCTTGGTGGTGCCCTTTGGGCCCGGCGGGTCGGGCGACATCACGGCGCGCGCGTTTGCGCAGTATTTGGAGTCGCAAACCAAGCAGTCGGTGGTGATTGACAACCGTGCAGGTGCCAACGGCATCTTGGGCACCGAGATGGTCAAGAACGCGCCTGCAGATGGGTACACGATGCTGTTGACCACCAACACCACGCTGGCGGCCAACCTGAGCTTGTACAAAAAAGTACCTTACGACCCGCTCAAAGACTTCGACCATGTGGGCATGTTTGGCACGGCAGCGTCGGTGGCTTTGGTGCTCAAAGGCTCGGGCATCAACTCGGTGGCCGATTTGGTGAGTCACGCCAAAGCCAATCCGGACAAGGTGTTCTTTGGTCACTACAACTCGGCCTCGCAAATGACGGCAGAGATGTTTCGCGTCAAAACCGGTGCGCCCATGACGGGCGTGCCCTACAAGGCCATTGGCACAGCGTTGCAAGACTTCTATGGCAAACAGCTGCAGGTGATGTTCATCGAGTACTTGCCCGCGATGGCGCAAATCGACAACGGCAAAGTGCTGGCGCTGGGAGTGACAGCGCCCACACGCTTTAAGGCCTGGCCGCAAGTGCCCGCCATTGCCGAGACTTATCCGGGCTACGAATTGGGCTTTTTTTTGGGGCTGGCCGCACCCGCTGGCACCCCTGGCGAATTGATGAAAAAAATGGAGGGCTGGTTGAGTGCAGCGCTCAAAGACGAGAGCTTTTTGGCGCGCTTGAACCAACTGGGCCTAGAGCCTTCTAAGTTGTCTCGCACCGAGTACACCAAGTTTGTTGGCAGCGAGATCACCCGCTGGGCGCAAGTCATCAAGGACGCGGGCGTGCAGCCCGAATGAGCGGCAGATATTTTCAATTGAACACAGAGAGAGAAACACCATGCGTTTAGGCTACTTCACCATGCCCTTGCATCCTTTGCACAGGGACACCACAGAAACGCTGCACGAAGATCGGCAAACCATCATCTATGCCGACCGCTTGGGCTTTTACGATGCATTTGTGGGCGAGCATCTGACAGACAAGGCCGAGAACGTGACCAACAGCTTGATGTTTTTGGCCACGCTGATTTTTGAGACCCAAAACATCAAACTGGGTTCGGGCACCAGCAATTTGTCGCATGCCCACCCCACCTTGATCGCCTCGCAAGCGGCCATGTTTGATCACCTGGCCAAGGGCCGCTTTATCTTTGGCATCAGCCCCGGTGCTTTGGCGTCTGACGCCGAGTCCTTGGGGATGTTGGACCAAGACCGCAACAAGCTGTTTGCCGAAGCGATTGATGTGATCTTGGCCATCTGGCAGCGCGAGCCGCCCTATGACATCGACTTTGAGAACAACCGCTTCAAAGTCACCACCCGCAAAACGGCGGTGCCTGCGATTGGCCGTGGGGAGTTGATGAAGCCTTTTCAAAAGCCCTACCCTGAAGTGGTGGGCACGGTGGTGGCGCCTTTCTCCAAGGGCGTGATCGCCATGGGTCAGCGAGATTTTCACCCCATGTCGGCCAACTTTTTGTTGTCGCACTGGTTGCCCAGCCACTGGGCCAACTATGCCGAAGGCAAAGCCTCTGTGGGCCAGCAGGCTAAGGCAGCTGACTGGCGCGTGGCGCGCACGATTTTCGTCAGCGATGACGCCAGCACCGCCAAGCGCTATGGCCATGAAGACGCCAACAGCCCCTACCGCTACTACTACCAACAGATGCTCACGAAGATGAAGATCTCCAACCGCCACGTCATCTTCAAGCGCTCGCCCGATGAGGACGACAGCTTGTTGACCTTGGACCGCTTGATGGGCGACTTGGTGATCACGGGCACGGTCAACGAGGTGGTGGACCAAATTTTGGCGCTTCGTGAAACGGCGGGTGACTTTGGCGAAATTGTCTACGCCGGCATGGACTTGGTGGATCCGCTCTTGGGCCGTCGTTCAATGGAGTTGATGGCGCAAGAAGTGATGCCCCGTGTCAACCAAGCTCTGGGCTTGGGATCGGCCATCAACGTGTGATCCGATGGGCCGTGGGGCCGTGGGGCCGTGGGGCCGAGGGGCTGTGGGGGGTAAGAGACGTGTGGGGTTCGTCTCAGACGTCCTCACGCTTTGGGCAGTTGCACCACAAAACTGGCACCACCGCCTGCCCGATCTTCACAGTGCACTTGGCCGCCGTGGCGTTGCACGATGGAGCGCACCAAGGACAGCCCCAGGCCCACGCCCCCTTCACGCTCGCTGGCGCCGGGTAAGCGATAAAAAGGCTCAAAGATGCGCTCGCGCAATTCGGCAGGCACTCCGGGGCCACGGTCACACACACGCAAGACCACGGTTTTTGTGCCACTGGGCTCGAGTTGCACCTCGATGTTGGCAGCGCCATAGCGGCGCGCGTTTTCCAATAAGTTGCGCAGCATGCGTCGCAGCAGCTTGGGCACACCCGGCACCAGCAGGCTTTGGGTTTGCTCGCCCAACTCCAGTGTCGCGTTGACACGCGCGCATTCCTCGCTGGCCAAGCCCGTCAAGTCCACGCTTTCAAAAGAACCAATCTCGGCCTCTTTGGTGTCGAGTCGGCTGGCCAACAAAATCTCGTCAATCAATTGGTCGAGTTCGCCCACGCTGCGCGAGATTTCTTCTTTCATGGCCGGTGAGGGTGTCTCGCCCATGAGCTCCAGCCCCATGCGAATGCGTGTGAGCGGCGAGCGCAATTCGTGCGAGGCGTTGGCCAGCAGCGACTTGTGTGAGCTCACCAGTTCCTCGACTTGTTGCGCCGCATGGTTGAAGCGCTCAGCCAAGTACGCCACTTCGTCACCACCTTGCACTGCCACGCGGGCAGACAAATTCCCGGTGCCCCATTGCTCTACGCCTTTTTGCAACTGCTCCAGTCGGCGCGTCAAGCGTCGCACGATGGGGTAAGTGGCCAAAGCCACAGCCAAGCCGACCAGCCCCAAGGTCCAAAAAAAACCAAACGGGGGACGGGTCCAAAACGAACGCGGTGGACGCGGCAAGTGGATGTGCATCAGCTCGCCGTCTTGCATGCGCACCATGAACTCAGGTCCAGTGCCAAAGTGTCCGGGTGGCGTGGGCATGTGAGGCGCTGCTGTCGCACCGTCTGCTGGCGAAGGAGGCGCCGGGCCCTCTGCGCCCATCCCCTCGTGTGGGTGAGCCGGGCGCTGCCCTTGCCCCACCACCTCGCCCGCTGCATTGCGCACGACCACCTCCCGCAGGGGCGGCTCTGCGCTGATGCGCGCTACCCACCCCGCCAGCAGCGTGAGCAAGGCCACGGCCAAGACCACCGCCAACCAAATGCGCACATACAAGGGCAAGTGCAATGAGCGGCTGGGCGGAGCGTCTTGGGCCATGGGGGCGTCAGTCTTGTTGTTTGGCAAACACGTAGCCGACTCCGCGCACGGTGAGGATGCGTTTGGGGGTTTTGGCGTCGTCTTCGATGGCCGCGCGGATGCGGCCCATGTGCACGTCAATCGAGCGGTCAAAGGCTTCGAGTTCACGCCCGCGCACCGCCTCCATGATTTGGTCACGCGAGAGCACACGCCCCGCGCGCTCGGCCAAGACCCACAGCAGGTCGAATTGGTAAGAGGTGAGCTCGCAGGGTTGACCACGCACACTCACGCTGCGCGCGTCACGGTCTAGGACCAACGAGCCAAACTTCAACAGCTCTTGGGCGGGCGTGGTGGCGTTGCTGGGTTGGTGACGGCGCAGCACTGCACGGATGCGTGCCAGCAACTCGCGCGGTTCAAAGGGCTTGGGCAAGTAGTCATCTGCCCCGAGTTCAAGGCCTACGATGCGGTCCATCGGGTCACCTTTGGCGGTCAGCATCAAGACAGGCGTACGCGACAGCGCTGATGGCAAAGCGCGAATGCGGCGGCACACCTCCAGTCCGTCGATGTCGGGCAACATCAAGTCCAGCAGCACGAGCTCTGGGGGGTGGGGGGTGTGTTGCAACAGCTCCAAACCGGCCAAGCCTGAGGCGGCATGTTGAACGTCAAAACCCGATTGCGACAAGTAGGCCGCCACCATCTGTGCCAAGCGGTGGTCGTCTTCGATCATGATCAGTGTGTTCATCGTAGAAAGATCATGGACGGGCCGCGACAAGCTGGGCTTGCTGTTGTGTAAAGAGTGGGTAAATCATGGGGCCTGTTCGACTTCCCCCGATGGGGCTGTCATGTCCACAGGCAGCACCCGCGAGGCCAACCACACCAGCGCCAACACGGGCGCGCCCAGCAAGGCGGTGCTGGTGAAAAAGGCCTCATACCCGTGAGCGTCCACATACACCCCCGAGAAGCCCGCTAGCCACTTGGGCGCGAGCAGCATCATCGAGCTGAACAAGGCGTACTGGGTGGCTGAGTAGTTGACGTTGGTGAGCCCCGACAGGTAGGCGATGAAGGCGGCCGAAGCGATGCCACTGGCCAAGTTGTCGGCCGAGATCACCCACACCAACGCGGTCAAGTCATGGCCACGGGTGGCCAACCAGGCAAACAGCAAGTTGGTGAGCGCGCTGAGCACCGCGCCCCACATCAAGACACGCATGACCCCCCATCGCATCGACATCACGCCGCCAATGAACGCGCCCAGCAGTGTCATGACCACGCCAAAGACTTTGGTGACCGCGGCGACCTCGTCTTTGGTGTATCCCATGTCCACATAAAAGGGGTTGGCCATGATGCCCATCACCACGTCGCTGATGCGGTAGACCGCAATCAGGCCCAGGATCAGCGCGGCTTGCCAGCGGTAGCGGCGGATGAATTCTGCGAAGGGCTCGATCAAGGCTCCCCGCAGCCATTCAGCGGCGTTGCGTGCGGGGGGCAATGCGCGGTGTGCAGGCTCGGGCGAGAGCAGCACGGTCACCAGCCCCAAGCCCATGGAGGCCGCCATCACCAAATAAGCCGTTTGCCATGCGGAGTGCAAGTAGCTGTTGTCATGCGTGCCAGCAGCGCGTGCCGCCACCCACAACACACCGGCACCGGCCCATATCATGGCCAAGCGGTAGCCGGTTTGGTAGCAAGCCGCCAAGGCGGCTTGGTGTTGCAGGTCGGCCGATTCGATGCGGTAGGCGTCTAGCGCAATGTCTTGTGTGGCCGAGCCAAAGGCCACAACCAAGGCACACCAGACCACCGGTTCGAGCGCTTGTTGCGGGTCGAGCAAGGCCATGCCCACGAGCCCGGCCATCACCACGCTTTGGGCCAAGAGCAGCCAGCTGCGACGTCGTCCCAGCCCGCGCGTGAGAAGCGGCAGCGCCAGCCGGTCCACCAGCGGTGACCAGACCCACTTCAAGCCGTAGGCCAAGCCCACCCAGCTCAAAAACCCAATCGTGCTGCGGTCAATGCCCGCTTCGCGCAGGCGAAAACTCAAAGTGCCCAGCACCAGCAGCAAAGGCAAACCCGCCGAAAATCCCAAACACAGCATGCGCCACGACGCAGGCTGGAGGTAAACCTGTAGGGCCTCCTTCCAACTTTGTGCGGGTTTGACCGGCTGGGTGTGCGAGGGACTTGTTGTATCGTTCATCACCCTTATTTTCAGGCTTTCTTACAAAGCACACTCATGCGTATGCGACGTCTTGTTTTTCATGCTTGTCTTGTGTTGGCTTGTGGCTTGCCCAGTGTGGCTGGGTGGGCGCGAGAAGGGGTAGAGGTGGGCAAAGAGTCGGCCTTTGCCAAGCTGGTACCCGCCAGTGAGGTCGAGCAATCGGCGTTTCAGCAGTACAGCCAAATGCTCAAGCAAGCGGCGGACAAAAATGCGTTGGGGCCTGCAGACCATCCGCAAGTGCTGCGCTTGCGCCAGATCGCCAAAGAGCTGATACCCCACAGCTATGAGTGGAACCCGCGCGCGCGAGACTGGAGATGGGAGGTCAATCTGATTGGCTCCAACCAGGTCAACGCTTTTTGTATGCCTGGGGGCAAGATTGCTTTTTATACCGGTATCTTGAAGCAGCTCGAATTGACCGACGACGAGGTCGCCATGGTGATGGGCCACGAGATCGCCCACGCCTTGCGTGAACACGCGCGTGAGCGCATGGGCAAGTCGGCCGCCACCAATGGCTTGGCCACGATTGGCGGCACCGTGGCCTCGGTGTTTTTTGGCATCAACCCCAATGTGACCGACTTTGTGGCCAAACAAGGCGCCAACCTGATCAATCTCAAGTTCAGCCGAGACGACGAAACCGAGGCCGATTTGGTGGGCATGGAGTTGGCTGCACGGGCAGGCTATGACCCGCGCGCTGGGGTGACGCTGTGGCAAAAAATGAGTGCCGCCAACAAGGGGGCGCCGCCGCAGTGGCTCAGCACCCACCCCTCTGGCAACACGCGGATTGAGGAAATCCAGGCCAACTTGCCCAAGGTCTTGCCGCTGTACCAGCGCGCCAGAGAAACCCGTTGATCAGGTCCCGCCCACATAGGGGTTGCTTACCCGTTCGCGCCCAAAGGTGCTTTCGGGGCCGTGGCCAGGAATGAACACCGTGTCGTCGCCCATGGGCCACAGGCGTTGGGTGATGCTGTCGATCAAGTCTTGGTGGTTGCCCCGCGGAAAATCGGTGCGCCCAATGCTGCCAGCAAACAGCACATCGCCCACAAAGGCGCGCTTGATTTCGGGTGAATAAAAGACGACGTGCCCAGGGGTGTGGCCCGGGCAATGGCGCACCTGCAGCGTGTGCGCGCCCAATGTGACGGTGTCGCCGTCGTGCAACCAGCGGGTGGGGGTGAATGCCCGCGATGGGGGAAAGCCGTAGTTCGCCGCGGCTTGCGCCAGACCATCGATCCAAAACTGGTCGCCCTCATGCGGGCCCACGATGGGCAAGCCCAAACGCTCGGCCAACTCGGCCGTCCCCCCCGCATGGTCGATGTGGGCGTGGGTGATCCAGATTTGTTCTAGCTTGACGCCCAGTGCTTTGACGCCGGCCAACAACACCTCTAAGTCCCCGCCGGGGTCGATGACCGCAGCTTGCTGGGTTTGATCGCACCACACGATGGAGCAGTTTTGCTGGAATGGGGTGACAGGAATGGTTTCGTAATGAAGCATATGCAAGCAAAGTGGTTGCCGCTGAATATACAAGGGCGGCGGTTGGAGGCGCTGCCCGTGCGTCCTAGGGCCCTGGCGCATGGCCCATTTTGGAGGACAGTTCACGCCCGAGTTTTTTCAGCAACTGGGCGGCAGCGCCCTCTAAGTGCGCATCAAAACTTGGGGACATGCCCAGCGTGGTGATGCAGGCCACGAGCGCGCCGGATTGGTCAAACAAAGGGACAGACAAGGCATTGAGGCCGGCTCGGCGCGAGCCCAAGGAGCTGGCGATTCCCCGTTGTCGAATGCCGTCATAGGTCGCATAAACGCGTTGTATTTCTTGGGCCGTGCACGCGTTTTTTTCGAGCAATTCGGCGCGCACCAGCGGCTCGGTCATCTCGCGCGGCAGGTAGGCCGCCAGCAGCATGGCGGAGGCTGAACCGGTGATGCTCAAGTGCACACCCGGCTTCATGCGAATTGACAAGGGCGAGTTGCTTTCAAACCATTTCACGATGGTCGGGCCGTCGCCCACCCATTGCCCAATGCCAACGGCTTGGCCCAGGTCGGGGTTGGTGAGTGTGGCGACAAAGTTTTCAAAATAGGGCTCCAAAAAACTCAGCAGCTCTTGGCCATGTGTGGCGGTTTGACCCAGGCGGTAAGCGAGCAACCCCAAGTCATAGCGGCTGCCAGATTGCTGTTTGGAAATCAGCCCCGACTTGGCCATGCTCACCAAGTAGCGGTGCAGCTTGGCGGAGTGGATGCCCGTGGCCGCCGCGAGCTCTTTGAGCCGAGCTGGGCGGTGCACTTGCAGCATGCCGTGCAAGATGGCTCCTACCGTTTCTGCGGCTTCAACGCCTTGTTGTTCTTGGGGCATCGCGATCCTTGGTGACTGTGTTGAGTGGAAACCCGGGTGACTTGCACGCGCCACCCCTATATGATTTATTTCATCTGAAGTAATTAATTATGCTATGCGTAATATAAATCGGCATGAATTTTTTCAACATTAAATCCGCGCTGCTGTGTGGCTTGGCTTTGTGGCTGGGCCAGGGCTTGGCACAAGAGGCCAAAAACTACCCTGTCCGTGCGGTCAAGTTGGTCGTGCCTTTCACGGCGGGTTCGACCGTGGATGTGTTGGGTCGCGCCATAGCCGATGAGCTACAGGCAGAGTTGAACCAACCCTTTGTGGTGGACAACCGTGCAGGCGCGAGCACGCTGCTGGCCGCCAAGATCGTGGCGGCGGCGCCCCCTGATGGCTACACGCTGTTGTTTCCAACCGTCACCACCTTGAGCATTGGCCCTCAGTTGATGAGTAATCCAGGATTTGATCCACTCAAGGATGTGACGATGATCGCGCGCCTTGGATTGACCAACTTCTTTTTGGTGGTGACACCGAGTTTCCCGGCCCGCACCATGAAGGAGTGGATTGAGCTCATCCGCAAAAACCCCGGCAAATACAGCTACGGCTCCTCGGGCAGTGGCTCTCCACAACACATCTTCATGGAGTTGCTCAAAAAAGAACTGCATTTAGACGTGGTGCACGTGCCCTACAAGGGAAGCAACAGCTCGATGATGGACCTCTTGTCTGGCAAGGTGCACATGGCGTTCATTGACGGCACCCTGGCCATTCCGCATCTCAAAACCGAGAAGCTCTTCACCGTGGGCACCTCCATGGCCAAGCGCACGGCCTTGATACCCAGCGTGCCACCGATTGCCGAGACGGTGCCCGGTTTTGATTGGTCGGGTTGGATTGCCTTTGCTGGGCCGCCCAATATGGCGCCACCTGTGGTGGAGTTGTTGGCCGAAAAAATCAAACGCTTTCAAGCCACGCCGGCCTACACAACCTTGATGAACAAGTCGGCCATGGAGCCGCCTGAACCGATGACGCCAGCAGCCACCACCGAGTTTGTCAAAAAAGAACACAAGCGCTGGACCCCCGTGATCGCCGCCTCAGGCGCTGTGGTGGACTGAACCCTCAACCCAGAAAGAAAAAGAACATATGCCGCACACCATCCGACGCATCGTCACAGGCCACGACGACTCTGGCAAAGCCATCATTGAAATGGACGGGCCGGCACCCAATCAAAAAATCCGCGAAGGCACGGGTTTTGTAAGCACGCTGGTGTGGGTGACCGATGAGACGCCCGCGCGCATGGATTTAAGAGTCGACCGCGCCGATCGCACCATGGGCGTGCCCCCGCCTGCGATGGGATCGGTGTTGCGTGTGGTGGAGTTTCCACCAGTCACCAAGGAAGCCGAATCGGTCAACCAGGCCGACATCTTGAAGATGATGGGTGCGAGTCACCACGCCCAAGGGGGCCAAGCGGCGCGCCATGCGTTCATGCACCGCACCAAAAGTATCGATTACGTGTTTGTGTTGTCGGGCGAAATCGACATGCTGCTGGATGATTCGCAGGTCCACCTCAAGGCCGGCGACATCATGGTCCAGCAGGGGACCAACCATGCGTGGGTGAATCGATCAAATGCCATGTGTCGCATCGCCTTTGTGCTGATCGATGGCATTGATCCCCTGCAGGGTCATTGACGCTGCGCGTGAATTGGCCACTGGACTTCAATTGAAAGAAGAGCATTTATGAAATTTGGCGTTTTTGACCATCTCGACCGTGGCACCGTGCCCATCACGGAGCATTTTGAAAACCGCCTCAAGCTCGCTGAGGTGTATGACCGTGCAGGTTTTCATGCGTATCACATCGCTGAACACCACGGCACGCCTTTGGGTTTGGCCTCATCGCCGAGTGTCTTTTTGGCCGCTGTGGCACAACGCACGAAGCGTTTGCGTTTCGGCCCCTTGGTGTACACCTTGAGCTTGACGCATCCGCTGCGCATCATCGAAGAGGTCTGCATGCTCGACCAGATGAGTGGTGGTCGTTTGGAGTTGGGCATCGGGCGGGGCAGCTCGCCCTACGAAATGGGCTACTTTGGGGTGGATGCCAAGAACTCGGGCAAGTTGTACATCGAGTCCTACGATGTGGTGATGATGGGGCTCACGTCTCGCGTGATCAACTTTGAAGGTGAACACTTCAACTTCAAAGATGTGCCGGTGGAGCTCGAGTGCGTGCAAAAGCCGCACCCGCCTATTTGGTACGGGATGTCTGCCCCAGCTGCGGTGCCTTGGGCGGCAGAAAATGGCGTGAACATCGTGTGCAACGGCCCCTCATTGCCTGTGAAAGCAATCACGGACCGCTACCGTGAGGTGTGGCACGCCAAGTTTGATGGTCAAAACAAGACCATGCCTTTCATGGGGCTGGGTCGCCACATCGTGATCGCTGAGACCCACCAAGAGGCTTATCAGGCGGGCGAGCGTGGGTTCAACCGTTGGTACAGCAGCTTGCAGCACCTGTGGCGCGCACACGGTAATCCAATGAAAAGCTACCCCATTCCGGAGGATTTTTCGGCGGCAGAAAAAGCAGGCATTGTGTTGGTGGGAACGCCGGATCAAGTGGCCGCCAAGTTGCAGCACGAGATCGATATTGCTGGCGTGAACTATGTGCTCACACGTTTTGCGTTTGGAGACTTGACCTACCAAGAGTCCTTGCGTTCGCTCACCTTGTTTGAACAAGAAGTCATGCCCAAGTTTGACTCAGAGTTGGCGCTGGCGTGAGCCGGCCCTCACACCTCTTGTTTGAAGGAAAAACCATGCAAAGCGTCAAACGGCTAACGCTGCGATGTGTCTCTTTGTTGTTCGTCGTACAAGGCTTGTGTGCCGCACATGCGCAGGTATTTCCCACGCGTTCGATCAACTTGATCGTGCCCTTTGCCGCAGGTGGGCCGGCTGACATTCACACGCGTGCCGTGGCCGAGGAGGCCGCTCGGGTACTGGGTCAAAGCGTGGTGGTAGAAAACCGACCCGGGGCGAGTGGCACCAATGGGGCCATGGCTTTGTTGCGCGCACCTGCCGATGGGTACACCTTGGCCTTGCTGACCTCGACGCTGTACCGCGAGCCACACATGGCCAAAGTGAAATACGACCCGCTCAAGGACTTTGCCTACATTTTGTTGATGTCGGATTACACCCAAGGCGTGGCCGTGCGCGCCGACGCGCCTTGGAAGACGTGGCAGGACTTTGCCCACGATGCCACCCAAAGGCCGGGCAAGATCAACGTGGGGGTGAACGGTGTCATTGGTGCGCCACGCATCGTGATGGAAGAGGCGGCAGACGCGAGCGGGATTCAACTCAACATGATTCCGTACAAGGGCGACTCCGAAATTGTGAATGCCCTCTTGGGCGGGCACTTGGATGCCGCGCCCTTGTCGGGCATCACCAGTGCTTACATCGACGATGGCAAGTTGCGCTACTTGGTCATGCTCACCGAGAACCGCGTCAAGCGCTACCCAGGCGTTCCAACGCTCAAAGAAGGTGGTGTGGAGGTCTGGCTGAGCTCACCTTATGGCATCGGTGCGCCAGCTGGCACGGATGCTGCGCGTCTGAAAATTTTGCACGATGCCTTCAAGCGCGGACTGGAGTCACCGGGCAGCCAGCGGGCCATGCAGCAGCTCAACCAGTTGATGTATTACCGCAACCAAGACGATTACCGCACCTATGTCGTGAACACCTTTGCGCAAGAAAAAGCTCGGGTGGAGCGGTTGCGCAAAAAAGGCCTGCTCGACTGACCGATCGGATCCCCTCAAGACCTGGGCGTTGGTCCTTGTGGCACGGGGCAACTTGACTCTGTGGATGAGCCTTTTGGAATGAACCACCTCATGGTGTTCACCATGTCACGACATGACTCATTGACGTAGGCTTGCGGCACTGCAGTGCTGTTCACGAAACACCGACAACTCACGAATCTTGTCTTGCCTCTGGCTCATTTGCGCGCTTTGCGCTTGCTGAGCAAGGTGTTGGTCCGATTCCTTTTTGAGTGAGAGGTTCAGGGACGATGTCACTTCAGCCCAGTTCTCCTCTTCTAGCAGCAGTGCATTTAGAGCCATGAGTTTTTGATCGCACACACTCTTGGATGCTGCCCCATCACTTTTTCTGGCCGAGGCTGTTGGGGGAGAAGACGCGAACGGCGCGGGGGCTGCCTCAGAAGATGGCGCAGGGCTTGCCCGATTGGGCTGAGAAGACGGCTTTGGAGAGGGTGGCTTGGGAGCTGACGCAGGCATTTGGCTTGCCAGAGACGCTGCCTGGGTTGAGAGCAGAAGTTTTTGCTGAGCCGCCCAAAGTGCACGATTGGCGGCCCCAAAATTTGTTTTCTTCAGGCGCAAATTTTCATAAATTACAACCACCTCAGCGATCGTGCTTGGCTCAAGCAACGACATGCCTACAGGCGAATTCTTTTGAGTCTCAAGGACTCTTTGCAGTCGTACATGGAACTCTCTTTGCCAACTCGCAAGCGCTTGAATTTGCAGTTGGGTGGCTTTTGTTTCATCTGTGCGTTGTGCCAAGTTGGGTGTCGACAGAGGAAACACCAACTGACGGTTGATCAAGCTGTATTCATCAGAGAGATAAATTTGACGCAATTGTTCAAAGGCTCGCGACGCCTGCGTTGTGGGTTGTGCAACACAAGCACAGCAGACAAGCAGCCACATGACACCCCCATGTCTCAGACCTTTTCGCACAAGTTGAAAGATGCACATCAGATTGAACATGGCCAGTCAGACCTCTTGATCACCCAAGTTCAGCTCGAAGCGCTTGTTGCTCTTGTAAGTAGCGTTCTCGCGTGAAAGCCATCAGGGTCATGTCATTGAACTGGCCGTTTGAAAAGTTTTTGGCCGATTGAATGCCTTCTTCCAAAAAGCCTACCTTTTTGAGTAATCGATAAGAACGTGCATTGTGTGTTGACACATCAGCCTTGAGTCGGATGATCACTGATTCTGCGAATGCAAAGTGCAGCAAACGCGCCAATGCCTCTGACATGAAGCCTTGACCCCAGGCAGACTTTTTCAAGCTGTAGCCCAGGCCCCACTCCATCCAGGGGCGTATTTGAGGTTTCAATGGGTAGCATTCAAGTTCACCTAAAAATTCGTTTGTGTCGCACAAACGAATGCTCCATTTGAAATAAAAGCCTGAGGCATTCAAGTTTTTGAAGTAATTCAGGCTGTTGACCACCGCGTCGAGGTCGCCAGGTTTTTCAAAACCGCCACTCACGCTCAACCCATCGCTGGTCCAGAGCTCGTAAAAGTCGTGCGCATCGCTTGATTCAACAGGTTTTAAAACGATGCGTTGTGCTGACAGTTCAGGGCAAGATAAAAAAGCACTCATGGCCGAAATATAGAGCGGCTTGAGGCCCCGTGTACGAAATGTTGCTGTGCTTTACAAAGCTTAACTCTAGCCAGCGTCGAGCGCAACCTGTGGTGACGTCAGGCCACGGTGTTGACGTTGTTGCCAATGCCCATCAGCGCAAAAACACTCGACTCTTGGAGAGAAAGGTTCGCATTGACCAGAGCCGCTTGGGCTTTTTGAGCCGGTGTTTGGGTCGATGTGGCTGGTTTTGGCGCCGTGGTGGAGGTCGTATTTTTGCCGCTGGTTTTGGGTTGCATCTCCAGCGCAGCTTTTTGTGCCGAGGCCAAGTCCTCTGTGCGAAGCGCTTGGTACAAGCGCCCGAGTGGGCTGGTGTTGTTCTTGGCCATGGCCGGTAATCCTGAGGCTGCATAAGCCTTTTGTGCCGAGGCCATATCACCAGCCTTCAAGGCCGAGAACAGATTGTTCATCGTCTGTTGTTTTTGTTGCAAGCCTGTAGCGTAGGTACTTTGTGCAGAGATCTGATTGATCGACATGGGAGGTCCTG
>CAIVLE010000185.1 GCA_903906635.1 uncultured Burkholderiales bacterium | reverse complement strand
TCAAGGTGACAACAAGTTATGCCTGATGACCATAGCAAGTTGGTACCACTCCTTCCCATCCCGAACAGGACAGTGAAACGACTTAGCGCCGATGATAGTGCGGGTTCCCGTGTGAAAGTAGGACATCGTCAGGCTATTACAGCCCTCAAAAACCCCCACTCAGTGAGTGGGGGTTTTTGTTTTTATACGTTCAATACTTCTGAGCCATTGATTTTGGCTGCTGCGCTTTTTTCGAGGCTCACCAAGACGTCATCCAGCCATGCGGTGAAAGTCTGGTGGGCCGCATAGCGCTCTTGCAGTGTTCTTAAATAGTCACATGCGTGAGCCCACTGCCTGAAGCTCTCGAGCTCGATGCGTTGCAGCTCGAGTAATTTGAATTTGACAAGTACCTTGGCCGCGTAGCTCGCGTGCTTGCGAGGGTCAGAGCGAAAACTAGCCAATCTAGATCGTGCGTGCCTGAGTGCAAGCGCCATGTCTTGAAACATGTCGCCGTGGCCGGGTATGACGTGCGTTACTTGGAGAGACTCAATCAAATCGAGCGTGTTTTGCACGTCATCAAAAGCCCCAATGCCTTCGATTTCAGGAAACACAACGCCAAATCCGTTCTCCCACAGTGCATCGGCGGAAATCAAAACGCCCGTCTCTTCGCAGTAAAAAATCACGGAATGTGGGTCGTGACCCGGCGCGGCGAGTGCCTCCCACTCTTGGAGCGCGACTGTGAAGCGCTCGCCAGGAAGAATCACGCCATGTGGCGTGAATGGAGGGCAATGCTGTCCGGTTGGGGTGTATGTCAGTGCGGCGGGATCCCAGTCAAAGACGAAATTCGCGTGACCCGGTGGAACCCGGCACTCCAGAGCAGGGAATGCACTTTGCAAGGCGGCATTTCCACCGCAATGGTCACTGTGAAGATGTGTGTTGAGCAGGCGTGTCAGCGGCTGCGATCCAAGACACGCGCGCACCAGTTCAAGCGTTTGTGCGCTGTGCGTCCAGTACCCTGAGTCGATCAGGATGGCTTGTTGTGAATCTTGCAACAAGACGTTGTTGGAGGACAACCAGCCGCGCTGCAAAAAAGTCAAACCAGAATGTGTGTCTAATTTCAATGGAAGATGGGGTTTTGAGTTGCTGAGCGTGTACTTTAACGACATATGAACACCATGTGCAGCGTCCATCCCGCAACGCACGTGCCGCAGTGAATGCCCCCCCATGGCTGAGCACGGGTTGAGGTGACAAGCTCAACGGATGTTGCCCATCAGAACTACCTCAGCACAAACTAGGGAAAACCCGTAGAATACGAGGTATGACACTGGCACAAACACTCGCTCGTACAACCGTTGAGGCGGGACGACACTTGTTGCGTTTGACGGGCCTTCCTCAAGACTTTAAGGCCGACACGCAGGGTGCGTTGATACCCATTTGCCCCTTGGCACCAGAGCACCGCTCCAAAATCAAGCGTCATTTGCTTTCGCTGTCGGCGCATGACCGTTATTTGCGTTTTGGCTATGCCGCCAACGACGCGCACATTGAGCGCTACATCGACGCTTTGAGCTTTGAGCGCGATGAAATCTACGGCATCTTTAACCGTCACCTACAGATTGTTGCCATGGCCCATTTGGCCTTGATGCAAACACCAGGCCGTCCCTCCAGTGCGGAGTTTGGTGTGTCGGTTTTGGCATACGCCAGAGGACGAGGCTACGGGGCACGACTTTTTGAGCGCGCCGTCATCCACGCACGCAATGAAAAAGTCTCAGAAATCTATATTCATGCCTTGAGCGAAAACGCGCCCATGATTCGTATTGCCCGCAAAAGCGGAGCCACGCTCGAGCGTGATGGCTCAGAAACCGATGCCTACTTGCGTTTGCCCAAACGCGACTTGGACAGTCGAGTGACCGAGCTCGTGGTGGATCAATATGCCAAAGTCAACTACAGCATCAAAGAGGATGCCAAAAGATTTTGGGACTTCTTGTCCAAAGTGCAAGAAATTCGCCAGGGTGTTCGCACGAGCCGACATCAATCGGCTGAGTGACGCGTCATCTGCTTGGGCTATGCTTGAGACTTACAGACTTTAGCGGCAATAGGCTGCACCACAGTGACCGATACGCATTACCGAGACACAACGCCAGTGGACAAACGCAGTTACTGGCAGAGACTGATTGAATTCATTCATCCTGGCCCTGATTCGCGCGAAGAGCTACTCGACGCCTTGTCTGATGCCGAAGACAACCACGTGATTGGCGCAGAAAGCCGCGTGATGCTCGAAGGTGTGCTGCGCATGGCCGACTTGACCGCGGGCGACGTGATGGTTGCCGCACCTCGTATGGACTTGATCGACATCGACGCCACCCTGGATGAAAGTTTGCACCGCGTCATCGACACGGGCCATTCACGCTTTCCGGTCTTTGAAAAAGAGCGAGACAACATGGTGGGCATCTTGCTGGCCAAAGACTTGCTCAAACTTCAGCGCTCCCCCACCTTGAATGTGCGCACCCTGTTGCGCCCCCCCGTTTTTGTGCCCGAGAGCAAGGGCCTCAATGATTTGTTGCGTGAGTTTCGCAACACCCGCAACCACATGGCTTTGGTGGTTGATGAGTTTGGTCGCATCGCTGGACTCATCACCATTGAGGATGTGTTGGAACAAATCGTTGGAGACATTGAAGACGAGTTTGACCAAGCCGAAGACGCAGGTGACATCTTTGCTTTGGCTGATCGCACCTACCGCGTGAGCGGGGACACCTCCATCGAACGCGTCACGGAGGCTTTTGACGTGGTTGCCCGGCAAGATGAAGAGGCGTTTGAGGACAACAAATTCGACACCATCGGCGGCTTCATTGCTCACGAAATGGGCCATGTACCACGCCGAGGCGAACACTTTGACTGGATGCAACTGCGCTTTGAAGTGCTGCACACCAAGGCCGGCGCCGTGAAGTGGTTCAAGGTCTACCCCGCCCCGCACAAAGAACCCAAGCCATAAAGCATCATGGATGCGAGATCGCGCCTCACCCCTGAGCGCCTCAGCTGGATTGGCGTTATCGGACTGATCACTCTGGGCGGCGCCCAAGCTTTGGCCATGGCTTGGCCATTTGCAGGCAACTGGCAAGGGCAGGCCAGCGGCGCGTTGCAGATCATCAGTTTGGCGGGGTTTGCGCTCATGCTCTTGCGTTGTGCAAGCGCCAAGCAGGCCTTTTGGACCGGGTGGTGCTTCGCCACGGCTTGGTTAGTCGCTAGCATCTGGTGGCTCTACATTTCCATGCACCACTACGGCGGGCTGCCCGCCATTTTGGCCGCGTTGGCGGTCTTGCTCTTGTCGGCGGGCTTGTCACTTCTTTACGCCTGCGCGAGTTGGCTGTATGTCCGACTGTGTGCGAACCACGCCAGCGTTGTGCAGCGAGCCCTCGCGTTTTCGGCGCTATGGCTCTTGGCCGAGTTGGTCAGGGGCACCTTGTGGACCGGTTTTCCGTGGGCGGCTGCAGGGTACGCGCATGTGGACAGCATGCTGCGCGATGGGGCGCCTTGGGTCGGTGTTTATGGGCTAAGCGCCCTCAGTGCCGGCTTGGCCATGTGGGGGGCCGCGTGCTGCTCAGCATACGGGGTGAAGGCACTGAGCTGGCGTGAGCTGTGCAGCGGCGCTGGCCTGTGGGGGATCGCAGCGCTGGGGATGACGTGGGGCACATCTGCCTTGCAGCACGTCCCCCCCCAGGGCGAGCCCACCAAGTCGGCACTGAGCGTCACCTTGCTGCAAGGCAATGT
>CAIVLE010000184.1 GCA_903906635.1 uncultured Burkholderiales bacterium | reverse complement strand
GCTGGGTAGTCGGTGTATTTGAATTGTTCTACTGGTGCAGGTTGCTTCAGTTCTTCTACTGAAATTTGCGTGCAAAGTGTGGTGACGTATCCCAATACCTTAGTTTGTTCTTTTTCAACGATTACGAATGTTCGCGCCAAATCACCTTGGTGCAGCTTCTTTGCCTCTTTTCTGAGGAAAGTTTTAAGTGGGGTGAACTTTTGATCCCCAAGACTTAACCCATTGCACCCATCGTCTAGGCGCAGTTCGCGCAACTCGATACTCACGCTGGGTGCTTTTTAGTCGGTTTGATCTTGAATGTGATCACGCCTTTTTTGGCGAATGTTGTAGCCATTCTCCGGCCACTTTCGGCGGCTTCTAGCACTGAGCGATTTGGGCGGCCACGGCTAACCATGCGATTGAATGCTTTTGCTTCATCGCCTGAAATTGTTGTTGCGCCAAGGAATGTGCTGTTGATTGCCATACCTAAATTCTACTCAAGCTACTAAGTCTGTGCTAGAGGGGCTTGGTTGTGTGTTTTTGGTGTGAACGATCTTCTGAATTAGTCGTTTCACCCTTGAAGTAAAGTGCCATGGTTAGATTGTCTCTAATCTTGGTTCACCGGATTGCTCTGCATGGATGTTTTGTTGATTGTTTTACTGACCCTCTTGAATGGCGTCTTCGCCATGTCCGAGATGGCTTTGGCATCGAGTCGCAAAGCGCGGCTGGCGGTGCTCAATGAGACGGGCGACAGTGGCGCGCGCGCGGCGCTCAAACTGATGGCTCAACCGACTCAGTTTTTGTCGACGGTGCAAATTGGCATCACCTCGATTGGTGTACTCAACGGCATCGTGGGCGAGGCGGCATTTAGCGTCCACGTCTCCGAGTGGTTGTTGGCCCAAGGTGTGGCCGAGCGGTTTGTTGAAGGCTTGGCCACCGCCTTGGTGGTCACACTCATCACCTTCAGCACCATCTTGTTTGGCGAATTGGTGCCCAAGCGCATAGGGCAGCTTTACCCCGAGTCCGTGGCGCGCCTGACCGCACCCCTGATGCTGGCCTTGGCCACCATCGCGCGTCCATTTGTGAGCTTGTTGTCGACCAGCACCAGTGCCATGCTCAAGCTCTTGCGGGTCGAGGTGCACGGTGGGCGCACCGTGACAGAGGAGGAAATCAGTGCCAGTTTGGTCGAAGGGGTTGACGCCGGGGTGATTGAGCAGCACGAGCACCAGATGGTGCAAAACGTGTTCAACCTCGATGAGCGATCGCTCACCTCCATCATGGTGCACCGCTCCGACATTGAGTGGCTAGACGCCAAAACCACCGTGCCGCAAGCCCTCGCGCAAGTGGGGGCGCAAGGCGCGCACTCATGGTACCCCGTGTGCCGCGATGGCTTAGACGACGTGGTGGGGGCCGTCAGTGTGTCGCAACTGCTGCGTTTGCCACCCGGCACCGACATGGCGGTCGAGTCCATGGCTCAACCCATTTCGTTTGTACCAGAGACTTTGAGTGGTTTGGATTTGCTGGAGCAATTTCGCCGTCCTGTGGAGCGGGCCACGGCCCACGGGCGGATGGTGTTGGTGGTGGACGAATACGGCGTGGTGCAAGGCTTGATGACGCCGCGAGACCTGCTCGAAGCCATCACCGGTGAGCTGCTGCAAGCTACCGCCACCGATGAAGCTTGGGCCACGCCAAGGGGGGACGGCAGCTGGTTGATCGACGGCTTGATGCCGGTGGCCGAGCTCAAAGCGCGCTTGAACATTCGCGAGCTGCCCGACGAAGACCGTGACATCTACAACACCGTGGCAGGCTTGGTGATGGCCATTGCTGGCCACTTGCCCCAAGTGGCTGAACGTTTTGAGTGTGCGGGTTGGACGCTGGAGGTGGTGGATTTGGATGGACGGCGCATCGACAAAGTGTTGGCCACCCCGTGGGGTAAGTCTCATGGAATGTGAGGCAGCGGCGTGCTGCGCCAACGACCACAAGCCCCAGCCTCACGCTGAATGCGTTCACTCCAGCGCGATGCCTTTGGCTTTGATCAGCTGAGCCCACACCGCCATTTGCGCCTGAATGAAGTCTTGAGCCGCTTTGGGACCGCCTTTTTGAATCTCGCCACCGAGCTGTGCAATGCGCGCCTTGACCTCCGGTGCATCCATGGCCTTTTGCAAAGCTCCAGACAGCTTATCCACCACCGCGTCGGGCGTGCCAGCGGGTACAAACACCCCATTCCACTCGTACACCTCAGCCCCTGGCACACCGGCTTCGGCCAGCGTGGGCACATCGGGCAAGATGGCTGAGCGCTTGGCAGCGGTGACCGCCAAGGGACGCAACTTGCCCGACTGCACGTGTTGCAAGGTAGACGCCAGATTGCCAAAAAACAACGGCAACTGACCACCCAACACGTCGTTCAACGCCTGTCCAGCGCCTTTGTAGGGCACGTGGACCATCTCCACTTTGGCGGCTGATTCAAACATGGCGCCCGCTAAATGCTGGGCCGAACCGTTGCCCGATGAGGCAAATGACACCGCATTTTTTTGGGCCCGCGCCAAGGCCGTCAACTCGGAGATGTTCTTGGCCGCAAACTGCGCGTTCACCAACACCACGTTGGGGAACAAGGCCAACACGCCGATGGGGCGAAATGCTTTGAGCGTGTCATAAGGCAGTTTGGGGTAAAGCGCTGGGTTGATGGCAAATGAAGACGCATCCAGCATCACGGTGTAGCCATCCGGGGCGGCTTTGGAGACCGCGTAGGCACCGATTTGTCCACCTGCGCCAGGACGGTTTTCGATCACAACGCTTTGGCCCAGGGCGTCTCCCATTTTGGGAGCAATCAAGCGCGCCATCACATCGGCCCCGCCCCCTGGAGGGTAGGTCACCACCAGGGTGATGGGTTTGTTGGGGTAGGGGGTGACTTGTGCCCACGCAGATGCATTGCTCAAACCCAATGCCGTCAAGCACGTGAGCGCGTGCAGCTTGAGGGTTTGTTTGACAGTGATGCGCATGGGGGCTCCCGTGGACATGAGGTCAGAGATCATGAGGTCCGAGATCATGAGGTCCGAGATTAAGCTCGACGTTTGAAGGGCAATTGGTACATCCACACCGGGCGGCCGTCTGAACCATAGATCACACCAGATGGCTCGAGCTCACGGGCTTCAAACTCCAGGCTCACCAGCCAAGCCCCACGGCGCATTTCGGCCTGGGCTTTCTCCACCGCACGGGGCATGCTCTCGGGGCGCTGAAACAAATACACCAGGTCGTAGCCGCGCCAGTCCACCAGCCACATGTCACCTTGGCGGATGTTGGCAAACGAGCAGCGCATGGCGCTGAGCAGGCGCAGTGGCCAGCTCATCTCTAGCCCATTCAAGTCCGCGCGCGGGTAGGCGTCGCGTAAGGCCATCAAGCCGTCACCCATGCCGCTGCCCGCATCCAAAATACGAGCGCCACCCAACAAAGGAATGTGCTCAGGCAGTTGGCGTAGTGCTTTTTTAGGCGTAGGAAACAGCGGTGCATCGCGCCACGCACTGCGGGGGTAGAGCAACACAATCAGGCCCAGCAAGACCAACCAGCCCCAAGGGGGCATCGAGAAGTTGCCCGATGAGGCGAGCAGCGAGAGGGGAAAACCCAACACGATCAACACCCGACGCATGGTGGTGCTGCCAAAGGTGGTGAGCAAGCCACCACAAAAAGTAGCGACCAGCATGGCCACGGTTTCACTGGCACCTAGGTGACGTAAACCGAGGTTGCACCCCCAAGCAAAGCCCCATGCGAGCAGGGCGGGAATAGGCCAATTTAAGACTTTCATGGGAGAGAATCATAGGGCTTCACTTCTTGATGTTTTGCATGACCTCTTCGCCCCCCTCAGACCACGCCTCCACGAGACCATTGGCCACCGTGGCGCAGATGCGCGAGACGATCCGTCGCGCTGCCCAACTCAAGGGCCGTCAGGCCGACGAGGTCGCGCTGCAAGAGGTGCGTGCTTTGCTGGGCTCAGGGCCCCATCCACGTGACCGATTGATCGAACATTTGCACCTGCTCAATGACGCCTACGGTGCTTTGTTTGAGCGCCACCTGGTGGCCTTGGGGCAGCTGATGAATATCCCCATGGCTGAGGTCTATGAGGTAGCCACCTTTTATCACCACTTCGAGGTGCTGCGTGACGACGACGCGGCCCCATCGATGACCGTGCGTGTGTGCGAGGGCTTGAGTTGCGAGCTCGCAGGCGCTCAGGACCTGTTGGCTAAATTGCCTGCGCTGCTGGGCAAGCCCGATGTGCGAGTGATCACCGCACCCTGTGTGGGGCGTTGCGAACAAGCACCCGTTGCCGTGGTGCACCACAACGCGCTCGCCCACGCCACCCCAGAGCGTGTGGCCGCTGCGGTGAGCGCGCAGCGCACCCAAGCGGTGCTGCCCGAAGCCTTGGACTATGAGACCTACTGCGCCGATGGTGGCTATGCGCTGCTGAGCGCGCTCACGCAAGGACACACGACCCCAGAGCAGGTGCTCAAAGCCATGGAAGACTCTGGCCTGCGCGGCTTGGGCGGTGCTGGATTTGCGACCGGGCGCAAATGGCGCATCGTGCGTGAACAAGCGGCCCCGCGCTTGATGGCAGTCAACATCGACGAGGGCGAGCCCGGCACCTTCAAAGACCGTACCTACTTAGAGCGCGACCCTCACCGATTTTTAGAGGGCATGCTGGTGGCGGCGCATGTGGTGGGCATTTCGGCCATTTACATCTACCTGCGTGACGAATACCACGGCTGTCGTGTGTTGTTGCAACAAGAACTTGCCAAACTTCAAGCTCACCCCCCGTGTGTGTTGCCCCATATCGAATTGCGTCGTGGCGCCGGTGCTTACATCTGTGGCGAAGAATCGGCCATGATCGAGAGCATCGAAGGCAAGCGCGGCGAACCCCGCATGCGTCCGCCCTACATTGCCCAAGTGGGCTTGTTTGGTCGCCCGACGTTGGAGCACAATTTTGAAACTCTTTACTGGGTGCGTGACATCGTGCAAAAAGGCCCCAGCTGGTTCAGCGGTTTCGGGCGGCATGGGCGCCAGGGCTTGCGCAGCTTTAGCGTCAGTGGGCGCGTCAAACAACCAGGTGTCAAGCTCGCGCCTGCGGGCATCACCCTGCAAGAGTTGGTGCACGAGTACTGTGGCGGCATGTTGCCTGGCCACACCCTGTATGCCTACTTGCCCGGTGGCGCCTCGGGCGGCATCTTGCCCGCGCACATGAGCGACATTCCCCTGGACTTTGACACTTTGCAGCCCCATGGCTGCTTCATTGGTTCGGCCGGCGTCATCGTGCTGAGCCAACATGACCGCGCGCGCGATGCAGCACTCAACATGATGCGATTTTTTGAGCACGAGAGCTGTGGCCAGTGCACGCCTTGCCGCGTGGGCACGGCCAAAGCCGCGAAGCTCATGCAGGCGTCGGTGTGGGACCTGGCCACGCTGGAGGACTTGAACCAAGTCATGACCGACGCTTCCATCTGCGGCCTTGGCCAAGCCGCACCCAACCCGGTGCGCTGTGTACAAACTTACTTCAATCATGAGGTGGCTTGAATGGGTGCCCCAATGACCTCTGTCCCTGCAACCGCTTCCCCCATGAACGCTGCCCCATCGCAGCCCGCCACGGTGAGCTTGCGCATCGATCAACAGACGGTGCATGCGCTGGAGGGCGAAACTATTTTCAAGGCCGCGCAACGCCACGGCATCGAGATCCCGCACCTGTGCTTCAAAGACGGCTTGCGCCCCGACGGCAATTGCCGTGCCTGCGTGGTCGAGATTGCGGGTGAGCGCACGCTGGCACCGAGCTGCTGCCGCACCGCCACCGCTGGATTGGAGGTACTCGTCAACAGCCCGCGGGCGCGTAAAAGCCAACAGATGGTGTTGGAGATGTTGCTCTCAGACATGCCCAAGGTGGGGCACAAGTGGCGCGATGACGGCGCAAGTCAGCACGGCGAACTCAGCGACTGGGCGCTTCGCCTGGGTGTGCAGGTGCGACCGGCCTTGCAGGCGCTGCGTCGCAGTCAACCCGCGCCCGATGTGTCTCATCCCGCCATGGCGGTGAATTTGGATGCCTGCATCCAGTGCAACCGCTGCGTGCGTGCGTGCCGTGAGGAACAAGTCAACGACGTCATCGGCTACGCCCACCGAGGTGCCCACAGCGCCATCGTCTTTGACTTGGACGACGCCATGGGCGACAGCAGTTGTGTGGCCTGTGGCGAGTGTGTGCAAGCTTGTCCCACTGGCGCATTGATGCCAAAGTCCCACATCGGCTCGCAGGTCGTGGACAAAAAAGTGGACTCTGTGTGCCCGTTTTGCGGCGTGGGGTGCTTGCTGACCTACAACGTCAAAGACAACCGCATCGTCAGCGTGGACGGGCGCGACGGTCCTGCCAACCACCAACGTTTGTGTGTCAAAGGCCGTTTTGGGTTTGACTACGCGCATAGTCCGCAGCGGCTCACCGTGCCTTTGATTCGTAAAGCCGGTGTGTCCAAGGACCCTGCGGCCATCGCCCACCTCAACCGTGACAGTGCCGATGTGTCAGCGGTTTTTCGCGAAGCGACATGGGAGGAAGCGCTGGCCCTGGCCGCAGGGCAGCTCACCCACTTACGCGACACCCACGGTAAAAAATCCCTGGCAGGTTTTGGCTCTGCCAAGGGCAGCAACGAAGAGGCCTATTTGTTCCAAAAGCTGGTGCGCACCGGCTTTGGCTCCAATAACGTGGACCATTGCACCCGCTTGTGCCATGCCTCCAGCGTGGCTGCATTGCTCGAAGGTGTGGGCTCTGCGGCGGTGAGCAACCAAGTCAACGACGTGGCGCATGCAGAGTTGATTTTTGTCATCGGCTCCAACCCCACCACCAACCACCCCGTGGCAGCCACCTGGATGAAGAACGCGGCCAAGCGCGGCGCCAAAATTGTGTTGGCCGACCCACGCGTCACCGACATCGGTAAACACGCCTGGCGTACTTTGCAGTTCAAGCCCGACACCGACGTGGCCATGCTCAACGCCTTGATCCATGCCGTGATCGATGAGGGTTTGGTAGACCAAGACTTCATCCGCAACCGCACGAACAACTTCCAAGCCCTCAAGGACAACGTGCAGGGCTACAGCCCCGAGGCCATGGCCCCGATTTGTGGTGTGCCTGCAGCCACTTTGCGTGAGGTCGCGCGCGCCTTTGCCACGGCCAAAAATGCCATGGTGTTGTGGGGCATGGGCGTGAGTCAGCACGTGCATGGCACCGACAATGCACGTTGTCTGATAGCACTGGTCAGCGTGACCGGCCAAATTGGCAAACCCGGTTCTGGCCTGCATCCCTTGCGTGGCCAAAATAATGTGCAAGGCGCCAGCGATGCGGGCTTGATCCCGATGATGTATCCCAACTACCAACGCGTGAGCAACACCCAGGCGCACGATTGGTTTGAAAAGTTTTGGAATACACCGTTGGACAACCAACCCGGCTACACCGTGGTCGAGATCATGCAAAAGGCCTTGGCTGACGACAGCGACCCGCACAAGGTGCGCGGCATGTACATCATGGGCGAGAACCCAGCCATGAGTGACCCCGATTTGAACCACGCGCGTCATGCTTTGGCCGCGCTGGAGCACCTGGTGGTGCAAGACATCTTCATGACCGAAACTGCGTGGCTTGCTGACGTGGTGTTGCCCGCTACCGCGTGGCCCGAGAAAACCGGCACTGTCACCAACACCGACCGCATGGTCCAACTCGGCCAGCAAGCCATTGAAGCGCCTGGTCAAGCCAAGCCTGATTTGTGGATCATTCAACAAATCGCAAACCGCATGGGGCTGCCTTGGGACTATGCCGGGCCGCACAGCGGCGTGGCTGAGGTCTACGAGGAAATGCGCCAAGCCATGCACGGCGTGATTGCGGGCATCAGTTGGGAGCGTTTGCAGCGCGAGTCCAGCGTGACATACCCATGTTTGAGCGAGAGCGATCCGGGTGAGCCGACCGTGTTCACCCAGCACTTTGACACCGATGACGGCCGAGTGCATCTGGTGCCCGCAGACATCATCCCTGCCAACGAGCGTCCAGATGCTCAATACCCGTTTGTGCTCATCACTGGGCGTCAGTTGGAGCACTGGCACACCGGCAGCATGACACGCCGCTCGGGCGTACTCGATGCCATCGAGCCCATGGCCACTGCGTCCATGTGCGGTGCTGATTTGTTGGCTTTGGGTCTGAAGGCGGGCGATGTGGTCAGCTTGGCGTCCCGTCGCGGGCAAGTCAGCCTGAGGGTGCGCCGCGATGACGGCACGCCCTCAGGCGCAGTGTTCATGCCCTTTGCCTATTACGAGGCCGCGGCCAACTTGCTGACCAATGCCGCACTTGACCCGGTCGGAAAAATTCCCGAGTTCAAGTACTGCGCTGTGGCTGTGCGCGCGGGCGGTGAGTTGGCGAACAACGCAGGGTTTGGGGCATCACGCTCAGGCGAGAGCTAAAGCCACCCGTTCAGTACAGCATCTTGCGTGCGGCCAAATTGGCGATCGACGTGCTGGCTTCTTTGAGGGAAGCCACGGCTTTGTCGGGGTTGCTCAGCACGGCATCAAACGTGGGAAATGTTTGCGCGCTGTAGGCATGGTCCCAGCCAGCGTCTAAGGGCTTCCATCCCGTGGCCAAATAACCTTGGTACAGAATGCGCGTTTTGTCTTTGTTGAGCAGTGTCACGCGGGTGGTGATAGTAGGCGCGTAGGCTTTGACGTCCCGCAAAAACACAAAACCCATCACCGTGGGCGCCACCACCAGCACCGCATCGGCCTTGGATTGAATGTCTGCAAACTTGAGCGAATAGCCTTGGTTGGACTGCACCCAAGGCCCGTCTTGCACCGTCACTTGGTAGCCAGCATTGCGCAGCTGGGTGGCGATTTGTGTAGTCAGCTCACTTGAAAAAGAGAAGTTTTTGCGCTTGAGCATCTCGGTCAACTGGCCTTGCTGGCGCACTGAATCGTTGACCTTGACCTCGATGTCCAGGGTGGTGAACACCAACCCTGGGTCGGCAAACTTCATCACCGAGTAAGCCCATGGCTCGCGTGGTGCAATCAGTGCAATGCTTTTGACCCCCTCTAGCGCGGTGGCAGATTTGTCCACTTTGGGCATGGCGCTCGAGCAACCTGCCAAGAAGGCAACACAGGCGATGCAAGCAAGGGCAGAGATGATTTTTTTCATGACAAAGAAGGATTCAGAATTAACCCAATAGTACTGCAATTGTTTGCGGTCAGAATTTACCTCTTATGCACAATTTTTCCTCATCCTTGGCTCGACTGGGCGGAGCCTGTTTGGTCGTGGCCGGCTTGCACTTGGCGTGTCTGGCACAGACGCCGTTTCCTAGCCGTGTCATCAAAGTCATCGTGCCAGTGGCACCCGGGGGCGGGGCAGACATGGTGGCACGCATGGTGAGCGACAAAATGTCGCACGTGCTGGGCACCTCCATCATCATCGACAACAAGGCCGGTGCATCCGGTTCGTTGGCTGCACTGGAGGTGGCTCGCGCCGCGCCTGATGGCTACACCTTGATGCAATGCTTTGTGGCCACGCACAGCACCAATCCCGCCGTGCTCAAGCTCAAATACGATCCGATCCTTGACTTCACGCCCGTGGGCATGATGGCTCGTACCTCCAACGTGTTGGTGGTGGGGGAGAAAAACAAAGCCAAAACCCTGTCAGAGTTTTTGGCCTTGGCCCGTAGCAAGCCTGGCGCCATGAGCTATTCGTCCGCAGGCAGTGGCTCGGCCACCCACCTCATCATGGAGTACTTGGAAAACCAAGCCAAAGTGGGCTTGGTACATGTGCCCTACAAAGGCGCAGCACCCGCCATCCAAGACTTGCTAAGTGGCCAGGTCGACGCCATGTTCCCCAGCCTCACCACCGCCTTGCCCTACATCAAGGCTGGCAAGTTACGGGCTTTGGCCGTGGCCTCTCCCAAGCGAGACCCTTTGCTGCCCGATGTGCCCACTGTGGCAGAGATGGGCTTTGCTGGTTTCAGCGCCGTTCAGTGGTGGGGCTTGTGTGCCCCTGCCAAAACACCTGAAGCGGTGATCACCAAACTCAACAAAGCCCTCAACGAGGCTTTGACGCAGCCCGACATCACCAAACGCTTGGCCGAGATGGCCGCAGAGGCCACGCCGATCACGGCGCAGCAGTTTGATGAGTTCTTAAAATCTGAAGTGACCAAGTGGTCCAAGTTGGTCAAAGACGTCAACCTCCAGATCGACCAGTGACAGGCCAGCAGCAACACGCCACCAGCAACCCGTCACCCCTAACGCACCAACCCTAAAGCCCTAGCCTTAGTGCCCTAGCCTTAGAGCCCTACCCGTAACGCCTCAAGCGCCAACCTTTCCTTTGTTCACTCCATGACCCAACGCCTTGCACCCACGCGCATGCCCGCCATGTATTTGCCCCACGGCGGGGGACCCTCTTTCTTCATGCAAGGCGAGCGCAAAGCGCGTTACCAAGCCACAGAAGATTTCTTGCGCAGCATCCGCGCGAGCTTGCCCGCCACCCCCAAGGCCATCCTGATCGTGACCGCGCATTGGGAGACCGAGGTCCCAAGCTTCACAGGAGGCGCGCGTCCAGAGCTGATTTACGACTATTACGGCTTTCCGCCCGAGACCTATGCTTTGCAATACCCCGCAGCAGGCCGCCCCGAGTTGGCCGCACAAGCCGCAGACTTGCTCAGACAAGCGGGCTTGCCTGCACGGGTCGATGCTGACTACGGCTGGGATCACGGCGTGTTTGTGCCGCTGAAGGTGATGTTCCCCCAGGCCGATGTGCCGGTAGTGGCCATGTCCTTGCACCACAGCCTCGACCCGGTGCTGCATTGCCATCTGGGACAGGCCTTACAAGCCTTGCGAGAGGACGGTGTGTTGGTGGTGGGCAGTGGCATGAGTTTTCACAACCTGCGCCATTTCAGTGAGGGCGGGCCTGCATCACTGGCGTTTCATCACTGGCTTGATGGGGCACTGGATGGCGATTGGAAGCACCGCACCGAACATCTCTCTCAGTGGGCCAACGCGCCAGGCGGGCGCGCGTCACACCCGCGGGAGGAACATCTCATCCCTTTGATGGTGGCCAGTGGCGCAGGAAGTGACACGCCGGCTCAAAAAATGTGGTCTGGCATGGTGGGGCCCACCCATTTGGCGGGTTGGATGTTTGCGTGAAGCCATCTGGGTGCTTCAGCCCAGCAGCACTTCTTGGGTCATGCGCTCGCGCAAGCGGTCTAAAAAGCCCAAGCATTCTTCAAGTTGACTGATTTCGATGAACTCGTTGGGCTTGTGCGCGACTTCAATGTCCCCGGGCCCCACCACCACACAGGCAATGCCCGCCTGGTGCAGCCATCCTGCATCGGTGGCAAACGAGACACGCCCAAGCAAGTTGTTGCGTGCCAACGCAGTGCCCAGGTACGTGATGGGGGAGTCCTCCGCGGTGGCCAAGGGAGCGGCATTGGCCAGGGTTTCAAAAGAGATGTCAGACTGTGGATAAATTTTCTTCATCTCCAACATGAGGTTTTCTGCGTAGGCCTGAATTTGATCGATCAGTTCATCCGAATTGCTCTGTGGCAGGGTACGGCAATCGAACACAAATTCACAATCCTTGGCCACGATGTTGGGCGCTGATCCGCCTTGAATCAGACCGGTTTGCAAGGTGGTGTGTGGGATTTTGAAAACAGGATCAAAAGGCCCATGCGTTTGCAGTCCCTGCGCGAGCTGTCGGATTTTGTCAATCATGCGTGCCGCGTACTCAATGGCGTTCACCGCTTGTGGTGCCATCGAAGAGTGAGCCTCTAGACCCCTCAATTTGCAGCGGGTCACGCGCATGCCCTTGTGCCCAGTCATCACCTGCATGCGAGTGGGTTCACCCACAAAACAGCCTGCAGGCCGGATGTTGGCGGCCTCCAGGTCTCGGATCAAGGTTTGAACGCCAATGCAGCCAATTTCTTCATCGTAGGTCAAAGCCAAGTGCACAGGCTGCAGCAACGCACTCGCCAGGTAGGACGGGACCATGGCAAGAGACGCGGCGATGAACCCTTTCATGTCGACCGCACCTCGGCCAAAAACTTTTCCGTCGGCGATGTGCGCTTTGAACGGGTCTGTGTCCCACGCCTGACCATCCACAGGCACCACATCGGTGTGTCCGCACAGCACAATGCCACGACCCGGCATGTCACCGATCGTGGCAAATAAATTGGCCTTTTTTCGCTGAGCATCGTATGACAGCCTTGAGGCAATGCCAAGTGAAGACAGGTGGTCTCTGACGAACTCAATCAAGCCCAGATTGGATTCTCGGCTGGTCGTATCAAATGCGACCAAGGTTTTCAGCAGTTCAAGGGTGGACTCGGTGTGGCTGGGGCTTGTCATGGGGTTCTATCCTCGTTAGGGCGCGCCATTCAAATGACACGCTGAGCGGTGGCCAGGCGCGATCTCGCGCAGAAGTGGTGCCTCTTGGGCGCACTGTGGGGTGGCGTGTGGGCACCGGGGATGGAAATGGCACCCTGGTGGAGGGTGCATGGGCGAGGGCATTTCACCGCTGACGGGGTGGTAAGTCTTGCGCTCAAGACTCAGGGTGGGCATTTCAGCCAGCAGTGCTTGGGTGTAAGGGTGGTTGGCTCTTGAAAATATCTCTGAGCTTGGGCCTTGTTCCACCACCCGGCCCAAATACATGATGACCACACGATCTGCCAAGTGACGAACCACGCCCAAATCATGGCTGATGAAGAGGTAAGTCAAATCCAAATCAGCGCGCAGTTGCATGAACAAATTGAGCACTTGCGCTTGAATGGACACATCGAGTGCGGCGACCGCTTCGTCGCACACCAACAATTGAGGGTTCACCGCCAAGGCGCGTGCAATCCCCAGGCGGCTGCGTTGACCGCCCGAGAGTTGATGGGGGTAGCGTTCTAACAACTCAGGCGCCAGTCCAACCTTGGCAAAGAGAGCATGTGCAAATTCTGTCTGTTCACTCGCACTGATCAAGCCGTGGTGCAGGGGCGCCTGAGTGACTGAATCGATGGCGCGCATGCGCGGATTCAGCGATGCATAAGGATCTTGAAAAATCATCTGAATAGACAGCCGCGTGGCGTGCTGCTGCTCAGATGACATCGCATCCATGTTGTGTCCTAACCAACTGCGCGTGCCCGAGTCAGGTTGGATCAAACCGACCGCGAGTCTGGCCAGAGTGGACTTGCCGCAACCTGATTCCCCCACCAAAGCGACGACTTCCTTTTTCTTCACGCTCAGACTCACCCGCTCGACGGCGTGCACAGGGTGCGCTTGGTAGTTGGCCCCCAGCAAATTGAGCCCACGCTGCACCAGCGAGAGGGGCTCTCCAAAACGCTTGGTGACGTCAGCCAGGGCCAGCAAGGGGTGTTGATTGTTCATCCCGCAAACTCCACAGGTTCACGGTACGGGTGAAAGCAGCGTATCGCGTGGTCCGTGCCGAGCGAGCTCACATGAGGCGAGCTGGCACAGGCCGCTGAAGACCTCTCGCAGCGGGGCTGGAAGGCACAAGCCGCTGACAACTGGGACAAAGCGGGGGCCATGCCTGGTATTTGATACAGCGGTTGGTGGGGTGGGTTGAACGCGGGAACCGAGCGAATCAACCCACGGGTGTAGGGATGGGCGGGGTTACCCAGCACCTGGGCACTGGTTCCTTGTTCGACGATTTTTCCGGCGTACATCACACTGATGTGGTCGGCAAGTCCGGAGACGACAGACAAGTCGTGTGTGATCCAAATCGCTGCGGTGGAAGTTTGGCGGCAGATCTTTTGAATTTCAGCCAATATTTGTCCTTGGATCGTGACGTCCAAGGCCGTTGTGGGCTCGTCGGCAATGATCACATCGGGTTTGTTCAGCAAAGCAATCGCGATGGCCACGCGCTGGCGCATGCCGCCAGACAACTGATGGGGGTAGGCCTGAAGTCTTTCGTCGGGAGACGCAATACCGACCATGGCCAAGGCTGCTCGGCACTCGTGGATCGCATCTGATTTTGAAATCGTGCGGTGCGCTTGAATAGCCTCGACCATTTGGGCCGAAATTTTCATGACCGGGTTGAGCGTCATCATGGGGTCTTGAAAAATCATCGCCATGCGGTTGCCTCGCATATGTCGCAGCTGCTCAGCTGTCATGGTGCGAATGTCTTGCTCGCCCAACATGATGCGCCCCGAGGCGATGCGCCCAGGCGCATCCAGCAAACCCATGATGGAAAAACCGGTGAGCGACTTGCCCGAGCCCGACTCACCCACCAGCCCCATGATCTGGCCTGCTTTTAATTCAAAGCTCACGTGATCTAGGGCACGAACCACCCCGTCAGCCGTGACAAATTCGGTGACCAGGTTGTCAATCTTCAGGCGTGTGTCGCTCATCGGTTGGAATGCGTTGTCTGGCATGCGCTCACTGCTTTTGCAATCTGGGGTTGAGGGCATCGCGCAGGCGATCCGCGACCAAGTTGATGCTCACGATCATCACCAGCAATGCCAGTCCCGGGAAGAAGCTGATCCAGTATTTGCCTGACATCAGATAGGCGTAGCCATTTGAGATCAGCAACCCAAGCGAGGGCTCGGTGATCGGCAGACCCAGACCCAAAAAAGACAAGGTGGCTTCCAGAGCGATGGCGGCTGCAATTTGCATGGCAGCCACCACAATGAGCGGGGCCATGCAGTTAGGCAGCAAGTGGTGAACGATGATGTGGCGATGGCTCAGGTCAAGACAGCGCGCCGCTTCGATATATTCCTTGCCCATCTCCACCAGTGCCGCAGAGCGCACAGTGCGGGCGTAATACGCCCACTGCACCGTGACCAATGCCAAGATGATTTTGCCCAGACCTTGGCCAAAGACAGCCAGCAAGATCAGCGCGATGAGGATGGTCGGAAACGACAATTGAATGTCCACCATGCGCATGATCACGCTGTCGGTTTTCCCTCCAAGGTAGGCAGCTGTGAGCCCCAAGGTCAAACCCAAGAGCAATGCGCAAAGGGTTGAAGCCAGGCCCACCCCCAAAGAAATGCGCATGCCATACACAATGGCGGAAAACATGTCCCGTCCTTGGTCGTCTGTGCCCAACACGTAAAGCATCTTGTCGTCCACAGACTGAGAGCCCGGTGGCAGGCGGGCATCCAAAATATCGAGTTGCGCCAAATCGTAGGGGTTTTGTGGCACCAGCCAAGGGGCACACAAGGCGATCAAGACGAGCAAGCCCAAGACCAGCAAGCCCGCGAGCGCCATCTTGTCTGAGCAAAACTTATCCCAAAGCTTGCGAGCAGGCGAGGCAGGGTGAGCAATAGCCTTGGTCGTCATCTGGCCGATGTCCCAAGTCGTACGCGAGGATCCAGCCCTGCATAGGCAAGGTCCACCAGTAAGTTGATGGTCACAAAAAAGACCACGATCAGGCACAGGTAGGCCACGATCACCGGTCGGTCGAGGTTGTTGATGGAGTCGATCAGCAGTTTGCCCATGCCTGGCCACGCAAAAATCGACTCCGTGACAATGGCAAAGGCAACCACCGAGCCGAATTCAAGACCCAGCACGGTGACAATGGGGATCAGGATGTTTTTCAGCACATGGACACCGATGATGCGTCGCGCGCGCAGCCCCTTGGCCCGTGCGTATTTGACATAGTCTTGCAGCAGGGCTTCTTGTGTACCGGCGCGGGTCAAGCGGATGATCAAGGCCAGTTTGAAGAGTGCCAAATTCAACGCGGGCAAGATCAGGTGTTGAAGGCCTTCCCAAGACAAGAAACTCACCGGGACACCCAACCAGACGGACGTTGGACCACGGCCACTGGAGGGCAGCCAACCGAGCTCCACAGAAAAGAACATGATGAGCACCAGACCCACCCAAAAGGTGGGCAAAGAAAAGCCCAAGATCGATGCCGTCATGATGCTCTTGCCCACCCACGTGTCAGCTTTCAAACCCGCGACCAATCCCAATGGGATTCCCAGCACCGTGGCGATGACCATGGCCGCAATGGCCAACTCCAAGGTGGCAGGCATCCTGTTGAGCAACAACTCAATGGCAGGAGTGCTGAACATGAAGGACCGGCCCAGGTCGCCGTGGAGCACTTGTTTGAGGAAATAAAAATACTGCTCCCAAAGCGGCTTGTCTAATCCAAGTGCTTGGGTGACTTGTTGGATGTCTTGGGGCGTCGCCTCAGGCGAGATCAACAGCGCCACCGGATTGCCGATCGCAAAGACCCCCGTGAAGACCAACAAGGACATCACAAGCAGGACAAGAAAACTCTCGCCTAGGCGTTTAAAAATGAACGTGAACATGTACCTGAAAAGAAAGCCACCCGCTCAGAGGTGGCTTGGATTTTCACCACCGGGTTACTTGGCTTGAAATTCTTGCGCCAGTGTGTATTCGTCAGTCCTCGGGGTGTAAGAGACCCCTTTCTTGGTGGCCCAAGTGTTGATTTGGTGGTGAATTGGCAAGATCCCAATGTCTTTCATCGACAGGGTGGCTGCGCGCTGCAGCAAGGCTTCACGCTCCTTGTCGTCGATCGTTGCCATGGCCTTGGCCAGCACGCCGTCCATGGTGGGGTTGGAGTAGCGGCCCCAGTTAAAGCCCCCCAAGCCTTTGTCAGGTGTGAAGGTGGCCAGCAGCGGGCGCAAAGCGGAAGACGACTCCCCGGTCGATGCGCCCCAGCCCAACATGGTGAAGGAGTACTCGAGCTTGGAGGCGTGTCCCAGGTACACGCCCATGGGCATGGTCACCACTTTGGTGGCGATGCCGGCACGCGTCAACATTTGTGCCACCGTTTGAGCGATCTGATCGTCATTGACGTAGCGGTTGTTTGGCGCATGCAAGGTGAGGTTGAAACCGTTGGGGTAACCCGCTTCAGCCAGCAGTTTTTTGGCGCCTTCCAAGTCGTACTTTTCTGGTGTGAGGGCCGGCACGTGGCCAAACATCGGTGAAGGCACCAAGTTACCCGTGGGCAACGACAGGCCTTCCATCACGCGCGTCTTGATGGCTTCGCGGTCAATGGCTTTGGAGATCGCTTGGCGAACCTTGAGATCTTTGAACGGATTTTTCTCTAAAGGCTTGCCGTCCTTGTCGGTGACGAAAGGCGTTTGGTCACGCTGCTGATCCAAGTTGAAAAAAATGATGCGGTGCGATGTCTTGGTGAAGGTCAGCAAATTGGCATTGGTCTTGATCTTGGCCAAGTCGGGGGTCGGAATGTTTTCAATTGCGTCCACGTCACCCGAGAGCAGGGCCGCTAGGCGCGTGGGGTCGTTGGGCAAGATGCGCAGGGTGACTTTTTCCCAAGCAGGTTTTTTGCCCCAATAACCGTCGTTGCGTGAGAGTTCAATGCGATCAGACCGTTTGAATTCGACGAACTTGAAGGGGCCTGTGCCAATGTTGACTTTGCCAGCATTGAAGTCCTCGGTCGTGGCAGTGGCTGCGACCTTCTTGGACACGATGTAAATCGTGGACAAATCGTTAGGCAGCAGAGGGTAAGGCGCGGCAGTTTTGAAACGAATGGTGTAGTTATCGACCACTTCGCTGGAAGCAATCGCTTTGGTGTAAACCGTGAAGGGGCCTGGGCTGTTGGGGATTTTGCCAACCCGCTCGAACGAAAAGATCACATCGGCTGCAGTGAACTCGCCACCATCGTGGAACTTCACGCCTTTGCGTAACTTGAATTCCCAAGTGGTGGGGTCAATGGCTTTCCAAGACTCGGCCAAATCTGGGATGAGGCGTGAGTCAGAGTCCAGGGTCACGAGCTTGTTGTAGATGTGCTCTGCCACGCCATTGTTGGGAAACAAGTTCACGTAATGCGGATCCATGGACGTCACGTCGGCGCCCACGCCGATTTTCAGATCCGCTGCCTCAGACAAGGACAGCGTGGCAGTCAGAACACAAAAAAGCAAGTGGGTGGTGAGGCGGCGAAGACGCATGCTTGACTCCTGGTTAGATTTTTAAATTCTATCTGGCGCCCTACAAGGCGCAGCCTAAGGGGTTTTGAGCGTTAGCCATGGTCTTGGTCTTGCATCAACGCATTGCGGTAGGTGTGCGTGCCGTCAAATCGGCTTTGCAGGTATTGCCCAGAAATCAGCGGTGCATGTTTGGGGCGTTCCCCGGGACGCAAGCACGTGGCCAATGTCTCAATCTTCAAATGGTAGGGGGGTGTGACAAACAAGGGGATGGAGTAGCGGTGTGTGTTGGCGGGGTTGACCACGCGATGCGGGTTGGAGACATACCTGTCATTGGTCCAGATCGACAGCAAGTCCGCCAGATTGACCACCAGGTGGTTCTCGGGAATGGTGACGTCAATCCAATCACCCTCCCGGGGTTTGACTTGCAGGCCGCCTACGCCATCGTCTGACAACACGGTGATGGTTCCGTAATCGGTGTGCGCGCCGCACCCAATGCGCCCGTCCTCGGTGTTGATGCGACTCTCAGGGGGGTAATGCAGCATGCGAAGGTTCAGCAGCGGGTAGCCAGGTAAATCTTCAAAGAAATTGGCGTCCAGGCGTAACGCAATGGCAATGCCACGTTGGATGCGACGGGCCGCTTCGTACACCTCATCAAAGTAGGCTTGCCAAGCTTGACGAAAGCCTGGTAATTCAGGCAGCTGGTTGGGGCCGTGCAAAGGTGTGCCGGCCAACACCTCCGGGTGGTTGGGGCCGTCTTCGGTGCCCGAATCAATCGACTCCTTCACATCGCCTGCACCGAAGGTGGTGCCCAAGGCCTCATGGGCCAAAGCGCCTTGCAAATCTTCAAGCCCCATCCCCACATAGCCCCGGTGCACGGGGCTCTTGCCGATCGCAATTTTTTCTTTTTCTGAGATGGGCAAGTCGAAAAACTCTTTCATCTTGGCCAGTAAATTGGCTTTGGTTTGGGGCGCCACACCATGCCCTGTGACCAAGAGAAAACCGATGTTTTTGCAGGTGTCGTCAATGGTTTGCCCGACCGACAAGGCCGCTTGGGTGTTGTAAGCCAAGCCCGTGGCCAGGCTTGAGACGTCGATGGTGGGAATGCAGGGTGCTGTGGAGGTAGGCATAGTTCGCAGACTCACGGGTGTGGATGACTCGCTTGATGAAGCATTTAAACCGAGGCTCCATATTAGGCTTTAAAGCGCTGGCGGTGTTGATCAGGGTCAAGTCATCAGGGTAGGCTTGCCCCCGTGCTTGTTGCATGAGATCGAGATACTTGTTGTGCGAACCCGATAACTCAGTTACATTACGGATGTTGCAGCAATTTTGCTAGCTCATGCTGTAACCAAGTTCGATCTGAGTAGCGGTACTCCCAACACCGCACACCTCCACCACCCCTGACGATCAGGGATCCCACTGGTGGTCTGACTTTCTCCATAGGCAAGCTTTTTCTGGTGACCTTTACACCGTCGCCAACGATCATGTGTCGTTGTATTTTTCAACGACATGGATCCGGGCGCTGAGCGCTCGAACATCATTGGTTTTCATGTCATTTGCTTCTTCACATCCGTTTGCCGCCGGCAATTTTCGGATCACACCGCTTAGCCGGTCACACGACGCGGGTCATCACACGGCCGTTCTCTCCATCCGCAGGGGTGAGGGATCTCAAACGAATGACCGCATTTACACCTTCAAGCCTGAATTCAAATGTCAGGACAGCGCGCTGATGTATGCAGCCGCGCAAGGTCGCAATTGGTTGATCAATCCCAGCTCTTTGGCTTGAATCCTCAACTCTCTCCCTCTCTGTTTTTAACCTGCGCCAATGCAATCGCAAGGCGCTTTTTTTTGAAAGACTCCAAATGAGTAGCAAACTTTATGTCGGCAATTTGACCTATTCGGTTCGTGATGACGATCTTGTCCAACAATTCTCTGCCTTTGGCCAAGTGCAGTCTGCCAAGGTGATGATGGAGCGTGACACCGGTCGCTCCAAAGGCTTTGGATTTGTCGAAATGTCCAACAGCCAAGAAGCCGAGGCTGCCATCCAAGGCCTGCACGGCAAGAACATGGGTGGCCGTGACCTGACAGTGAACATCGCCCGCCCAATGGAAGCACGCCCTCCACGAAGCGGGGGCTTCGGCGGAGGTTACGACGGTAACCGCGGCGGCAACTATTAAAGCTTGAACAAAGATTCAGAAAAGTCAGCTTGACTAAACTGCACCCCAAAAGTTGGACACCGATCCAACCTTTGGGGTGTTTTTCATGGCGAAGTACGACGAGAAATTTAAGTTAATTCGGATTTTGTCGTTGAATTGCAAGTCAAAGCAAGCTACGATGAAATCGGATTTCAACGTTGTAGAACACTTATGAAGCCATCTCTTGCCCTTCAAAGAAACCGTGCGGCCATTCGCACCGTTGTTGAGCGTCATCGCGCCTGCAATGCCCGCGTTTTCGGCTCCGTACTCCATGGTGACGACAAGGAAGGCAGCGACCTGGACATCTTGATCGACCCTACTCCGAACACGACGCTGATGGACGTGGCTAGGATTCAAGTTGAGCTGGAAAAACTCTTAGGTGTGGCAGTCGATGTGCTGACACCAAAAGCCCTGCCCGATAAGTTCCGTAGCGCTGTTTTGGCCGAGGCGGCACCTGTATGAACAAAGCATTGCGAGTGCCCGATTACCTCAGCCATATTCTTGTTGCCATCGAGCGTATTGAAGAATATGTCTTTGACATGGACGAAATGGCTTTCATGGCTAGCAAACTTGTCCAGGATGCCGTGATCCGCAACATCGAGATCATTGGTGAGGCGTCAACTACATCCAGCGTGTAGACCCTGCTTTTGCCGCTCAAAACGATGCCATTCCATGGCAAGTCATGTATGCCATGCGTAATCGCGTTTCGCATGGTTATGACAAGGTGGATTTTGAAATGGTCTGGAAAACCATTTGCAACGACTTGCCAGAACTCTACGAGCTGGTGAAAACGGCATCTTTAAAGGGCCATAAATAAAGTTTATTAGACGAATTAATGCGTTTTTGACAGTCGTGATTGCAATTACAGGCTGTGCAATGAGATTTAACAAAAATGGTTTTTATTGCACAGAAGGGCCGGTTAATGACGACACACCAGCTTGCTTTCGGTAACTGAACTGTTATTTGAATGCAG